>JANXYC010000096.1 GCA_025350305.1 Cyclobacteriaceae bacterium | reverse complement strand
TCCCACCCCTATGAGACTATTAATCACCTTACCCTGTGTTCTTTTGACTTTAATATCATTTGGTCAGCAATGGAATGAAAAGAAGATTGAAAACTTTTCAATCATTACAAATCAGAAGGGACAAACCTTAGGCTATTCGTCTACATCTGCAATAAAAATACTGACAGTCGATGGTTTGGCTTTTAAGGATCTTAATAAAAATGGAAGCCTCGATAAATATGAAGACTGGCGATTGCCTGTAGACGAACGAGCAAAGGATCTGGCTTCAAAAATGACGGTGGAGCAAATTGCTGGATTGATGCTTTACAGCGGACATCAATCTATTCCAGCCAGACCAAGAGGATTTGGGAGTGGAACTTATAATGGTAAACTTTTGGCCGAAAGCCGTGCAATTTCTTCCGATCTCTCGGATCAACAAAAAACATTTTTGACTAATGACAATCTTCGTCATGTACTAATAACTTCTGTGGAGAGTCCTGAGGTTGCTGCACGATGGAATAATAATGCACAGGCTCTGGTTGAAAGCCTTGGATTGGGAATCCCTGTGAATATAAGCTCAGACCCACGTAATGGTGTTGATGCCAGTACGGAGTATAATGCAGGCAGCGGAGGAAAAATTTCAATGTGGCCTCAATCTCTTGGACTGGCTGCAACATTTGATCCGGCACTAGTTCAAAAATTTGGAACGATGGCAGGAAAGGAGTATCGAGCGTTAGGAATTGCAACTGCACTTTCCCCGCAGATCGATTTAGGAACCGAGCCGAGGTGGAATAGAATCAGTGGCACTTTTGGTGAGGACCCTACCTTATCTGCAGATATGGCACGAGCTTACGTGGACGGGTTTCAAACTTCTTTCGGCAGCGCAGAGTTAAAGAATGGCTGGGGTTACCACAGTGTGAACGCCATGGTGAAGCATTGGCCGAGTGGTGGTGCGGAAGAAGGTGGACGGGATGGACACTATGCGTATGGAAAATTTGCTGTTTATCCCGGTAATAATTTCAATACACATTTGATCCCCTTTCTAAAAGGCGCTTTTAATTTGACGGGAAAAACAAAGATGGCTTCAGCCGTTATGCCGTATTATACAATCTCCTATAATCAGGACACCAAATACAATGAGAACGTAGGCAATGGGTTTTCTAAATACATCATTACTGATCTGTTAAGGCAAAAGTATGGATATGATGGAGTAGTGTGCACGGATTGGCGTATTACGGCAGACGAAGGAAAGACTCCGGATATTTTTTCGGGGAAATCGTGGGGAGTAGAAGCTCAAACAGTTGCGCAACGACATTACAAAGTGATCATGGCTGGTGTTGATCAGTTTGGTGGTAACAATGTTGCGGGGCCGGTACTTGAGGCTTATCAGATGGGCGTGAAGGAACACGGTGAACAATTTATGAGAAAGAGAATGGAAGAGTCTGCCGTGCGATTGTTAAAAAATATTTTTCGTGTCGGACTTTTCGAGAACCCTTACTTAGATCCCCAGATTTCTAAGAGTGTTGTTGGAAATGCTGAATATATGACTGCTGGCTATAAAGTACAGTTGAAGTCTTTGATTCTTTTAAAGAACAAAGGCAAAATCCTTCCTCTTCAGAAAAGTAAAACCGTTTACATTCCTAAGCGCATTGTTCCGGCCGCAATGGACTTCTTTGGTAACCTAACACCCGAGCGAATTGAATATCCAGTGAGTATTGACATTGCAAAAAAATATTTTAATATAACGGATGATCCAACACAAGCTGACCTGGCTATTGTTTTTATTAAAAGCCCGGAAGGCAGTACAGGTTACAGTAAGGAAGATCGGGAGAAAGGTGGTAATGGTTACGTTCCCATTTCACTTCAATATGGTTCTTACCTAGCATCCTATGCAAGAGAAAAAAGTATTGCGGCAGGTGATCCGGTCATCGACCCAACTATTACTAACCGATCTTATAAAGGAAAAGAAATAATTGCTTCCAATGTTAGTGATCTAAAATCAATACTAGATACAAAAGTGGCCATGAACGGAAAGCCAATAGTGGTGGTAATTCAAGGCAATAAACCCATGGTATTTGCTGAGTTCGAAAAGCAAGTAGATGGAATTTTATATGGATTTGGTGTGATGGATCAAGCTGTGATGGATGTGCTATCTGGCGGAGCGGAGCCTTCCGCTTTGCTTCCCGTTCAAATGCCTGCCAATATGGAAACAGTTGAACAACAATTGGAAGACGTTCCGCACGACATGAAAGTACATATTGACAGTGAGGGAAATGCTTATGATTTTAGTTTTGGCTTGAACTGGAAAGGCGTTATTAAAGATAAGCGAGTGGCAACCTATAAAAAGAAAGCGGCTAAGTCTTAATTTTTTCATTCGATCATCACCCGTGCCTTTGTCTTCCAATACATGGATTTCATAACAACACCACTCCGAGATACGATGAAGCTGCAGCAACTTTGGCGTGGACTCGCACGATTGATTTTTTCAAGGAGAAACTTAAGAGCTAACGAGACATACATCCTTTCAACAGCAGTAAAGAGCCTTTCCCTTTTCGGATTGGCTCTTTTTATTTTATCCTTACCTCATAAATAAATTATTTAGTC
>JANXYC010000058.1 GCA_025350305.1 Cyclobacteriaceae bacterium | reverse complement strand
TGATTCGCGCGGCTTAAAAATCAGCGGATCCCCATCCGGGTCACGCACATAGTCGGCAGGAATTTGATATTTTGAAGCTGTGTTTTGCTTTACATAGAACGTAGGAAGTTCCTCCACCACCGGTGGACGATTGATATGATTGACAAGAAAATTCACAGGCTGGCGCACGCGCTTGCCATCTTTCCATTCGGCCTGAAAGATCACACTTACTTCTTTTTGTTTTTCCAGACGAGGCACCAGATCAAACGATGGTGTCCAGTTGAAATGGCCAATCGAATCAAGTTGCATGCCGAATCCATTGCCTCCGTCCAAAGCATACCGGACAGGAGGAAGATTTCCACTAACAGCCAACGTAAAGGATACTGGTTTCCCCTCATCCAAATGTGTCCAATCGGGTTGGTCGGGGAATACCAGTTGTTGAGCGAATACCTCACAGTTGAGAATGACCAACAGGAGCAATAGTACAAGCCGCATAGATAAAGGTTGGGCAAAATTAATCGACGATTCCGGTTTTTTTGGATAAATGCATTCTTTCTGCAACATTTCAGCTATTTAGAGATGACAACCAGCAAAAAGCAACCGGTCGGACACAACTTTTTTGAAGATGTCCATGAGGTGGTGAAGCTCATTCCAAGAGGAAGAGTGACCAGCTATGGCGCCATCGCCCGCTATCTGGGTACGGCCATGAGCGCGCGTATGGTGGGATGGGCCATGAATGCCGCCCACACGCTCAAGAAAGTGCCGGCCCATCGCGTCGTGAATAGTCAGGGATTTCTGACAGGGAAGCATCATTTTGAAACACCGAATGCCATGAAGGAACGGTTGGAAAAAGAAGGCGTTAAAGTCCTGAAAGATAAAATTTTGGAATTTGAAAAACATTTTTGGGATCCCGCCAAAGAGCTTGAATGAAAAAGTTGGATACTGTTGTTAATTATTCGATTCAACCTTTTCTGTTTTTGTGGAGATTATCCATAACCCGATGAATGTAATAGTCCCGTTTACAATCAAAATTTCATTGCCGATTTTATAGCCGGATAACCATTCAGCAGAATAAGAGCTGATCCAGAAAGAAATTAATGGAGCGATTACGCACACCAGTGGCACCAGCTTGTCTTTCACACGGCGTGTGGTGAATAGCCCAAACGTAAACAGGCCCAGCAACGGGCCATAGGTATAGCCCGCCACCAGGAGCACGGTATCAATCAGCGAGCGCTGATTGAGTTCTTTGGATATTAGGATGATGATCAGGAACAGAATGGAGAACCCAAAATGCACCATATTTTTTTGCTTGCGCTTGACGGACTCCGGCTTGTTTTTGAAATTCAGAAAGTCGATGCAGAACGAAGTGGTAAGAGACGCCAACGCCGAGTCCGCACTGGCATAGGAAGAGGCAATAATTCCCAACAAAAAGAAAACTCCTGCAAGCAAACCAAATTCTTGAAGGGCCAGTCGGGGATACAATTCGTCGCTGTAGGCTGGAAGGGCCAAACCTTTTGTCTCACTATAGATATAAAGAAGGGCGCCGAGTGTGAGGAAGAGCAGATTGACAATGACAATGGAAATGGTCAGCCAAAACATATTTTTCTGAGCTTCCTGCAGATTCCTGCAGGTGAGATTTTTTTGCATGAGGTCTTGATCCAGGCCAGTCATAGCGATCGCAATGAAAGCACCACCAAAGAATTGTTTTGGAAAAAACAACGTGCTATTTGCATCATCCAGGAAAAAGATCGTTGAATAATCACTTTCATAGACAGTGCGTATCATCCCACTCAATGAGAGACCCAGCCGTTGAGAAATCAGGTACACACTAATGATTACAGCCGACACAAGAAAAATAGTTTGAAATGCATCCGTCCATACAATGGTCTTGATGCCGCCTTTGAAGGTGTAAATCCAGATTAAAAAAATAGTGATGGCAACCGTAACATAAAACGGAACGTTCCACGCATCAAAAAGAAAGAGTTGAAGTACAGTTGCCGATAAGCAGAGACGCAAGGAGGAGCCCACTGTCCGCGAAAGCAGAAAAAAGAATGCGCCTGTTTTGTAGGACCATGTATCAAAACGTTGCTCCAGGTAGGTATAAATGGAAACCAGGTTTAGGCGATAATACAAGGGCATCAGTATGGTCATGATCACCGTGTAACCAATAATGTAGCCTAGCACCACTTGAAAATAAGAAAAGCCTACCTTGCCTACATTGCCGGGAACGGATATAAAGGTGATGCCGGAAAGCGACGAGCCGATCATACCAAAGGCTACAAGGTACCAGGGCGATTGACGATTAGCAGTAAAAAACGTGTCTGTCGTGGCCCCTTTCGAGGTAATGATTGAAATGGTGATCAGCGCGGCGAAATAAATGATGATGATGAAAAGGACTAAGTAGGGACTCATAAGGATTTTGAAAGAGACAAACTTGTCAAAATTTTTTAATTTTGGAACCAGTATGACAAACTTATTGTAAGTAAATCAGAAATGGGAAAAGTGGTGAAACCCCTATATCGCGAGGAGAAGGCCGTCGAGGTGCTGGAAGAGGAGATTGATGTTAACGACCTGGTGGTGTTTAACGACGATGTGAATACTTTCCAACACGTCATTAACACATTGATCAGGGTGTGCCGGCATACACCTGAGCAAGCCGAGCAGTGCACGATGCTGATTCACTTCAAAGGTAAATGTGCCGTGAAGACTGGTTTGTTTGAAGAGCTCAAGCCCATGAAGGATGGCATCTGCGAAGCGGGTATAGACGCGAAGATTTTGTAAGATTATTTATTCGTAATTCGTTAATTGTCAATTGTAATTTCTTGGAGTATCCCTCAAAACTTATTGAAGATGCCGTCAACGAAGTCGCGCAATTGCCGGGAATTGGCAAGAAGACGGCGTTGCGGCTGGTGCTTCACCTGGTGAAAGAACATCAAAACAAAACCCAGACACTGACAGAGGCCTTACGCAAACTCCGGGCGAACATCAAATTTTGTAAGACCTGCCATACCATCTCCGATGATGATGAGTGTTCTATTTGTCACAGTCATCGGCGCGACCGGAGTATGCTCTGCGTGGTAGAAGATAGCAGGGATGTGATGGCCATCGAGAATACCGCACAATTCAGGGGTGTGTATCATGTGCTGGGTGGAATCATATCGCCTATCCATGGCATCGGCCCTTCGGAACTCACCATAGATTCATTGACAGCGCGTGTTGCCAATCATGGAGGAGAAATAAAAGAAATCATCCTTGCCCTCAGCCCGACACTGGAAGGGGACACCACCTCATTTTATCTCCACCGGAAATTGAAAGAATATCCGGTAAAGATAACATCCATCGCCCGTGGTATCCCGATGGGGGGAGATCTGGAATATGCCGATGAGATTACGCTGGGACGAAGTATCACCGCGCGAATACTTTTTAATTAGCCTTTTTAAATAGATTTATATTGGGCTGAACCCACAATTGCCACGGGCTTAAGCCCGTGGCAATTTGAACTTTTATTGCGTTCTTTGGTCAACCAATTTCCATCAATAAATAACATGAATCGTCTTTCCAACCGCATCGAATCGATTGAAGAATCGGCTACCCTCGCCATGTCAGCCAGGGCACGCGAGTACAAATCCCGCGGCATTGATGTCATTAACCTAAGTCTGGGTGAGCCGGATTTCAAAACCCCTACCCATATCTGTGAAGCTGCAAAGAAAGCCATCGATGACGGAAAATATTTTGCCTATCCGCCCGTGGCCGGTTATCAAGATCTCCGCGAGGCGATTGCAGCCAAGTATCAAAAAGAAAACCATGTTCCCTATAAAGCGGAGAACATTGTTGTGTCCAACGGGGCTAAGCAATCCATTGCCAATGTGATGTTTTCGCTGATCAATCCCGGTGATGAGGTCATTGTTTTTTCTCCCTACTGG
>JANXYC010000054.1 GCA_025350305.1 Cyclobacteriaceae bacterium | reverse complement strand
ACAGAAACTTGAAAATGCTGAGGTTAATTTACAAAAAGCCCGCAATCAAATAACCACATTGGAAAAAGAAGATGAGTTTCGCAAACAAGAACATTCCAACGCAATCTCATCGCTCAGGCAAATACAGGAAAAGATCCAACGGGACCGCGACCGGGAAGTTGAAGAGAAGAACAGGTTGGAATTTGAACGAATCAGAAAGCTCAAGGAAACCTGGCTGAACCATGAAGAAAATGTAAAGAACAGGATCAAAGCCATCTGCAGTCAATACACCATTGAGTACGTTGACAGGGTTCCCTTCAAGGGAAAGCCCGATAATACCCTGAAAATTAACAATGAGTATATCATTTTCGATGCAAAAAGTCCGGGTAGTGATGACTTGTCAAACTTTCCGAATTATCTCAAAAGTCAGGTAGAGAGTGGAAAGTATGTAAAGGAAGACGATGTGAAAAAGGAGGTCTTCCTGGTGGTGCCGGGCAACACGCTGGATTATCTCGAACAGTTTGCCTATAAACTAAGCGACTATACGGTCTATATAATTTCCATTGATGCATTGGAACCTGTTATTCTTGCGCTTAGAAGAATTGAGGACTACGAATTTGCGGAACAATTGAGTCCCGAAGAGCGGGAAAATATTTGCCGGGTCATTGGAAAGTTTATACATCTTTCAAAAAGAAGAATTCAGATCGATGGTTTTTTTGCCAAACAGTTTTTTGAATTGGTTTACAGGAGTGAAGCGGATTTGCCGAAAGATTTACTGGAGAAGGTGGTCGAGTTCGAAAAATCAGAAAAACTGAATCCCCCCATTGAGAGAAGGTCGAAGCAAATTAGCATCAAAGACCTTGAGAGCGATAATGAAAGACTTAAAAGTGAAGCCAATCAGCGGGGCATTATCACGCAGGATTCATTGTTAAGCAAGGAGTTGAATAAATTGCCTCTTTACGCTACTGAAAATGACGATGCCAGGAACAAGGACCAGGGGAAACTATTTTCTGAGTAACGCCCGCATTGGTGGAGATCATTTTAAACAAATGGAGGTTTCTGCAGATGGATAGTCCGCTCGTCCTTAACTTTCCGGCTTAATCGTATACCATGAAATGACATCCAAATTATAAATACATGAAAAAAGGAATTTTGTATCTGGGATTTATTGTTCTTGTTGCCTCCTGTGCTCCTGGGCCCATCGGTGCGTGGAATTATTCTGTGACAGGCACTCCTCAAGGGGACTACGCCGGCGTACTGACCATCAGCAGGAAGGAGAAAGGCTATTCGGCCAAGCTCGAGTCCGCTGGCATTGAAACAACCTTTTACAAATTTTCCTATATCAAAGCGAGTAAGAAAACCGAAGGTGATTTCGATTTTTCCGGCACCCAAATTTTATTCTCTGCCCAATTGAATAAGGACCAATTAAAGGGAACAATGTCGACGAGCGGGCTGGAGTTTCCGTTTAACGCTACGCGCAAGAAATAAAAATGAAAATCACCGCTGATAGTAAGTTGAGAAAACTGATTGTCGTGGGCGACCGGGTGCTTATCCGCCCCGCGAAAGAATCTGATAAAACCGACAGCGGGCTTTACCTGCCACCTGGCGTACAAGAGAAGGAAAAGATTCAACGAGGATTTGTCATTAAAGTCGGACCGGGTTATCCACTGCCGATGCCGGCGGATGAGGATGATTTATGGAAAGGAAAAGAAGATCGGATAAAATACTTACCGTTGCAGGCGGAGGAAGGCGACCTCGCTATCTTTTTACAGAAGGGCGCTATCGAGGTGATGTATGAAAGTGAAAAATATTTTATTGTACCGCAGGCCTCCATTCTGATGCTGGAAAGGGAAGAGGATTTATAATGGCCGGCCTATCATTCGACGTACTGCGGATCGGAAAGAAATACCGTCTCGTCAATTATGGTGATCGCTACGAGTTTGAAATTGAAAAAATCCTATCGAATGGGGACTTTAACGTAAAAGATCTTCATACCCTTGAACGCTATCATCTTAAAGAAACGATCAAATTTGGAAAAGGAAAGGATTTCGAGATCCGGGACCTGGAACGTGAATAAAAGGAAGTAATCCTATCACTTCTTCCGGTACCGGTATAGTGCGTAGGAAGGGATGTATATCAGGGCCAGAGCAATCATACCCAGCATTAAGAGTTCGTTGGGGCCGGGCAAATGAAGTATCCTGAAAAGCGATCCGAATATGATGATCATGCAAGACAGGCTTCCGGAAATATAGGCGAGGGTTTTCATTCATTAAAGAAGGGATGAACTTTACATGGTTCAACGGAAACAATCACCAAAGCTCCAACATCCTCAGCTTTAAAAATTTCACAGTGCTGATGATCTCGTCGATACATACCTGGAAATATGTGAGCTAACGATTTTTATTCTTCATTCCAAACAAAAATCGCATCACCTTATTTGATCGTATAAAAACAAAATAGAAAATAACACAACTGATCAGCGTTAGCAGGCTGATAGACCAAAACTTAGCGCCGATGCTCCATTCCAGCTGGCAGATGTAATACCCAATGGCGATAATGACCGTTTGATGCAATATGTAAAACGGGTACAGCCCTTCGTTGAAATGCTTTAGCCACGGATGAGGCTTATTGAGATAGTGCTGCCCAAACGCAATGACGGTAATTACTGTAAACCAACTCACGAAAAGCGCTGTGGCGTCAAAAATGGTTTCCACCGTCTCCTCATCCCAGGGTAACTGGATCAGGCCGCGAAACTGGAAGTAGCATACATAAAATGGGACCAGGCTCAGGAGTGAGACTGTCAACAGATATTTGCGGTTATCTCCAATGGACGTCCACAACTTCTGATTGGAGTAGCACAGTGTTCCGAAAAAGAAAAATAAAAAATAAAAAGTGAAGAAGGCCCAGTCATCAGTGAGGCTGTGGGTTTCTTCCGGAAAGTAGGGGCGTAATAAAATTTGCGTGAGCAAAATTAACAGGGATGGCACTAAAAGAATTCCGAAAGCATTTGACAAAAGCTTACTTACTATTTTCCTGAATCGGGTGGATCGTTCGGAGCGCACATACACCAAAAATGGTAATGCTACCAAAGAATAGAGAAAAAGGTAAAGAATAAACCAAAGATGGTGCCAGCTGAAACTTCCTTTGGGATAGGGCACAAAATTGAATACCGTTTTATAAAAATCCAAATAGTTGTCGTATTCCTTTATGTGTTCATAATAGATCTGCGGAGGAACGACCACGAACATTCCGAACACTAATGGAATGAAAAGTCTTTTAAACCGCTCCCCTGCGTATTGACCGGGTGTTCTTTTTCCTAGTGCCATGTAAGTGCCCGCTCCTGAAATGAAGAGGAGCAGCGGCATCCGCCAATAGTGCAGCCACACCATCCAGTAATTAAAACTGACGCTCGTCTCGCTGTTCTTCACGTGCCAGCCCCAGGTGTTAAACCACATGCCCGTATGAAAAAATAAGAGAATGACGATCGCGATGAGACGAAGCCAGTCCAGGTCAGGACGTCTGATGGCGGATGCCGGGTGATCGATTATCGTGGATTGCATTAACCAAGAAGTTTTTTTAAATGGGATTTTATTCTCCAAGTCAAAAATAAGACAGTTTTAATAAGTTGAAAGGACAAATGTGGAGGTTGAATTTGTCAACAATAAATTTTCGGATGTATTTCAAATAATTGTCGAAGTCAAACTACTCCATTTAAGGATTATTGCAAATTGCCACGGCCTTAAGGCCATGGCAATTCAGGTCCTCGCCGCTTGGATTTTAGTCCGACATGACAATTTGAAATGGGCCCGATTTTTCTAACTTTCACCATGTCATTCTCCATCCTGCCAGCCACACCTGAAGATTCGACTGCCTTGGATCGCCTGGTTAATGGTGCGTATCGCGGCGATTCTTCACGACAGGGATGGACCACCGAAGCCGATCTACTGGATGGCGGCCGAACGGATGCGGCAGCGATCAAAGAAATCATTCACAAACCAGGCCATTGGATTTTAAAGTATCTGGAGGACGGCCAACTTCTTGGTTGCATGGAACTTCATAAAGAGGGTAAAAAGTTTTATCTCGGTATGCTCGCCGTTTTACCCCGCCAGCAGGGCAAGGGTATTGGAAAACAATTATTAAAAGCCGCCGAATCCGAGGCAAGAACAAAAGAATGTCATACCATTTACATGACGGTTATTTCTGTTCGGAAAGAGCTTATTGACTGGTACGTCCGGCACGGCTATCACGATACGGGAAACCGAAAACCGTTTTCCTTTAACGATCCACGCTTCGGACAACCGAAAATGAAGCTCGAGTTTGTTGTATTAGAAAAAGCAGTCTGATTTTGGTACGCACGACTCACCCAACTGCATTTTCTCTGTGCATCTTCGTGTGCATTCCTCTGTGCATCTCTGTGTTAAAAAATCCGTCAACCAAATATCTGGAGTTATTTGCGTCATGATGAGGCCTACAATTTAAGGGTTAGTCCTACTTTGTCAAGTTAGGCAATCTATTGAATAGCATAAGGTTCCAGCCGAAGAGCGAGTCAGAAGTATGGTCACGAAGAACACAACGAACCACTACGAGCACTACGAAATCAAGGTCCAGCGGATCATTGGTCCTGTTTCGTTGTGCTCGTTGTGTCATCTTCG
>JANXYC010000030.1 GCA_025350305.1 Cyclobacteriaceae bacterium | reverse complement strand
ATCCATTTGATTTTACTTTGGGCCAATGTCAGCCATCAAAGAAACCAACTTCAGCTTCAAAGGTCAAACCGGATTTTACCGGGGCAAGGTTCGCGATGTGTACTATTTTGGTGATCGCATGGTGATGGTGGCCAGTGACCGCATTTCTGCATTTGATGTCGTGCTTCCGCGGGCCATTCCCGACAAGGGAAGAGTGCTCAACCAAATCGCAGCACTTAACCTGGAGGCTACAAAAAACTTAGTCCCAAACTGGGTGGAGGCCTCCCCTGATCCAAATGTCACGATTGGATTTCGCTGCGATACATTTCCGGTAGAGATTGTAGTACGAGGCTACCTGGCCGGCCACGCAGGGCGTGAATACCGCTCGGGCAAACGGACCCTGTGCGGAGTAGCATTGCCAGAAGGCCTTCGAGAAAACGATCCGCTCCCCCATCCCATTATCACGCCTACTACTAAAGCCCACGTGGGTCACGATGAAGATATTTCACGGGATGAAATAATAAAAAATAAATTGGTAAGTGAAGAAGATTATTCAACACTGGAGAAATATGCCTTGGCACTTTTTAAGAAGGGCACGGAACTAGCAGGCAAAAGAGGACTGATCCTGGTGGATACAAAATATGAATTTGGAAAACACGACGGAAAAATCTATTTAATCGACGAGGTGCATACTCCTGACTCCTCCCGGTATTTTTATAAAGAAGGTTATGAAAAGCGCCAGCAATCCGGCGAGGCTCAAAAGCAACTATCTAAAGAGTTTGTCAGGCAGTGGCTTATTGAAAATGGATTCCAGGGAAAAGATGGACAGCGGGTACCTGAAATGACGGACGCGATTGTAACCTCCATTTCCGATCGGTACCGCGAACTGTATGAGCAGATGACTGGAGAAAAACTCACGCCCATCAATTCCCTCCCAATTTTAGAACGAATTCAACGCAGCATCGTTAATTACCTAAATTGAATTACTTTTGATGCTTGAAACTTCAACGATGAAATACACCATTGACAAACAGGAGAAATACAGCCTTCTACGCCTGCACGAAGAAAAGCTGGACTCGAGCGTGGCCCCCTCGCTGAAGTCTGAATTGATCACGCTGCATGCGGAAGGGATCAGAAATATTATCCTGGACCTGGCCGAAGTAAAGTACACCGACAGCTCCGGCCTAAGTGCCCTTTTGGTGGGAAACAGAATACTTCAAGAGGACGGTGGCGTGTTTGTGCTGGCCAGTCTTTCCGATCACACTATGAAACTGATCAAAATCTCGCAGTTGGACAGCGTCTTGAACATTGTCCCCACCATCGAAGAAGCCGTGGATTCTGTATTCATGCATGAGATTGAAAAAGACATGAAAGACGAAACGAACTAGCCGATTAGCCATACCTTGGCCAATTGAATAATTTCAAACTCACAATCCTCGGCTCCAGTGGAGCGTTGCCGGCTTACGGCAGGTTCCCCTCCTCCCAGTACCTCATCGTTCAGAACCGGCATTTTCTTATTGACAGTGGCGAAGGTGCCCAAATGCAACTGGCGTTATATAACGTAGGGATTCACAAAATCAATCACATTTTTATCAGTCATCTCCACGGAGATCATTACCTTGGCTTGACCGGATTACTTTTTTCGATGCACCTTCAACGGCGCGAATCAGACTTACATCTCTACAGCTTCCGCGGACTGGATGAAATTCTGATGGCCCAATTGAAACATTCAAAGTCGGTCCTGAACTTCAAAATTATCTTTCATCCCCTGACGGAAGAAAAAATTGAAACTATTTTTGAGGATGAAGCTTTGAGCGTAGTGACAATTCCCCTTGATCATAAAATTCACACCGCCGGTTTTTTGTTTCGTGAAAAACCTAAAAGCCTGCGCATCGATAAAGCAAAGCTGAAGGAAGGTATGTTGTTGCAACATATTGTTCAGTTGAAGAAGGGAGAGGATGTGGTGGATGAAAAAGGTGAGATGCTTTACCGAAGCAGCGACTTTACCAGACCACCCAAGCCCGCTTTCTCTTATGCGTATTGCTCCGATACACAACCCTCGGAAAAAGTAATCGAACAAATCCGGAACGTTGACCTTTTATATCATGAGGCAACTTTTCTGGAAGATGAAAAAGAAAAAGCCAGGGAAACAAAGCACAGCACGGCAGCCGAGGCCGCGCGGGTAGCGAAGCAGGCCCAGGTAAAACGCCTGATTATTGGTCACTTTTCCGCCCGCTATAAAGATCTTACCCCTGTGCTGGAAGAAGCAAAGAAAATATTTCCCGAAACTTCATTGGCAAGAGAAGGAGAAACATTTGAACTCAACGATTAATGGTACTTGACCTGGAGCACAAGAAACACCGGTTGTTTATTATTCTCAGTGGCATATTTCTGACGAATGCGCTGATAGCGGAGATGATCGGCGTAAAGATTTTCTCCGCAGAAGCCATGCTTGGGCTGGAGCCTGCCAATCTTGACATCTTCGGCTTTACTATGGATTTTAATCTGACGGCGGGTGCTGTGATCTGGCCTGTGGTGTTTATCACGTCTGATCTGATCAACGAATATTTTGGACAGCCCGGCGTGAAACGCATCAGCTACCTCACTGCCCTGCTCATTGCCTATTCTTTCGTAGTCATATTTCTCACCATGAGGCTGCCGCCTGCCGCCTGGTGGCTGGAGGCAAATAAAATTGACAATGCCGGAAATTTCTTTAATATGGATTTTGCCTTTAACAAAATTTTTGGCCAGGGCCAGCGCATCATCATTGGCTCGCTATCTGCTTTCATCATCGGTCAATTGGCGGATGTGTGGGTGTTCCAAAAGCTTCGTAAGGTCACGGGTCACAAGATGCTGTGGCTCCGCGCCACCGGCTCCACGCTTGTCTCTCAGTTTATTGACAGCTTTGTTGTCTTGTTTATCGCGTTTTATGGAACTTTCTCCAACGGCCAGATCGCAGCCATCGGCATCACGAATTACATTTACAAATTCATCATCGCCATTGTACTCACGCCGTTAATTTATGTGGGTCATTCGATCATCGATAAGTATCTGGGAAAAGAACATGCGCAGCGCATTTCGGAAGAGGCGGCTCATCAAAGTCAGAAGTTTTTATGAGTGCCTGTAAACGTTATCCAGCACAATGGCGGTAGCAGTCGAAACGTTCAACGACTCTGCCTGCCCATACCGTGGAATGGTGATCCGATGTGTAATTTTTTTTTCAATGGCGGGCGAAATTCCTTTCGATTCATTTGCAACAACCACCAGGCCAGCCTTCGGAAATTTTACTGAATGAATATTCTCTCCCTTCAAAAAAGTGCCATAGACCGGTAAGGAAACCGAGGATAGCCACTCTTCCAACGGTGTGTAAAAGACATTCACCCGAAGAAATGAACCCATGGTGGCATTGATCACCTTCGGATTATACAGGTCGGTTGTTTCGGGAGAAGTCACGATGTTTTTAACGCCATACCAATCGGCAGTCCGAATAATAGTGCCCAGGTTCCCAGGATCACGAATGTCGTCGAGGACCAGTGAAAAACCTGTAAAAGGAGGCTGTGGCCCTTTATTCGGTCTCATCCCGACAATCGCCAGTGCTGAATTATTTGCCTCCACCGACCCAACTGACGTAAGCTCATTCGCCGATACTACGATGATCTCTGTGACGTTGGCAAGGATTTTTCTGTCTACAGAATTGAAAAACTCTTCGGTCCCCAAAAGGGTTGGTATCGCGTAGTCGGAAGTAAGTGTTTCTTTAACTGCTTTGGCTCCTTGTACCAGGAAGCATTGCTCCGCGAGGCGGTATTTCTTTACTTGCAAGAATTTAATAAAGCGGACTTTGGCTTTGGAGATCATACGACTCGTTAAACGGAAAGTTACCAAAATTTCTATCGGACTTTGCGTGTCCCTGTTGATCAGTGGATGTATCGGTACACGCTACCTTGAAAAGAACCAGAAGCTGCTCTACAAGCAGTCTATTAAAGCACCTAAAAGTCTTGACATCGGAGGGCTAAATGATGTCTATGTTCAAAAAGCAAACAGGCGGTTCTTCTGGGTGTTCAACAGCCTTAGCTGGATGTATTACTGGGGTCTGAAATCGTTCAACAAGGAAACGTCCTGGCCCATCCGCAGCAAGAATGATTTCATTCGCAAAAAAGATAAGAAGGAACAAAAGTTTGACAGGAAGATTGCTGCTGCAAAGAGTCAGCGAAAAATAAACAACCTCCGCTTTCGCAAGCAGCAAAAAATGGATGCTTCTACATTTAAGATTGAAAACGGTAACCTTCCGATGCAATGGGGCGAAAAAGTCTCGGTGTATGATTCCGCCAACACCAAAGCTACTGTAGATAAGATCGACGCATATTTATTTAACCACGGCTATTTTCTTGGAAAAGCGAAGTCGGAAATAAAGGAAAACAAAAAAAAGGTAAACGTGCGATACGTGCTCGTTCCGGGTCAGCCCTTTCTGTATGATTCCATTTTTTATAGCGTGGCCGATAGCGCTGTGATGAAACTTATCAAGCAATCAGAAAGTCAACGTAAAGTCAACGTCGGTGATCGTTATGATCAGAAAAAACTAAGCGATGAGCGGGACCGCATTGACCTGTTGCTCAAAGATCATGGCTACTACGATTTTAGCAAACAGTACATCGACTTCCAGGTTGACACCGCGTATGGTCATCATCACGCGATCGCCATGCAAATAATTATTTCAGATCCCATCAATCACGTCGACCACAAGATCTTCCGGGTTGACTCAATTTATTTCACGACGGATGCTACTGTCAAGAACAGCGGCGCGCTAAAAAGACAATCGGCTATCTATAACGACATCAAATTCAAATATTTTGTTGATCAATACAGTAAAAAAGTTCTGGCCAATCGTGTTTTCATCCATCGCGACAGCTTGTATAGTCGCAGTAACACCTTCTCAACGCAGCGTCAGCTTGCCAACCTGGATATCTTCAAATTTGTAAATATCAATTATGATACCTCTGGCGGTAAATTCATCGCCAATATTTTCACCAGTCCACAGGACCGGTACTCCTGGACCAATGAAGCCGGTGTGACGGTAACGCAAGGATTTCCGGGACCTTATTACAGTCTCAGTTTCAAGAAACGGAACATCTTTCACGGGCTGGAAATTTTTGAGTTGAGCGGCAGATTTGGTTTTGAGGGTGTTGCGTCAGCGACTCAAATCGGAAATATCTATAAAAGTACAGAAGCCAATGTGAACACGTCGGTAACGTTTCCACAGTTTTTATTTCCGTTGGGGAAAGCTGCCGTACACTTCGGAAGATTCAACCCTAAAACACGACTGCTGGCTGGATACACATTTACTGACCGGCCGGAGTACCAGCGATCCAACGTTACAATTTCCGGCACCTACACATGGGAAAGTAGCAAGAGAACCCGGCAATATTCTTTCACCCTTATCAATCTTCAAATAATCCAGTCAACAACCGACAGCGCGTTTAATGCAACCTTGCAGAACCTTCATGATACCCAGGGCAACAATCTTATCAACTCCTTTAAGCCCTCCCTGGTAAGCAGTATGATCTTCGACATGACGTGGAATCCCAATAACTATGGCAACGCTGAAAGAAGTTCGCATTTCATACGTTTTCGTGCTGAGAGTGGTGGCACCCTTTTCAACCTTTACACGCCCACCTACGCAACGGAGCGCGGTTTACAGACCTATCAATATATCCGGTTAGGCCTGGATTTCAGAAGAAAAAAAATAATCGATCGAAATACCACGGTGGCCTATCGCATCAACTCTGGCGTCTCCTATTCTTACGGTGGTAATAATGCGCTCCCCTATGAAAAATATTTCTTTGTTGGCGGAAGTAACAGTGTCAGGGCCTGGCGACCCCGTCGTCTTGGTATTGGCTCCTATCCACCCCTTCTCAGCGCCAACCCGGCAGCCAACGGCCTTTTTAATTACCGGTATGAGAAGCCCGGAGAGATCTTACTGGAGGCGAGTATCGAATGGCGACAAAAACTCTTCGGCTTTGTCAACGGTGCCCTGTTTATTAATGCCGGCAATGTCTGGTCCTTTACACAGGCCAATGCACCTGCGGCCAGTGAAACGACCGCTGCCTGGGCTGCCCAGGGAAATACGAAATTCTTTGTAGACAAATTCTATAAAGAAATCGCGATCGGCACAGGCTTCGGGTTGCGCTTTGATTTTACATTCCTTGTTTTGCGATTGGATATTGGAATAAAAGCATGGGACCCTTCAAGAGCCGACGGAGACCGGTTTGTCCTCAACAAGTTCAGCTTCACCAAGCCGTACGGAACGGACAGGGAACCGGTGATTTATAATGTAGGAATTGGGTATCCGTTTTAGCGGGTATTAGGTGTTGGCTGTTGGGTCTTGGCTTCTCGCGGTTGCAGTGAGAAGCTCAGGCTAATGGTTGTGTCCATTGCGAAGGAATGCACTAAGACCAAAAAGCTAACGGCCAAGACCCAGGACCCAGCAACTAAAACCCAAACAGTTCCTCCAACGCCTTCGTTACTTTCCCAGCATTGGGCAACATCATTTTTTCCAGTTCAACATTTAATGGAACGGCAGGAAGATCGACAGCGCCGAGGGTCCAAACGGGCGCATCGAGGTAAGTGAAACACGCTTTGGAAATTCTTCCGGCCAATGATTCAGCAAATGAATTCAACAACGGCTCTTCCGTAAGAACAAAAGCCCGGCCATGCTTCTTCACAGATCCAATGATCATATTCCAGTCAATTGGGTTGAGTGAACGCAAGTCGATAACTTCAACCTGACCTGGAAATTTTTTTGTGGCCTCTTTTGCCCAATAGACACCCATCCCATACGTAATGACGACCGCTGACTCACCCGCGTTAATTTTCTCATCGGTCGCTTCCAGCACCTTATTTGCCACGCCAAGCGGAATGATATACTCTTCATCCGGTTCGATTGTCTTCGCATCCAATGTACCCGGTACTTTGCTCCAGTACAGGCCTTTGTGCTCCAGCAACACAACCGGGTTGGGGTCGTAAAAGGAGGCCTTCAACAAACCTTTCATGTCGGCAGCATTAGAGGGATATACTACTTTGATTCCCCGGATGTTCAGCAATGTAGATTCAATGCTTCCGGAATGGTAAGGACCTCCTCCACCGTAGGCTCCAATGGGAACACGTATTAACGACTGAATTGGGAATTTTCCTTTGGTGAGATAGCAGCTCTTCGAAAGTTCTTCTACCAATTGATTAATACCTGGCCAGATATAATCTGCAAATTGTATTTCTACGATCGGCTTACAGCCAACGGCCGACATACCCGCTGTTGAGCCAACGATATACGCTTCCTGAATGGGGGTGTTAAAGACACGTTCGTCGCCATATTTTTGTGCTAGCGTAGCTGCTTCACGAAACACGCCCCCCAGCCTTCTCCCAACGTCCTGCCCATAGAACAAAGCTTCAGGACATTTTTTCAAAATCTCTTCCACGGCATGAAGCGCTGCGTCAACCATGACCACCTTTTCTCCCTTTTTAGGAGAGCGATTTCCTTTCTCTTCGGTAACAGGAGTTGGTGCAAACTCATGCGAATCAAAATCATTTACATCCGGATCAGGAGAAGAAATCGAACGCTCATAATCAACTTTAACTCTTTTTGTGGCGCGTACTTTAATATCCTCTAACTGTATCATCTCAATGCCTTCTTCCAGCAGCTGTTTTTCCAATTTTTCTATTGGATCGCTTTTTTGATGTTCTGATAAGTCCTCTCCACGATACCATTCCTTCCTCACACCTGAAGTATGATGGCCGAGCAACGGACACCTGGCATGAACGAGCATGGGAGATCTGGTTTCACGAACAAATGCAATTGCTTTTTGAATGCTGGCATAACTTTCCATGAAATCGGCGCCATCCACCCGCATACGCTCCATGCCTTTGAAGCCGGCTGCATATTCGTAGGCATCCATGGTACGCATCTCCTTGCTGGTAGCAGAAATTCCCCAATTGTTGTCCTGTATGAGATAGAGAATCGGGAGCTTTTTGAGTACCGCCATTTGAAAGGCTTCCGCTACTTCTCCTTCTGTCACCGACCCATCACCCAGTGAGCAAAGAACAATCGGTTTATTTTTTTTCTTCAATAATTTTTGTGATTCCAGATAGGCAATGCCGTGCGCCATCCCCGTAGCAGGTATAGCCTGCATACCCGTGGCTGAACTTTGGTGCGGAATAGTCGGAAAACCTTCACGCTTCAATGCCGGATGTCCGTAGTAAGTCCGTCCGCCTGAAAAAGGATCATCGCGTTTGGCCATTAACTGAAGCATCAATTCGTAAGGCGTTAACCCCATGCCCAGCAGCATGGACTCGTCGCGATAGTAAAGTGAAGCGTAGTCATGAGATTTTAGCTGAAGCCCGGCCGCCAGCTGGATGGCTTCATGCCCGCGTGATGTGCTGTGAACATATTTACTGCAGACCTCTTTGTTCTCATCATACGTTTCTGCCATGCGCTTCGAGGTGCACATCAGTTCGTAGGCGTGGAGTAAGATTTTTTTATCAATCCCGCTTTGCCGGTCTGTTTTAGGGATATTTGCAGCCATGCTATCGTTGGAAACGGGGTAAAGATAGATATTTGACCCACTCCAATCACCTCTTCACCAATCCAGGAACCATTCATCCTGCCATCATTTGACCAGGTGCTATCTTATTTGCTTCTTGATATAAAATTATTCCTATGTGCAAACTATTCGTCATCATACTAACCGCCCTGGTTCAATTATCCTGGGCACAGAAAAATACAAAAGCCCTGGAGGCCAAGGACGAGAAGAAAGATGAGATGAGCCTTTCCGCGTTGAAATTCCGAAACATAGGTCCGGCGCTCACGTCGGGGCGCATAGCAGACTTTGCAGTAAACCCTGACAACTTCAACGAATATTACGTGGCCACTGCATCGGGTGGTGTGTGGAAAACGGTAAATGGTGGCACTACCTATGAACCTATTTTTGACAGTCAGGGCTCTTTTTCGATTGGCTGTGTTTCCCTGGATCCCAACAACAGCAATGTCGTATGGGTTGGGACGGGAGAAAACAACAACCAGCGGAGTGTTGCGTATGGCGATGGGGTCTACAAATCGGAAGACGGCGGCACCACCTGGAAAAATATGGGTCTGAAAACTTCAGAGCACATTGGCAAGATAATAATCGACCCTGGAAATTCCAGTGTTGTCTACGTAGCAGCGATCGGTCCGCTTTGGAAAGAAGGCGGCGAGCGCGGCGTTTACAAAACCACCGATGGCGGCAAGACCTGGACGCAAGTCTTAAAGATCGATGATCAAACGGGGGTTAACGACATCATCATGGATCCTCGAAACCCAGACATACTTTACGCGGCCTCCTACCAGCGAAGGCGACACGACTACGGATTTGTCAGCGGCGGTCCAGGTTCCGGCATTCATAAAACGACGGATGGCGGAAAGACCTGGGAAAAAGCAAACATAGGATTGCCCAAGGAAGATAAGGGCAGAATTGGTCTTGCCATTTCTCCGGCAGACCCGGAATACATTTATGCTGTTGTTGAGGCTTCGAAAGACGCAGGATTCTATCGTACTACCAATCGTGCAGCAAGCTGGACCAAGATGAGCGGTCATCAGAATGGCGGGAATTATTACAACGAAGTAGTCGCCGATCCTAAAAACCCAAACCGCGTCTATACCATGGGCTTTGCCATCAATATCAGCGACGATGGCGGAAAGAACTTTCGTCCTATTGGTGAGAAATCAAAGCATGTTGACAATCACGTGTTGTGGGTCAATCCCGCCAACACCGATCACCTGCTGAATGGTTGTGATGGCGGAGTATATGAAACACGGGATGGAGCCAAGACGTGGGAATATAAATCCAACTTGCCAATCATTCAGTTCTATAAGGTGGAGGTCGACAATGCGGAGCCGTTCTACTATGTGTACGGCGGTACGCAAGATAATTTCAGTTTGGGCGGCCCGTCGCGGACACGCAATGAAAACGGAATTCCAAACTCCGATTGGTTTGTAACCAATGGGGGTGATGGTTTTGAAAGTGCCATTGATCCTTATAATCCAAATATTGTCTATGCACAATCGCAGCATGGAGGACTGGTACGTTTTGATAAGGCGACAGGTGAATCGACCGGCCTGCAACCGAAAGCCGGGAAAGGTGAAAATGAATATCGTTGGAATTGGGATGCTCCGCTTTTTACCAGTCCTCATAAAAAAGGACGAATTTATTTTGCAGCCAACAAAGTATTTCGCAGCGATGACTATGGAAATAGTTGGCAGGTTATCAGCGAAGACATTACCCGCCAGCTTGATCGCAACAAACTACCCCTGATGGGAAAAGTGTGGGGTATAGATGCTGTTGGCAAAAATGATGGAACGGCACCCTATGGAACGGTGAGCTCATTTTCTGAATCACCCAAAAATGAAAACCTGCTGGCCGCGGGAACGGATGACGGATTGATACAGGTAACAACCGATGGAGGAAAAACCTGGAAAAAGTCAGAAAACTTCCCGGGTGTGCCTTCCATGACCTATGCTTACCATTTATTGTTTTCACAACATGATGAAAATGTTTTGTACGCAACCTTTAATAATCACAAGCGTGGGGATTTCAAGCCCTATATTTTCAGGAGCACGGATAAAGGGGTTACCTGGAATCCCATCACTGCCAATCTTCCGGATCGTGGTTCCGCATACTGCCTGGTGGAAGATTTCGTCGATCCCAATCTTTTATTTGTTGCCACCGAATTTGGAGTACACTACTCCAACGATGGCGGGAAAAACTGGAAGACGTTGAAGAATGGACTTCCCACCATTGCCATCCGCGACATGGCTATCCAGAAAAGAGAAAATGATTTGGTGTTGGCATCCTTTGGCAGGGGATTTTATGTGTTGGATGACTATTCGGCGCTTCGGAACCTGAAACAGACGGAAGGAAAGGAAGCCTACTTGTTTCCCGTCAGGGACAGTTGGATGTTCATTGAAAATAGTCCGTTGGGAATCAGGGGGAAAGGTTTTATGGGAGAATCGTACTACCGGGCGGATAATCCACCCCTGGGAGCGGCACTCACTTATTTTTATAAAGAGGATTTGAAAACCCGGAAAGAGAAACGTCAGGAAGAGGATATAAAACTTGGAAAGGATGGAAAAGACGTTTCCTATCCAAATTATGAAACCCTGAAAGAGGAAGTGAAAGAGGATGATCCCTATTTACTTTTCACAATCCAGGATGAGAAGGGCGGCATCGTACGCAAACTCAAAACCGGAGCAAAGAAGGGAGTAAACCGGATCACCTGGAATATGCGTTATCCCAGTACGAATCCGGTCAACCTTAACCAAAGTCCCAATGACAATCCATTCCAGTCGAATGACGTAGGTGCGTTGGTCGCGCCTGGAAGCTACACCGTAACATTGTCAAAATATGCAGACGGTGTGATGACCGATCTGGCCGGGCCGGAAAAATTTGTTGTGAAAGTTTTGCCGGGCACTACCCTGCCCGCTTCCAGTCGTCCCGCGTTGGTGGAGTGGCAGCGAAAGGCAGCCGAACTTCAACGAAGCATGCAGGGCGCCAGCGGCATCCTCAGTGACGCCAACAACCGCGTCAAGCACATGAAGCAAGCGGTCTTCAGTGTAGCGAGGCCCCATCAGGAGTTTATAAAAGACATAAAAGAGTTGGAAGAAAAACTAAAAACGCTTTCCGATACGATGTATGGCAACGCTGTGGCCAACCGGTTGGACATTGATAAACCACCTTCGATTTCTTCACGTTTATTCGGTTCGATCTATGATGGCTCCGGTACCACCTCCGACCCTACGACTACGATGAAAGATCAACTCCAGATTGCGGGGGAAGAATTTGAAACGGCGCTGACAACACTGAAAAATATCGTGAACACCGATCTGAAAGCGCTTGAGCAAAAATTGGAAGCGGCCGGAGCGCCTTATACACCGGGTCGCCAACCGGATTGGAAGAAAAACTGATCCAAGAGAAAGTGTAAAAAATTTCACTCCGTTGTATAAAAAAAT
This sequence comes from Cyclobacteriaceae bacterium, assembly GCA_025350305.1. GTDB lineage: Bacteria > Bacteroidota > Bacteroidia > Cytophagales > Cyclobacteriaceae > ELB16-189. Next base: position 9,653 of record JANXYC010000030.1, on the reverse strand, counting down.
TATTTCTTCTCCGATTTGGATTGGGCTCTGAATCCGATTGGTCGCACCACTTTTGTTTCCGGTTGGATTAATTGCCGTATTGCGTTGAAGATAACTTTGAACTTGTCATCATATTTATTTTCAAGCTGCTGAATCTTTGCCGCCAGCTCCTTATTTGATTGCATCCAGCGGCGCAAGGCTACAAAGGTGCGCATGATAGCAATGTTGGTTTCTATAGCTCGTGCGCTGTTCAAGATTCCGGAAAGCATGGCAACACCCTGTTCAGTGAAGGCAAAAGGAGGATACCGTTGCCCACCCCAACTTGAGGTCACAAATTGTGACCTCAAGTTGTCATACTCTTTGTCGGTAAGTTCAAACATAAAGTCCTCTGGGAATCTTTCAATGTTCCTTCTAACAGCTTGTTTTAGAACTTTAGTCTCAACACCATATAAAAGAGCTAAATCAGAATCCAGGAGGACCTTATCTCCCCTCAGGAAATAGATTTTTGAAGCGATCAAATCGCTCGTCATTAAAGCTGAAGCCATGTAAAGACGGGACGATTAAAAGTATGAGAAATCGAGGAGCTAATGAATCCTGTTTTCCGGATGGAATCAGAATGAGTTATTAAATAATACTAATATTTTTAGTATTAAATACTATTTTTAGTAATTTAGCGCCCGTGGACCGAAACATCATTCATTTTGATCTGGATGCCTTCTTCGTAGCCGTAGAATGCAAGAAAGAGCCGAAGCTCAGAGGAAGGCCACTGATTGTGGGTGGCAGCAGCCGGCGCGGCGTGGTGGCAGCCTGCAGCTATGAAGCCCGGCACTTTGGAGTCCACTCGGCCATGCCCATGTACCTGGCCCTGCAACTCTGCCCCGATGCTACTGTGATCTCAGGCGATATGGAAGCTTATAGTGTCCACTCGCACCTGGTCACGGAGATCATTGCCGACAAGGCTCCCCTCTTTGAAAAAGCTTCGATCGACGAATTTTACATTGATGCCAGTGGCATGGACAAATTTTTTGGCGCGTTCAAGTGGGCTGTAGCGCTGCAAAAGAAAATCATCCGGGAGAGTGAACTTCCCATCTCTCTGGGCATGTCGGTCAACAAGCTTGTGTCGAAAGTGGCGACGGGTGAGTTCAAGCCTAATGCCCAGAAGCACATCCCGTCAGGGACCGAACGGAACTTCCTTGCTCCCTTGTCCGTAGAGAAAATTCCGATGATTGGAAAGCAAACCGCTTCCTTTCTCTACGACATGGGTGTGCGTACGGTAGCCACCCTGCGTGAGATGCCGGTTAAGTTTTTGATAAGCGCGTTTGGTAAAAACGGGACCTCGCTCTGGAACAAAGCGCATGGCATCGATGAATCTCCCGTGGTGCCATACACGGAACAAAAATCGATCTCTACGGAATGCACTTTTGAAGAAGACACCATCGATGTCAAGCGACTGAAATCCATACTCATTGCCATGCTGGAAAAAGTAGCATTTCAATTGCGCGAGCAGAAGAAACTTACTTCGTGTGTTACGGTGAAGATCCGCTATTCCAATTTTGATACCGAAACGAAGCAAATTCATATTCCCTACACTTCATCCGACCATATCTTATTACGCACGGTACAAGAGCTATTTGAAAAATTGTACAGCCGAAGGATGCTGATCCGCCTGGTGGGCGTACGTCTTAGCAATCTGGTGCAGGGCAATCACCAGATCAGTTTGTTTGATGATACCGAAGAAGATATTAACCTCTACGAAGCTATGGACTACATCAAACACAAGCATGGCGTGGAGAAACTAATACGTGCCGCTACACTGGGTGTAGGCAGAAGAGTGCGGATGGAGATGAATATGTTTAAAGGAAAAATAGGAAGACTATAAAACAAGCATGTATGGAAAAGCGACTGGCAACCTCTACTGATTTATTTTTTATTATATCACCTCCCAAAACCATTGTGGAGTATGTAACCCTGCTAAAAAAGCATGTGAAAAGCGCCATTGGTCATGGCTTTGATGATGAATTTTCAAAAGCTCATATTTCGCTTTTTAAATATCGGAATGAACACCCCGAAGGCATATTGTATCACATCGACAACAAAGTATCGGAATTCAATCCCTTTCATATCTATATAAAGAATTTGAATTTTTTCACCAACGGAGCTCATCGGACCATCTACCTGGAGATTGTCTATAAAAATCCCATCTGCGAATTGGTTGAGAACATAACCGAGCAAGAGGCGGGCTTCACACCGCATATTCCCATTGCCAGTAATCTGGAGATCAATGATTTCATCGCGGCCTGGAAGAGTCTGCAAAACCTTTCCTACAGCGAATATTTCCGGTGCGACCACATCACCGTCCTGAAGAAATCAACGCATAAGTGGATGCATTATATTGATATACCGTTTGCAGCGTAAACCGGTAATCCGTAAAAATGTAATCCGTATAATCCGTGCAATCCGTGATAATCTGTGATCAAATAGTCTGGTTAACCAGATACCCGTTAATGGATGATTTTCCGAATTTTACAAACGCATGACTCCCCTCCAAATCCTTCAGGAAAAATTCGGCTTCTCCTCCTTCCGGTTGGAGCAAGAGGCCATTATCAATTCCGTTCTTCAAAAAAAAGACACGTTTGCACTGATGCCCACCGGCGGGGGAAAATCTCTTTGTTATCAGATTCCAGCGCTAATCTTTGATGGCCTCACGGTCGTAGTATCCCCGCTCATTGCCTTGATGAAAGACCAGGTTGATGCCCTGCGCATTAACGGCATCGATGCCGCCTTTCTGAATTCTACACAAAGCTATCAAGAGCAGAAACGCATCCTGGATGCAATCCATTCCAAAAAATTAAAACTACTCTACCTCGCGCCGGAGAGTACATTCTTCAAACAATTACTAACATTCGATGTAAGCCTCATTGCCATCGATGAAGCCCATTGCATCTCGCACTGGGGTCATGACTTCCGGCCGGAGTATCGTATGCTCTCACAACTGAAGCGCACCATGCCGCACGTGCCGGTGATTGCCCTCACCGCCACCGCCGATCGTATCACCCGAAAAGACATTGTTGAGAAACTGGAACTCCAGTCACCCGCCACGTTTGTGTCGAGCTTCAACCGGGCCAACATCCGCTACACGGTAGAACCCAAGCAAAGAAGCTTTGAAAAGTTACTGGACTTTCTTGACAAGCGAAAAAATGAATCGGGTATAATATATTGCCTGTCACGTGCCTCTACCGAAACCCTCGCGAACCATCTCATGGAAGAAGGTTACCAGGCCTTGCCGTATCATGCCGGGCTGGAGAAAGACCTTCGCACGAAACACCAGGAATTATTTCTTCGCGATGAAGCGAAAATCATCGTGGCCACCATTGCGTTCGGTATGGGCATCGATAAATCCAATGTTCGCTATGTGGTGCACATGGATCTGCCCAAGAATATCGAAAGCTACTACCAGGAGACTGGCCGCAGTGGACGGGACGGGCTCGACAGTGAAGCCCTGCTTTTTTACTCGTACGGTGACGTGAGTAAAATGAAACGGTTTGTAGAGGTCAACGATAACCCCGAACAAACGGAAATCTATTTAAAGAAACTGGAGCAGATGGCCCAGTATGGCGATCTCACCACCTGCCGCAGAAAATATTTACTCAACTACTTTGACGAAGCCTTTCCCGATTACTGTGGCAACTGTGACGCGTGCCTGACCCGATCCGAGCAGTTTGACGGCACCCTTCTCGTACAAAAAGCACTGTCGGCCGTGGCCCGTTTGCAAGAGCGGTTCGGAGCAGGTTATGTCATTGATTTCTTACGGGGATCGAATGCTGCAAGAATAGGAGAAGAGCACAAACGATTAAGAACGTTCGGCATCGGAGCCGATGTAAGCAAAGAACAGTGGGGCACGATCATCCGTGAACTGATCGCGCAAAATTACCTGACAAAAGCGGAAGGCAATTACCCGGTACTAAAACTTACCGCAAAAAGTGATGCTGTCCTGAAAGGCACCGCGAAAGCCATGCTCACCAAATCCAGGGAGCGGATTGACGTGCAGGAGCATCAGGTTGATTACGAAACTGCCCTTTTTCAGCAGCTGAAAGATGTTCGAAAAGAATTAGCAACTGAAGAAAATGTGGCAGCCTATATTGTCCTATCGGATGCCACCTTGCTGGAACTGGCTACCTTTTTACCACATAGCAAAGAAGAATTAAGTAAAATATCCGGCTTCGGTCAGGTGAAATTGGAGAAGTACGGTCATTCGTTTCTGAAAGGAGTTACCACCTACTGCAATGAACACCGGCTGACGTCACGTATCCATTTGAAATCGCCCAAGCGTCCGCGCAGAGAGAGGCCCGAACGCGACACGGAAACCAAGCAACAGAGTTTTGATCTTTTCAAGCGCGGCCATACCGTCGAAAAGATTGCAGAATTGCGGCAACTGAGTCCTGTCACCATTGAGAGTCACCTCGCGTTCTATGTCCAGCAAGGCAGCATCGCCATTGAAGAAATCATGGATGTCGCAAAAATACCGGCCATCCAAAATGCAATTGCACAGATTGGAGGCACGGTGCTCACGCCGATTAAAAATTCATTGGGTGACGGGTATAGTTTTGGAGAGATCAAGTTGGTGATGGCGTATCTTAGTTTGCAATCTTCTCGCGGAGAAAAATCGGTGATTGGTAAGCGGTAATCGCTACATCAATAACTGATTACCGATTACTTATCACCCGACTACCCCAAATAAAACACTGATTACCAACCACCTTACTGGTAAGTAATTTATCGAGACACCATGTACCTCAACTGCCACACCGCTTTCAGTTTCAAGTACGGAACGCTAAAAATTGAACGCCTCTTTGAAGAGGCACGCAGGTGCGGTGTGCATAAACTGATTCTCACGGAGATCAACAACACCGCCTCCTATATTGAAATGCTGCGACTCTGTGCGGAGAATGCTCCGCTTGAAAGAAGCAACCTGACCGCTTACGGAAAAGCAGCCTATTCTTTGGAAATCGGCGTTGGCATCGAATTCAGAAAAGAAGATGAACTGCTCTACATCGCAATCGCGAAGAACAACGATGGTTTCGAAAAAATCAACCGTTTTTTGTCTCATCATAATCAGGAAAATAAACTCCTGGCTTCTCGTGCACCCCTATTTGAAAACGTAATTATCCTTTATCAGTTTGGGAAAATTGAACCTGAACAACTTCATCCATACGAATACATCGGTGTAGGCAAACATCAATTAAATCACTACGCCTTGTATCCTGCACGCAAAACTCATTCGGAAAAATTTGTCTTGTTGCATCCCGTAACATTTGCCAATAAAACGGATTTCAACATCCATCGCCTCCTGCGGGCCATCGGCCATAACACGTTGCTTAGCAAGCTGCCGGTACATCAGCAGGCGCTCCCGGAAGAAATGATGATGCCGGAAGCAAAATTAGAAGAATGCTTTCAACACTATCCGGAGTTAATCCAAAATTCAAAACAACTCCTTGAACAATGCTCCATCAACTTTGAACTTAAATCCGATAAAAACAAGAAATATATCACCGGCAGCGCAGCGACTGATTGGGATTTCCTGGTCACGAAAGCATGGAAAGGTTTTGAGGAATTGTACGATGTGAGTGATCCGGAACTTCGCGAACGTTTTCAACGTGAATTAAATATTATTAAACTCAAAGGCTTCTGCGCATATTATCTGGTCGCCTACGATCTAATCTGCTTTGCAAAAGAAAAAGGGTTTGATTTTGTAGGGCGGGGTAGCGGGGCCAACAGCGTGGTGGCCTATTGCCTCGGCATCACCAACGTCGATCCCATCGAACTGGATTTATATTTCGAGCGTTTCCTGAACGCCGAACGCACCTCTCCTCCTGACTTTGACATTGATTTTTCGTGGGATCACCGTGATCAGGTTTATGATTATTTCTTTTCAAAATATGGATCGGATCATGTTTGCCTGCTGGGAACTCACGTCACCTACCAAAAGCGGTCAGTGGTGCGTGAGCTGGCAAAAGTTTTTGGCTTACCAAAAGAAGAGATCGATTCACTGGTCGACGAACCGGAAAAAAATAAAAATCGCGATCACATCACCGAACTTATTTTTAAATATGCGGAACTCATGAAGGATTTACCGGCCAACATCTCCATTCATGCCGGCGGCGTGCTCATCACCGAAAAACTGATTTACGCCTATACCGCTACGGAACTTCCCCCGAAAGGTTATCCGGTCTCCCATTTTGAAATGCACAATGCCGAAGACATGGGCATCTTCAAGTTTGACATCCTCAGTCAGCGTGGATTGGGCCATTTAAAGGAAACGGTAAAACATGTAAAGCGAAACCGCGGCATTGACGTAAACATTCATCGCTTCAAGGATTTTAAAAAAGATCCAAAAATAAAAAATCTAATGCGCAACAGTCTGGCGATGGGATGCTTTTACGTTGAGTCCCCTGCCATGCGCATGCTGTTGGGCAAACTACGCTGTGAAGATTATCTCACCCTTGTGGCGGCCAGCTCGATCATCCGTCCGGGGGTGGCGCGGTCGGGAATGATGCGCGCCTATATCGAACGCTTCCATGCTGTGAACAAAGGCGAAACCTACGAATCGATCCATCCAAAAATGGATGAACTCATGAAAGAAACATATGGCGTGATGGTCTACCAGGAAGACGTGATCAAGGTCGCTCATCATTTTGCGGGACTCACGCTGACGGAAGCGGATGTATTGCGAAGGGGAATGTCGGGCAAGTACCGCTCCCGCGAAGAATTCAAGCGCGTGGAAGACCGGTTCTTTACGAATTGCAGGGCCCGCGGTTACGAACAACACATCATCGATCGCGTGTGGTATGAGATTGAAAGTTTCTCCGGCTATTCATTTGCCAAAGGCCACTCAGCCAGCTATGCGGTCGAGAGTTATCAAAGTCTCTACCTGAAGGCACACTATCCGCTGGAATTCATGGTGGGTGTAATCAACAACTTTGGCGGATTTTACCGAACGGAATTCTACTTTCACGAAGCCCGCATGAATGGCGCCACGATCGAGGCACCTTGTATCAACCAGAGCGAGCATCTTACTACGATCTATGGCAGCCAGATCTACATCGGCTTCATTCATCTGAAAAGCCTGGAAACAAAAATAGCGCAACATATTCCCTTCGAACGGAATCAACGCGGAGCCTACAAGAGTCTCGATAATTTCCTGCGAAGGACCCCCGGCATTGGGCTTGAGCAACTGCGCCTGCTTATTCGGATTGGAGCATTCCGTTTTACCGCGAAAAGCAAACAGAAATTATTATGGGAAGCGATGCTATATTTTAGCAATGCCAAAGCAAAGCACACTACCACCGTTGATTTGTTTGACACCGAGCCTACTGATTATCCGTTGCCCTTCTTGCAGCGCAATGAACTGGAAGATGCCTTTGATGAGTTGGAGTTGCTGGGCTTCCCGGTGTGCAGTCCGTTCAAATTATTAAACAGTACCAACGATGGCGACACGGTTGCCCGTGATCTTGCGCAAAAAATCAATAAGCAAGTCTGTATTGTAGGATATGTGGTGACCACCAAAGACACCCGCACCCTGAAAAATGATCCAATGCATTTTGGCACATTCTACGATATGCATGGAGAGGTTTTTGATACCGTCCATTTTCCAAATGTAGCCATGAAGTATCCGTTCCGCGGACGCGGGTTTTATGAGTTGACTGGAAAGGTGGTGGAAGACTTTGGTGTATACATGATTGAGGTATCGCGGATGGTCAAATTACCCATGATCCACAAGCGTGCAGTGGAAATGGTGATTGGTAATCGGTAATTGGCGATTACCGACTACTGCTCACCGATTACCACCCCGTTGCAGGAACCTCCCCGGATGCTTCTCATCGTGGTCCGTTGCTTTCTGGATAATATAGGCAGCTTCCAGTATCGGGCCTTCATCATATAAATTTCCAATGAGCGTAATGGATGTGGGGTGACCCTTCTTGTCAAATCCATTGGGAATGGCAATAGCGGGGTGCCCGGTAAGATTCGTGGCCAGTGATTGATTTTTTCCTGCAGTGGGGGACACCACGAAATCGTACTGCTTCATCATGCTATTGAATTTCTCAATCAACACTTTCCGGTGGCGGTTGGCCAGTAGGTATTCCACAGCCGAAATGAATCGCGATTGGCGCAACGAATTTGCGCGCGAATCTTTGTTCTGTTCAGACATCTCACGGTCTTTGTGATCCCTGACCAATTTATCAAAAAATGCTCCTGCTTCCGCACGCAAAATGATGTCAAATACATCATAGGGCAATGTATCGGGAAGAGCGGCCTCGTGCAAGTCAGCTCCGAGTTCTTTCAACAGCACCAGACTTTGCAAGTTATTTGTTCCCGTTTTGGTGGTGTCTTTATCAAACAATTTCTTGAAGTATCCAATCTTAAAGCCCTTCAGGTCGGCGGGCGGGCTAAATGAAAAAAAATAATCCACCACCGCGCGATCATTTTTATTTACCAGATCAGTTCCCTTTATTACATTAAACACCAACGCACAATCCAGTGCCGAGCGGCAAATCGGTCCCACCTTGTCCATCGACCAGGACAAACTCATGGCTCCCGCCCGACTCACACTTCCGAATGTAGGCCGCAAGCCGGTAACACCGCAGCGTGTGGACGGGGAAATAATAGAGCCCAGTGTTTCCGTCCCGATTGAAAAACCAACAAGCCCTGCAGCGGTTGCCGATGCGGAGCCTGCAGAAGAACCACTCGCTCCCTGCTCCAGATCCCACGGATTCCTTGTCTTGCCTCCAAACCATACGTCTCCCCTCGCCAGCGCACCGGAGCTAAGCTTTGCAACCAGGACAGCACCCGCATTTTCCAGTTTTTTTACAACGATTGCTTTTTCATCCAACATTTGCTCTTTATAAGGCTCAGCACCCCAGGTTGTTTTATAGCCTGGCACAGCAAAGAGATCTTTTATACCATAAGGAATTCCGTGTAACGGGCCGCGATAGATTCCTAGTTTGATTTCTTCATCTGCCTTTTCTGCCTGCTTCATAGCAAGTTCCTCGGTGATGGTGATCACAGCATGAAGCGTGTCATTATATTTTTTTAACCGATTGAGATAGATTTTAGTTAATCGTGCAGACGTAAGCTTGCCCGTCCGAATTAACAAACTCAAATCCGCTACTGTAAGAAATGCAATTCCTTCATCAGAAGCCGGTAGCGAAACACTGTCAGGAAGTTTCCAATCAGACGGTGTATTTCTCGTATGCCATTGAAAGTAATCCGGTTTGGGGTCAAAATAAATCGCCGGGCCAACGCCGTAGTCAAGTTGAATTTTGCGCATACTGTCATAACCCTTCCGGTTGTCATTCAGATAATTCAGCATGGTGTCAATCTCGCGATTGGAAAACTCGACGCCGATCAACTTTTGCGCCCCTTCAATGTCACGTTTATTGATCTTGCTCCTATTGTCACATTGGAAAAGTAGAAACACAGAAAGCGAAAAGGAAATACAGGTATACAATTTATTCATTTTGAAATTCGATTATCCTTTAATCCTACTTTGTCAAGTTAGGCAATCTATTGAATAGCATAAGGTTCCAGCCGAAGAGCGAGTCAGAAGTATGGTCACGAAGAACACAACGAACCACTACGAGCACTACGAAATCAAGGTCCAGCGGATCATTGGTCCT
>JANXYC010000026.1 GCA_025350305.1 Cyclobacteriaceae bacterium | reverse complement strand
TTTAAGAAAAAACCTTCGGCTGCCGGCGATCCCGCATCCGAACCAAAACTCACATACGGCAATGTAATCTGGCGCTTGATGTTGTCCTCACTCATTAGAAAATAGGCTGCCTCTACTCGCGTGCTATCCGTTATGACGAGGTCCATCGCCGTCTCTTCAGGTGTCTTGCCATAAATCGTTGCTACCGCACCCAATGTTTTTCCGGTATAGCGCTTGAGCGAATCATTTGTAAAGCCGAGTAATAACACACCTTCGGGATTGCCGGCGTTCAACAAAAGATTTTCCCATTTATCCGTTGGCGTCCTCATCTCTTGCAAAACTTTTTTCCGGATCGTCGGGTTTTTCAATCGTTTGATCCATTCGTTGATGCCACCTTCCTGGACCCAGGGCGGCATGGTAGCATCCAAACCGGTCGCGCCCGCGGTGTAGGTGTACATATCGGCACTGATGCGCAGGCCCGATCTATTGGCTTTATCAATTTTTGCTATTATGGAGTCCAGCTTTCCCCAATTTTCCTTGCCACCCATCTTCAAGTGATAAATTTCGGCGGGCATATTCGCTTCTCGGGCAATACGGATTGTTTCGTCTGCCGCTGCCAGTATATTATTGCCTTCACTGCGAATGTGAGAGATATACATACCTCCATAGGGAGCTGCTACTTTACTAAGTTCAATCAGTTCTTCAGTCGTAGCATAATTGTCAGGAGCGTAGATTAAGGCGCAAGTAGTGCCCATCGCACCTTCTTCCATGGCTTGCTTAACCAACGCCTTCATTCGCTCCAGTTCGTCCGGTTTAGGTGCCCGATTCTCATAACCCAATTGATTGACTCGAATCGTAGAGATGCCGACGAAAGAAGCTACATTCGGCGATATACCTCTTCGCTGCAATGATTCAAGATATTCACCTAACGTTGTCCAGTCAATTGTAAATGTCCAATCAGGATTGCGCTTCATTTGGGTCAGGTAGTCCCTTTTCATGTTGTCACTCAATGGACCCATGGAGCCTTCTCCCAGGACTTCCAGCGTGATACCCTGACGAATGTCGCTCTGTGAATTCCCATCCAGAAGCAAAGAAATCTCTGCGTGGCTCATCATATTGATGAAACCTGGCGCGACCGCTAATCCGTTTGCATCGATTTCCTTTTTGCCAACGGCCTTTGACAAATCACCGATGAAAGCAATCGTGTCCTTGTTGATACCAACATCTGTCAGCACACCCGGCTTACGGGAACCATCGTACACGGTGCCGCCGCGAATAACTACATCGTATTCCTGCTTTTTACAGGAAGTTATTGCGATAATGATCAGAAGGAAGAGGAAGCATTTCATATGGTAGGATGGAAAATTGAAGTTACTTATTTTCAATGGAACCCTGTGATAGTGGTAAACGGTAATCGGTGATTACCGGTTACCGCTCACTGATTACCATCCCGCGAATCACCTTCCCCGGATAAACACTTGCCGTTTTCCCCTGCCCATAAACAGCCACACCATTTACCCATACCTTTTCAATTCCAGTCGACTGAAGCTGTGGATATTGAGGAGTTGCCTGGTCGGCAATACGATTGGGGTCAAACAGGACGAGATCCGCATAGTGTCCAACGGAAATTTTACCGCGTTTTTCGATTCCAATATTTTCGGCAGAAAGGGCGGTCATTTTGTGAATCGCTTCCTCCAGTGACAGCGCTTTTTGTTCACGGACATAGTACCGAAGTACTTTTGTGAAAGAACCATAGCCCCTGGGATGCCTTCCGACACCCGAACCGTCTGAACAAATGACCGCATGTTGCCACTTCATGATGGTGGCAATATCGTTCTCGGCCATGCTGGTGACGATTACACTTTCGTCCCCCTTCCTTGTTTCCACTTCTGCAATCAAATCCATTAAGGTTTTCGGCGGATCGGTTTTTCGCAGCGAAGATATTTCAGCCAATGTTTTTCCAACATAGCTCGTATCTAAACTATACGTACCCAACAACACGCCTTCGGGTGTGGTTATTTCTGTCAACGCAAACTCAGCTTCCCGGCGGTCCTTGAAATTCCTTGCAGGGAACAAGACCGTCATGGTAGATTGCCAGAAAGTATAGGGATAAATATCTGCAGTGATATTAATGCCGGCTGCTCTTGCCGAATCCAATTTTTTAATAAGTTTTTCTGATTGCCCAAGGATACTTTTCATCGCCAACTTCACATGTGAAATCTGCACCGGGATGTTTGTTTCCTTACCTATGTTGATGATTTCATCGACGGCCCTCCAGAAGTACCGGTCTTCACTTCGGATATGGCTGATGTAGCGGCCGTTAAATTGTTTCGCTATCTGTGCCAGAGCAAGAACCTCCCCAGGATCGGAAAAAATTCCCGGGTCGTATTCCAACCCAGTTGACAATCCCAGCGCACCCGCTTCCATGTCCTGTTTCAGCATGCGTTTCATTTTTTCAATTTCTTCAGGCGTGCAGACTCGCTTGTAATCTCCTTCAATGACTGAATCCCGCAGCGTATTATGTCCTGAATAAGAAGCCACATTCACGGCAACCGGTTTAGCTTCTATCTCTTTTAAATAGTCCGACAATGGAAAATGCGACCCGCCATCCTGTCCAACAACAATCGTGGTAATTCCTTGGCTCACGCAGGCTGGCATATCGCGCATGCCAAACATGCCCCGGTCGTGATGGCTGTGAGCATCAATGAAACCGGGTGAAAGCGCCAGGCCATTTGCCTGTATTTCTTGTTTGGCAAGGGCGTAGGATAAATCGCCGATGGCCGCGATCGTATCTCCATGGATGGCTACATCCGAAACAAACCCTGGCTTTCCGGAGCCGTCATAGATGGTGGCTGCGCGGATGATGATGGTGTATTCCTGTTTTTTGCAGGAGACGGCTGCTATGACATACAGTACGACCAGAAAGTGTTTTGTCAACATAGGAATTGAAGTTGAATGAAAGTAGGGAATTCTCCTCATGGCAGCAACGTAATTGATTTAGCGTCAAATTGAACAGCCACAGATTGCTCGGATTACCATGGATAATTCGTACCAATCCGTGGCAAAAGACCCTGACCTTCAATCCCGCGTCCCCATCTTTTTTCGTACTTTTGCGCCTTAATTTTTGAATAGTCCATGATTGCAGCCAATAACGTCTCTCTCCAATTCGGTAAGCGCGTGCTGTTTGATGAGGTGAATCTCAACTTTACAAGCGGAAATTGCTACGGAGTCATCGGTGCAAACGGTGCCGGTAAATCTACTTTTTTGAAAATCCTCGCCGGCGACCTGGATCCCACCCGCGGAAACATTAGCATAGAGCCTGGAAAACGCATGGCTGTGTTGCGCCAAAATCACTACGAATTTGATGAAGTGACTGTGCTGGATACCGTGATGATGGGTCACAGCAAATTGTGGAGCATCATGAAAAAGAAAGATGCCATTTATGAAAAAGCAGATTTCTCTGAAGCGGATGGCATTGAGGCTTCCCACCTGGAGGCAGAATTTGCTGAAATGAATGGGTGGAATGCGCAATCCGACGCGGCAAGTTTGTTGAGTGGATTGGGCATCGCAGAAGAAGACCACCACCGGCTTTTAAAAGAATTGAGCGGAAACCTGAAAGTCCGGGTGCTACTTGCACAAGCGATCTTCGGAAATCCTGACATCCTGATCCTGGATGAACCAACCAATGACCTCGATCTCAAGACTGTTACCTGGTTGGAAGATTTTCTGTTGGAATTCAAGAACACCGTAATCGTTGTGTCTCACGACCGTCACTTCCTGGACACCGTCTGCACACACGTCGTCGATATTGATTACAACGCCGTGAAGCTGTACACCGGCAATTATTCATTCTGGTATCAATCGAGCCAGCTTGCTTTAACACAACGCTCTTCTGCCAACAAGAAAGCCGACGACAGAAGAAAAGAATTACAGGAGTTTATTGCCCGCTTCAGCGCGAATGCTTCGAAGTCAAGACAAGCCACCAGCAGAAGAAAATTACTGGAAAAAATTAATGTAGATGATATTCAAGCCTCTACCCGGCGATACCCGGCCATCATTTTCCAGCAGGCACGCACAGCCGGGGACCAGATTCTACACATTGAAAATTTAAGTAGCTCGGCTGTCGGCAATACGCTATTCAAAGACTTTGAACTCTTCGTAAATAAAGGTGAGAAGATTGCCTTCCTCAGCAAGGACAGCCAGGCAATCACGTCGTTCTTTCAGATTTTGGCCCGCGAACGAAAGCCGGATGCCGGATCGTTCATGTTTGGTCAAACGATCACACCCGCCTACCTGCCGGCCAATAACGAGAACTATTTCAAATCAAATGATAACCTGATCGACTGGTTGCGGCAGTTTGCGGCAGAAGAAAATAAGGATGAAGTCTATATTCGCGGGTTCCTTGGAAAGATGTTGTTCTCTGGAGAAGAAGTATTCAAAAAATGTAGTGTCCTGTCAGGTGGAGAGAAGATGCGTTGCATGATCTCCAGGATTATGCTGGCGGGTGCAAACCTCCTGCTATTGGATGAACCCACAAACCACCTCGACCTGGAATCCATCACTGCCTTCAATAATGCACTAAAAGATTTTCCGGGCACGGTGCTATTTACATCCCACGATCACGAATTTATGCAAACCGTAGCAACCCGTATTGTCGAAATCACCCCGAACGGATTCATTGATAAGCTGATGACGTACGATGAATACATTGAGAGCGACCGGGTAGCGGAGCAGAAAGAGGCGCTGTATGCATGATGAATTATCATAATCCCGTCAGGGACAAAATATATGTAGATATTTAAAATGCGTTTAAGAGACGAGTGCCGTCAGGTACCCCATATTATCGACGCCGGAAGATAATATTATTCCTCGTAGAACAAATTCACGTCTGTAAAACATTTTTTACGAATATCCATTCCGCATTGAATAAGTTCTCTGAGCAGCGAAAGAAGCACTGTATGGCATGATGAATTATCATAGTCCCGTCAGGGACGAAATATATGTAGATATTTAAAATGCGTTTAAGAGACGGGTGCCGTCAGGTACCCCCTATTTATCGACGCCGGAAGATAATATTATTCCTCGTAGAACAAATTCACGCCTTTAAAATATTTTTTTACAAATTTTTCACCCCTTAGCAGTAATCGTTCTGAAACGTCCTTCAATTGCGAACACAGAAAAATCCGTGATAATCCGTGAAATCCGTGGCACCTATTACTTAACAACTCCACAACGCAAAAACAACGGAAATTTCACCAAAACTTTTTCAGCAAGCCAGAAAGGTTTGATCCGATTGATCAATGACTCCACAGGATTGATGTCATTTGCTTGAATGTATTTCTGAACAGACGACCAGGTGGTGATATAACCCTCGAGCTCATCGATCGTCCACTCAAATGAAAATCTAAATTCGGGCGTGTGAAATTCTTCAAAGGGAAACGGGATCGTTGAATAATGATCGTCCACCAATTTCCGTTCTGTATCCCAATACGGACCGATGATGTTTTCATAAAAGTCAGCGATCATTTCATTCAGCGGAGGGCTAATGTGTAATAAACCGTAACCCCACACAGCGAGTATAGCTTTTGGCTTTGATGTGCGCATCACTTCCTCATAAAATTCAGGTATGTTAAACCAATGGATGGCCTGCCCTACCGTGATAAGATCAAAAGTGGATTCCGGGAAGGAAGTTTTTTCGGCGTGTGAAACGGAATAATAAATATTGGACGCAGCGGGAGCATTTTTTATCTGATTGACACTGCTGTCCGTTGCGAAAACTTCTTTGAAATGGGGAGCAAGGTCCCGGGCCACTTGTCCATTGCCCGTGCCGCAATCCCATGCCGTTCTTTTATTTTTTACCTGTGCAAAAATAAAATCATATAGATCGGCCGGGTAGGTCGGACGAAATGCAGCATAACCGGAGGCGTGACCGGAGAAGCGATCTTTCATTCTTCTTATTTTATGTAACCCGGACCACGAACGCACTTCCCGGGTTTCGCGCCCGTATGTTCGCCCTCTTTCAATACCTGAACTCCATTCACAAAAACATGTAATACACCGGTGGCATACTGGTGTGGGTTTTCAAACGTAGCATGATCCTGAATTTTTTTCGGATCAAACACGACAATATCTGCATAGTAACCAGGTTTGAGTGCTCCTCGCTTTTGAATTTTCAAATGACTCGCCGGCAGTGAAGTCATCCTTCGCACAGCCTCTTCGAGACTCAACAACTTCTCTTCCCGAACATACTTCCCCAAAATTCTCGCAAATGTACCATAGGCACGTGGGTGAATGCCCTGGTCAGTAAAGTTTTTGGTCAGGGCCGGGGCACCGGCATCCGAGCCCACACTCACGTAGGGTTGTTGCAACATACGTCTCATGTTCTCCTCTGAAATAAGAAAGTATACTGCCCCAACGGGTGACCGGTCTGCCACCAATAAATCTAATACCGTCTCGTCTGCATTCTTTCCATGCAGTCGCGCAACCTCATCCAATCGCTTGTTGTTGTAAATTTTGGCCAGAGAATCATTTCTAAAGCCCAACATCATCACATCTTTCGGATCAGAATTCCTGGTAGGGATTCCATGCTCCATATCATATAGGATCTTCTTCCTCATCGCCGAATTACTAATTCGCTTCCTGAGCTCCGCAAAACCTCCTTCCTGAGCCCAGTTGGGTACACGCTCCTTTAGTCCGGTTGCGCTGGCCACATAAGGATAGATATCAGCAGAAATTTTTAATCCAGCCTTCCGGGCACTGTCTATTTTAAAAAGCACGTTATCAATCTTGTTCCAGTTGCGTTGGTGATTTATTTTCAAATGGTAAATCTCCGCGGGTACGTTGGCTTCTTTGGAAATGCGGAACGTTTCATTCAACGCTTCCAGAATTTTATCGCTCTCACTCCGAATATGGGTGATGTACATGCCTCCATATTGACCTGCAACTTTACAAAGCTCGATGAGTTCCTCTGCGGACGCAAAGGTGGCCGGCGCATAAATCAATGATGAACCCACTCCCATGGCACCTTCTTCCATTGCTTCTCTCACCAGCTTTTTCATCAGCTGCAGTTGAATTGAAGTCGGTTTTACGTTTTGGTATCCTAGTACATAGGTGCGCACGGTGGTGGCACCAACAAACGAAGCGAAATTAGGACTTACTCCTTTTTTCCTCAGATGATCAAAATATCCTCCCAATGTTGTCCACAGAGGATCACCCGCTTTTCGTTGGCGTGGACCTGGACTTAACCCTTCTCCGAAGACTTCCAGCGTAACACCTTGTTTAATGTCGCTCACCGCGCGACCATCTTGTAATAAAGTGCCATCGGCCCAACTCAACATGTTAATGAACCCCGGCGCGATGGCCAATTCGGAGGCATCAATTTCTGTTTTCCCCTTAGCAGAAGATAAATCTCCAATGGCTGCAATGGTGTCGGCATGAATGGCTACATCGGCAACAAATGGCTTCATTCCCAACCCATCATAGACGGTGCCCCGTCGCACGATGATATCGTATTCCCGTGGCTGACTTTGCCCATAAAAAGAAAGCAACAAACAGATAAAGGACCCAACACTATTTTGCTTCATGAAACTTTTATAAAACTTAAAGTACACCATCTACAACTCCACGCGCAACAAAACGTCGAGCATTTCCTTATAGAGCTTGGCTGCCAGCATTGCCGTAATGCCCGATGGATCGCGGGTGGGGTTAAATTCAACCAAATCCGCACCTACTACATTGGCCTTAAGGTTTTGTAAAATGGAAATAACTTCGCGCGAAGAAAAGCCACCAGGCTCATGGTGGGAAACGCCTGGTGCAAAAGCAGGGTCGAAGGCATCCATGTCCAATGAAATATAAACCGGGCCTTGAAATTCAAAACGGTATGATGAATCAAAATTTTTCATCTCGATCACCTCCACACCAAACCGGTTAGCCTGCTCCCGCTGATGTGCATTCATGGTCCGGATCCCTACTTGTACAAGTCGCTGGGCCAATCCTTCCTCCATGATTCGTGCAAACGGACAGGCATGCGAAAATTTATTCCCTTCAAACTGATCATACAGATCCGGATGCGCATCAAGATGTAGGATCCTTAGTTTCTTATATTTCCCGGCAACTGCCTTCACTACAGGATACGTGATGGAGTGATCACCGCCCAGCGAAATAATCTTTTCATATTGTGAAAGCAACCCGTTGATGGATTGTTCGATTGTCTTTATCGCTTCTGTTCCTGAAGGCAATTTCAAAGGACCTAATATTTTTATTTGTTTGTGATTCTTAAGATCAGTGCCTTGCTCCGTAGAGTAATTGGCGGAGTCGGAATGAAAAGCTTCATGAATCCTGGGGGGTGCCAACGCAGGCCCGCGCATGAAAGAAGAGAATTCGTCAAAGGGTATGTCAACAGAAACAATCATGGATCAGGATTTTAGGATTATGAGATTCAGGCTTTTAGCTTTTAGCTTTTGGCTTTCGGCTTTTAGGGGGATGTCTTTACTTCGCTACAGGAAAGGAAGATATCCTGAGGCGGGCGGCGCCCATTGGGACAAGTATGATATCTTCCATAGGTTCGCTTGTGTTCACCGGACTTTGCGGCAGTTCGGCACACAAACCATATTGGTCGATGGTCCAGCCTGGTATTCTTTTTCCTTTTGTTTTGATTTCTATGGGGACCGAGGCGATCGTGAACGGAAAATCATCTGAAGGCCAGGGCTTTCGCAGAACATTGAAATTCTTTTCCAGTTCAGTATTGTTGTTAGGCAAGCCCTCCTTCGCCAAGGCTTCGGCGGACAGGCCATAGTTCCACGGACTGTCCGGCTGAATTTCAAACGATGGCCACTTGGATTGATCGGTATTCTCCTGCCACTTCGAATCATGTTGCGCCGTTGCCTTGCTGTCGAAGCGAATGTATTTTTCGTTGATCTTTAAAGAAAAGGTGAGCGGACCATAGTTGACACTTACGCTGTTCTTGTTTTTCTCCCACGTTCTTACTTTCACCTTCATTGGAAATCGGAGTGCGACCCGGTCATTGTTTTTCCAAACGGTAAGAATCTTCACATAATGACCTGTACCAGCTGAAACGGTTACTACCTGATCATTGATCTTTATCTCAGGCTTTTCGCACCACGCAGGGATGCGCAGGTAAAGCGGAAACGAGGTCGGTTTTGTCAATTGCATTTTCATTTGTATCGACTCATCAAATGGATAATGCGTCTGCTGTTGAATAATAACTTCTGTTCCATCCGCTACTTTTGATTTTACTTCGCTATCTGAATAAAAAACAGCCGCCAGTCCGTTGTCGGGTGTAGCCATCCACAAGTTCTCCGCATAGTACACCCAGCCACTGGTGTGATTGTGCTGACAGCAGCGACTGCTGAACGGGTTCATCATCAAGTACGGTCCGGGGTTATCGATGCCGGGGTTGTGATTTTTGCTGTCACTCACCACCATGTTAGGGGCCGTCAAGTAACGGAGCGACCGGTAATCCGGCATGAACGACGCAGGAAACGTATTGAAGGCAACGTCTTCACAATTTTCAGCCCAGAACGTATCGCCAGTGATACGAAGCATAATTTCATCGGACGACATTTGCTCCACCATGCCACACGTTTCTACGGCCTGGCGTGGATCAACATAACCTTTGCGGGAATTTTCATCAGACCCAAACATGCCGCCCGGAACTTGTCCATACATTTCGCGAATGAAATTTTGATTGTCATAGCTGGCCTGCAAATCAGTCGGATCGCCGCTTTGCTGATAATAGGTGGCCGGTTCGCGAAAGCACTGTGCAATGTTTACGTTGTGCCAGTTGGGTAACCAGTTTTTTAACTTCCAGTTCGCAGTATTGCGATGAATCTTCGTGGAGAGATCGAGAAGCCAGGGCTCTTTGGTGATGTTGTAAAGCCAGTACGCACTGTACAGATTATCACCTCCGCGGCTATTCTCCCAATAGTCAGTAAGGAAATCGTTATCAGGGATGGTAAGCTGCCATTTGAAATACTTCGTCATGTGAGTGATCACACGCGCGTCGTGACTGTACTCATAGTAGGACTGAAGAACAAACAACATCAGCATCTGCGCCCAGAGATCGCGTTTGCCGGTGGTTTTGCGGTTGACGTAAGGACCAAAGTCGCCGTTGTCGCGCTGGCTGTTGAGGGTGCCGTTGATCCACACCATCGACTCATCGATCATCTTTTTGTCGTTGAGAACATATCCGATGTTGGCATAGCCTTTCAACCAATACGGCATTTCTTCCCAACCCCAATCTCCGGTGCCGTCCTTGTTTAGCCACGCGTTATTTTTTTTGGTAAGCCATGCACTTATTTCACCAAGTTGTCCGGTAAGGCCATCGCGTTGCAATTCAAGGCTTTTCAATAGCCAGCCGCCTGGCTTAATCGCTCCGACCGGCAGCTTCACCAAATGCTGAGGCTTTAACGGCGACTGGTTACTTTGATAAAATGAATTGAGTACATTATTCACAGGTTTATCAACGACTGTTACATCCCATTTGGATTGGCCGAATACATTGACAGAAAACAGCAGGTATAGGAAAGTTAAGGAGATCTTCATGTATTGGGTGCTGCTCATCCGTTCTTACCCGCCAGCAACATCAGTTGTCCCAAATGATAACTCAGGTGATTGGTCCGGTTCACCAAAATGTTTAATTTATTTCGCTGTGGCTCTTTCGCAAAATCGGCTTCCGAAACAGCCGTGTGTTTGCTAAACCATTCTTCCTCTTGCATCTTGCTGATGTGGTTAGCGATCCTTGTGTTTACCTCCTTCCAATAAGTCCGAAGGTCGTTTACAGCGGGTGTTACAAATCCGGATTTATCCGGGTTGGATACGAAAGCCACATCCAGTTGAGGATACACTCTACCTCCTGTTCCCAGAAATACGGGTATCGCGTCGTGTACTGCGGTCAAATGTCCCAGCAAATAGATGCCTGAATTTCTACCCGGTGAAACTTCGTGCGACAACTGTGCATCTGTGAGGCCTTCAAATAATTTGTCTGTTCGTTTGATGTGACTTTCCCAGGCGCTGAGGGCCATGGTTACGAAGATTTGTTGTTGGTTTTTCATGTTGGAGTCAATGGATATTTAATGTATTAATTGGGGGCTGCTAACTTCTCAAAGCCATACCAATGTTACTGAGAATTCCTATCTTTGCCCAACTTTTTTGGCTCCGTATTTCAATGGATAGAATTTCAGATTCCGATT
This sequence comes from Cyclobacteriaceae bacterium, assembly GCA_025350305.1. GTDB lineage: Bacteria > Bacteroidota > Bacteroidia > Cytophagales > Cyclobacteriaceae > ELB16-189. The sequence goes on along the minus strand of JANXYC010000026.1, from coordinate 15,644 downwards.
CTGAAGATGTAGGTTCGATTCCTACCGGGGCCACGATAAAGCAGACAAGCCTGAAATGTCTACGTGTAATTACGCAAGACGTTTTTCAGGCTTGTCGCTTTATCGACCTAAAGCGATCGACGAAGGCGATCTGCTTTAGGTCCATATTTAGTCAGGAAAACGAGATTTCATGGCAGTAACTCCATTGTTATTTTTATCATCGGGCTTAAGCAGGTCGTTTTGATCTGCCGGCCAATCACCTGATGATGCCATTGCCAAATTGCGTTTATATCTTGTTTAGTCGTAAAGATCTTCTCCTTTATACCGGTTTCACGACCGATATTGATCAAAGAGTGAGAAATCACAATGATGGAAAAACAAAAAGTACGGCGTCGCGTCGGCCTCTTGAATTAGTCTTTGATTAATAGGCTTATAGTTTCCAACTTTGAATGAGATGACAACCAGGCAAAAATTTTATTTTGATACATCGGTATTTGGCGGTGTTTATGACGATGAATTCGAGGAAGGATCAATTCAGTTGTTTGAAAAAGTCAAACTGGGTCAACTCGTATGCCTTTACTCCGATCTTACCGAAGGGGAATTATCGATCGCTCCTGAAAAAGTCAGGCTCTTTTTTGAAGGCCTTCCCAAAGAGCATTTGGAGAAACTTATTGTCTCAGATGATGCCGTTGACCTTGCAAACAAGTACATAACCGAAAAGGTCGTAGGAAAGACCAGCTTTGATGATTGCGTTCACATAGCCCTGGCCACAATCCATAGGGCAGATATCCTTGTTAGCTGGAATTTTAAACACATAGTCAATGTTTATCGTATCAGAGGATATAATTCCGTAAATTTGAAATCTGGTTACCAGACACTCGAAATACGGTCACCGAAAGACATTATAGGATATGAAAGCGCGGACTGAAAAAAAGAAGGAAAAGGGCTTTGATGCTGTGAAGACCTTTCGTGCTATCAAAGAGAAGATATCCAGGGATATCGCAGACATGACCGCCGAGCAAATCCGAGAGTATCTCAAATCCAGGCAGCTCCGTACACAAAAATGATTTCGGCAAGCATTCCTTTTTGCCAATCATAAACTTTTCCATTCATTCCCATAAGCCGCCCTTAGCACGTTACGGACCTTGTCAAGGGTGGCGATTCCGTTAGTACAAGGTTAGAGCGACACTCGTCTTGCCCTTGACAAGCTTGCTTTGCCAACCGAAGCTTCAGCGTAGGTTGGGAGCAACGGCTAAGTTTGGCGTTCGGGGATGAATGGTCTCTACCTTGAGTGTCTCTGCTGGGAACTTTAATGGTCCAGGGCGGCCGAGTTCCGAGGCAAGCCCCAGCTAGCTTGCCGGCTGTCCTGGTACATTTGTGTAAACAAATGTCCATCTTGCTAAAACCAGATTTTGCCGGTTTTTAGCCTGGGAGTTTCTGACGAATGCGCCAGCATTCGTCCATCTTGCCGAAACCAATTTCGGGTTTCGAGTCGAGTGGCTGGGCGGCTTTCTTTGCCAAGATTCCAATTGGCTTTTGTCGCGATTGACAAACCTACCTATATTAGATACTGGTTATCCGCATCATGAAAGCTAAGACAGCTCCGATGCCCCAAACATCCTTACGTACATTTCTCATGAATGCAGGTAATCCGAGAGAGGAAAATCATCACGCACGTTCAAGCTTCGTTCGCGGGCTTGTGCAGCGTTCCGGCGACTCGGCTATGCCATCCTCAGTGTTTGCCAGACAGCTCCCAAAGAAGATTGTGCAGTTTTGGGACAATTTGGATCGACTACCTAGCGATGTGGGTGAGTGCATTGAAACATGGAAGAAGACAGAGCAGCAGGGCGTTGAGAGACTCCTTTTCGATAAGCGACAGGCAAGAGATTTTATTCATCGAAAACTAGGCCTAAGGCACAAACAGGCGTACGACAAGTGCTATCATCCGGCAATGCAGTCAGACTACTTTCGACTCTGCTATATCCTCGTGGAGGGTGGCTGCTACATAGACGCTGACGATGTGTACAATGGGTCTCAAATCCAACACCTCTTCAGCGATGGTCGGTTAAAAATTCAACCTCTATGCTATGACACGGCGACCAATACGATGGTGCCACCATCGCTTTTCACTAAGTCAGGAGCAGGCGCTGCGAGCTGGATCTTCTACTTTAACAACAATCCACTAATTGCTGGTAGCGGACACCCCGTGATAGAGCACGCACTCGCTCAAGCCACCTTATCCCTTGAGAAAGACTTAATGAACGTCTTGCCAGAAATACAATCGACAACTGGCCCCGGGAATCTTACCAAATCGATATTTGATGCTGCAACTAAGAACGGCGAGATCGAACAGGCTCTCCTCGTGCTATGTAATTGGGAAGATATTGCCAGAAGTAGGTGGGAACTCAGTTACAGGAACGACGCCAGGAATTGGAGGCTTTCGAACTGCCAAGGTTATCGAGAATGATAAGCCAAGAACATATCGTAGGTGATCTATGAAGCTAGCCTCTCCTTGGTCCGCAACTTCGAAGTTCTTGTTTCGCCTCACGATGAAATGTCGGAGGTTGCTGCCAAAGAAAAGATCTCAAGCATTCGGATCGTTGAATACTAAGGAGCAGCCGAGGATAGAGCACATTTATGTCATCAATCTAAATCGTCAACCAGATCGTTGGGCCGAGATGGAGCTGGAGCTAAGACACGTATTGGATTGGTCGGGAGCCGAACTACGGAATCTAACTGAGCGGTATGCCGCTGTCGATGCTAAAGACTTCATCCAGGAACCGTTGAAAGACGTCGACATCGATCCAATTTATACACTCGGAGAGCAGCTCTTCGTAGAGCCCCAGCCGCTAACTCTTCCCACCCTGCTAGAACTCAATTCACAAATCCAAATGAGTCGACCTGAGATTGCAGTCGCTCGCTCTCACATCGACATCTGGCGAAAGGTTGCAGCTAGCAATTATGAGTATGTACTCGTCCTTGAGGACGATGTGTGGTTTCGAGTTGGGTTTGCTCCACATTTGGACCAAGCGTGGAGAGAAATCGAGGCCGAAGGCGACAGGAAAAGTAATTTTGACATTCTCTATTTGTCCTATGAATGAGGTGAAGCACGGCACGCCGAAGACATTCCTTTCAAGTAATGTGTTTCGCCCAATTCGCGGGCTCTGGCAGTTGTCCGGTTACGTTATTTCACGCGAAGGCGCTGAGAAGCTCCTTCGACTCCTTCCTTGTCGAGGCCCCGTAGATCTATGGATAAATCACCAGTTCGGATTTTTGGATGTATGTGCGATAAGACGGTCTGTCATCACCCAGCGACCCGATGTTAGCTCCACTAACTCATATTCAATACTTCCCATGCTTACGAAAATTGGCGCTATCACGAGTGAGGGGGCATCCTTATTTCATGTTCGCCCAAGTGAGCGGCCAGTGTTTGTATTTGGACCTGATGGCTCGGGCCTTTCATCACTTGCGATGGCCCTTTCCATGCTTGGATATAGATGCTGCAGTGATCTCCAAGCGCTCCCACGCCCTGAACTTGAGATGCTTCTTGCGGGAAGAGGTGATAGAGTTTTTGACGCCTATGTGAACATCAGGTCTTTAGCGCTGGAAGCCCGGGCTCTCAAAGCGCGTTATCCTCAGGCTAAATTCATTATCACTAGCAAGGTTGGAATTGCAGATGACAACGATTTGAAAATTCTAGATGATCTCAATAGAGTTGATATTGCCGTTCTCCATTTAGAAGCGTCCAATAAATGGCAGCTTGTTTGTGAGCACCTCAGATGCGCACCACCCGTTTGTTCCTTCCCTGAGTTAGCTGATCTTGGACAAAGACAGCTCCTCTGCGGAACCATTGAAACGAACGCAGCCCTGAACCGCGAGATTCCTAAACGTGATAAGTCGCCATGGGTTGTTGAGCCACGTCAGTGGTGGCGAGGCATTCATTCCGTCCCGACAGAAGGGAGATCATCGACCACTGCAACTCCGGTTAGAGTCAGTGACCGTTTAGAAATTCTCGACACAAGACGCTGGCTGTTGCGAGACGATACCTTCACTGGCAACCTGGCATTGTTTCGCCCCGCAAACATCGAGTTCCGGTCCGGACTAGGGGCAGCTCTAAGTATCAGAATAGAACCCCTCGGTGTTCGAGAATATAGCGCTGCATCGTTAACAAGTCGCGATCAATACTTATTTGGAAGATTTGAGGCAATCATTAAAGCGTCGAACGTACCCGGCGTGGTTACGGGGTTTTTTCTTCATCGCGATTCACCGAGGCAGGAAATTGATATCGAGATTGCGGGAAATAGAACAGATCGCCTCTTGGTTAATGTCTTTTACAATCCTGGTGGAGAGGGCGCGAAGTTTGACTACGGATATAGAGGAGCACCAAGCTATATAGACCTTGGTTTTGACGCATCAGAATCCGACCATCACTACGCAATAGAATGGGGGCCGTGCGAGATTCGCTGGTTGGTCGACAACCGTCTAATTCATAGGCGTGCTGACTGGGAACCCACGCCGATTCCTCACCTTCCAATGGCCCTCCATGTAAACGCTTGGCCATCTCGCTCCAAAGAACTTGCTGGTCGGCTGAATAGCCGACGACTCCCAACAACCACTTTTATAAGATCGATAGCGCTGGAAGCGAATCGACACAGGAGGTCGCTATCAATATGAATATTCTCTCGTATAACCCAGGCCATGACGGTTCGATCGCCTGCCTTAAGGATGGCCATTTGCTGGTTTCTATTGAGGCGGAGAAGAACTCGAACTACAGATACTCGCCGATTTCCAGTCATGACGTGTTCAACGTTCTTGGCGAACTTGACGAAATGCCCGACGTTATTTGTACCGGCGGTTGGTGGCCACGAGAAAAGCACTTACTCGGATCGCATGCTTATGTCGGGTACCGTGGCGTGATGAAGAGCGACATCATCCTAGACAAGCGGCGCTTGTTAGGAAGGTCAGCCCACTATTTCTCGTCTTCTCACGAGCGGTCGCACTTACTTTGCGCTTTCGGCTTGTCAAATCTACCGAAAGGAACTCCATGTTATGCGTTGGTATGGGAAGGCGAGATCGGCGCTTTCTACGAGATTGATTCTGAGTTAAACATACTGCTGCTTGCCGAGGTCCTCAAAGAGCCGGGGAATCGCTATAGCTCCATCTACGGCTTGGCCGACCCAACCTTTCCGAAAAATGCTCCCTTTTCTCGCTTCTCAGACGCAGGGAAGCTCATGGCCTTGGCTTCATTTTCAAATCGCAACACACCTTCAGCAGAAGAGAAAAAGCTGATCGAATTTCTGTTGGATTCCCCACACGTCCAACTGAGTTTGTACGAAGACCTTAAGCGCTCGCCTTATTACAACGTAGGAGTGAATGATCCAGAATTTCGCAACTTCGCGAGTATTTTTAGCGACAAGGTATTTGATATCTTTTATCAATTCGCGAAAGCGAACATGAAGAAAAGGATGCCACTAATCATCGCGGGTGGATGCGGCTTGAATTGCGATTGGAATACCAAGTGGAAAGAGACCAATCTCTTTTCCGAGATTTTCGTGCCTCCTGTCGCCAACGATTCAGGCTCGGCCATTGGCACGGCGATTGACGCACAGTTCCACCTTACTGGGAACCCAAAAATCGATTGGAACGTCTACTCCGGCCTTGAGTTCATCACGACCGACTCTTTCGATTTGAGTCTATATGATCTCTACGAAACGAACTTCGCAATGATTGCGGACATGTTGACAAAGAACCTCATCATTAGGGCGTCGATCATGCGCATTTAGGTTGAGACGGAACATGATTTATTAATGGGTCGACAATAAATATTCTGTTCAAAGTCGAAGATATTATCCACCTGCTAGAGCACCAATCACCAGAAGGGGTTCTTCTCCCGCAATTACTTTATCGGGTAACCGGGTATCAGGGGAAGCGAGCGAGATATCTTCTCCACATGCATAGAACCGCAGAAAGGGTCGTCGCTGTTTCGTCACATGATCGCGAATTGTACCCGCAAGCATAGGATAGCGCTCCTCGATGGCGTCCAAAATGGATTGCACGGTGACTTCCCCGGTTACCGACAGCTGCACCTCCGATCCCACTTTGGCCAGGTTGCGCAAATGATAAGGAAGAGCAACGCGAATCATGGGATCGCCTGAACCTCTACAGAGCAAACGGAGGGGAGATTTTGTACGATTGGATTCCAGCTGTCGCCTCCGTCGGAGGATGCATACACTTGTCCTCCTGTCGTACCAAAGTAGATCCCACACGGGTCGAGCCTGTCAACGGCCATAGCATCGCGAAGGATGTTTACATAGCAATCTTTTTGAGGAAGTCCCTTGGTGAGCGCTTCCCATTCATTTCCGCCTGTTTGACTGCGATAGACGCGCAACTTTCCTTCCGGCGGAAAATGTTCGGAATCGCTCTTGATCGGAATCACATACACGGTATCGGGTTCGTGCGCATGAACATCTATCACGAAACCAAAATCGGATGGCAGGTTGCCGCTGATTTCGAACCAGGACTCGCCAGCATCGTTGCTCCTCATCACATCCCAATGTTTTTGCATAAACAACACCTCCGGACGTGAAGGATGCATCGCAATCCGGTGCACACAATGACCTACTTCTGCACCAGGGTCGGGGATGTACTGGGATGACAAGCCTTTATTGATCGGCTTCCAGGTCTTACCTCCGTCATCTGTTCTGAAGGCGCCAGCAGCCGAGATAGCAATATAGATTCTTTGTGGATTCTTTTGGTCTTCAATAATTGTGTGTACGGCCATGCCGCCTGCCCCGGGTGCCCACAACGAACCTGTGCGGTGACCACGCAGCGCTGACAGTTCCTGCCAGCTGCTCCCGCCGTCTGTAGATTTGAAAAGTGCCGCGTCTTCGACACCTGCATAGACAGTATTGGCATCTGTCATGGATGGTTCCATATGCCATACGCGCTTGAATTCCCATGGATGCTGGGTGCCGTCGTACCACTGGTGTGTAGTAAGGGGCCTGCCCTTCTCAGTAGTGTCGTAGGCAAACTTGTTGCTTTCCGTTACCGGCATTCTTTCAGGGGTGGTAGTGGTTTCGCCGACCTTGAATCCTGGTTGGAACCATGTTTTACCGCCATCATCCGATCGCTGGACGATCTGCCCGAACCATCCGCTGCTCTGTGATGCATAAATCCGATCGGGATCCACCGGTGATCCCTTCATGTGATACACATCCCATCCGGCAAAAAAGGGACCGTCGATCTTCCACTTTGCACGTTTGGCATCCGAAGCAAGGATAAATGCGCCTTTTTTTGTGCCCACAAGAACCCGTATGGCAGTCATAACAATGTGATTTTACTTTCTGGACGATAATTTCTCTCCAATTTAACCAATTCCTTTATGTTGAGTCTTGAGACCGATGACTTAGGATTCTTACACATGTCCGATAACTCGAAACGTTTCTTCAAACGGCCGGGCTTACCAAAGGCTTAAGTTTATAAGTAGCCCCCGTGAATCCGCTAGTCAACGAATTTTGTCTCGCCATACGACTCAAAATTTATCGAACCCCTTTAAATCTCCGAATCGGATTAAATCTTCAACAATAAAGTTCGATATTCGTCCGCTCCCGTCTACTTATCAAAATTCGATCAAATTATAAATAATGAAATCGGGCTTGGATGATAGTAAGGACCTGATCTGGCCTTGCTCCCTGAACGCGATAACCCAAACGGTGTTCGTCTGTTATTCTTCTCGACCAATAGCCGGCTAAATTTCCCTTTAATGGTTCGGGTTTACCAAGACCTCTAAATGGATCTCGTTTGATCTCCTTGATAAGATCATTTATTCTTAGCAGGGTTTCTGAATCGTATTCTTGCCAATACACATAATCGCTCCATCCGTAATCAGTAAATGCCGTCGTCATTTGGGACCTGAATTACTATTTTCCTGGTCTCTTGATAGATACCTGCTTTGCTAATATTCGTGCTTTTGATTTGCGGTTTACCCGTTTTTCATCACCCAGTTCAAGTTGTTTCACAACTATCTTACCGGCCTTGTCTTGCGCAATACTTTCCATTAGCCGTTCCGTATTCGCCGGGGTAGATAACAAGTGGGCGGTTTCTTCCATAGCATTGAATGCTTCTAAAGTCAAAACAACAAAATCCATTTTCTTGGGTCCTGTAAGAACAAGAATATCCTGATCATTCCGGATCTCGCTCAGGTGCTCTTTCATTTTTTGCCTGAAATCAGTGACGGTAGCTGTTTTCATTTCCTTTTGATTTGCACCAAATATAACGAAAAACGTACATAAAAAGGTTCGTTAATAGATATTAATTTACGTACAAATAAATACCCGGATTTCGACGCTCAGAACTGATGACAGCCTTGCCTCAAATAAATCGAATCTGCCAAGTCTTTGAACCCGGCTAAATCTTCCACAAAAAAGTTCGATATTCGACCGCTCCGGTCTACCACTAAATAAACCCAAATTCAATCAGATCATACGAATTTTGGAGCGATTACTGATTGCATTCGAACAAAACAATCAGGTTTTCCGAAGCTCACATTAAGGGCTTACGATTCTCTAAATTTCCATCTTTGTGTGTGCCTATTAAGATGGATTACAAATGAAGTATGGAGAAGGGCGACGCGATAAGAATAATAATGGACCACCGGGAAGTAAACGAAACTCTGAGACAAACTTTATTAATTGAGCCAGCGGTCAAGCTAGAGATCAATACGCTCAAGACAGGTGATTTTCTGATCAATGATTTGTTATTAGTAGAGCGAAAGACATTTAAGGATTTCGTAGCCTCTATTAAAGACGGCAGAATATTTAAGCAAGCAGCAAGACTGGCATCTGACACTAACCATAGTGTAATAATTCTGGAAGGCACTTCTCAAGACATCAAATCAACCGAGATGAAAAGGGAGGCCATACAAGGTGCATTGATCTGTCTGTCCATGAAATTCCGGATTCCTGTATTAAGATCTCTATCTCCGGAAGAAACCGGAAAACTCATGATTGCAGCCTATCGTCAATGTACCGAGTATAAAAAACAATTGCTCTACCGCCATTCCCCATATAAAATGAATAACAAGCTTAAGCTGCAGATCTTTATTCTCCAGGGCCTACCCGGTGTTGGTCCAGCTAGAGCTAAGAAACTCCTTGATAGATTTGGTTCATTAAATGCTGTATTCACTGCCAGTATTTTCGACTTGATAGAAGTAGATTGCGTAGGGAAATATACTGCGGAACGAATTTGCTCGGTGCTTCGTGAAGATATTCAGAACTATCAATTGAGGAGACCCTTTCTGAGCAGTCTCCCAACAACCATAACTAAGTTTGAGGTAGGGATCTCTTGCTACTCGCAAATAAACCTTAAATTTACGTAGACAAAAAAGGACGTTACGATGGCAACTGGAATCAAGAGAGCAGCAAAAGTAAAGTCCCATGCAACCTCTCAATTCTATCATACGTCCAATGAACCATGTATTGAGACCTACGACGCTGGTCTATCAATATTTAAAATTTAGATTGACTCAACGCTTTGGAAAAAAAACCAGGATCGTGGTGCCCTCCGCGAGTGCAGATTTACACGATATCGATCCACCCATTTTTTCGGCCAGGCTTTTGGCAAGAAACAAGCCCATGCCCACGCCAATTGAATTTTCCGATCCGCGGAAAAAAACATCAAAAATTCTTTCCCGTTGCTCTTCAGGAATTCCCTTTCCATTATCCCACACTTCCAGTTTGTAACCACTTTCATCTGAATCAAGCCGGATGATAATTTTTCTTTCCCTTTTTTGAGTGTCATGGAAAGAAATTGAATTGGAAATCACGTGTTTTAAAATTCTGAGCGTACTGTATTTGTCGATACCCCAGACAGCCGAGGATGGGACATCAGAAATCAGATCAATTTTACATGCATCAAGCTGATTCTTAAACTCACTCCTCATCCATTGAATTATTTCCTGTGGATCCAGTTGCTCAACCATCAAGGGTCGTTGACTATTAACCATGTACTCTTGCAGGGTAGATATCAGTTTATCCATCGTATGCGTGCAGGCTTCAATCATTTCCAGACATTTATGCGTCTCAACATGATGGGGATAATATTCCGCAATCCGGACAAGCCCCTGAATAGAGGAAACCGGAGCCCGCAGGTCATGTGAACAGCTGTAGATAAACTTTTCAATCAGGTATTGTGAATTCATAAATTCATAGCTTTAATAATGCTTATTCTACTTCCAAATTTTCTTCAATAGTACACCTTTGCTCATCCTGCTCTTTTCCTTCCTTAGAACAAAGGTGGTGACAACCGATCAGTGGTCTCTAAGGGAAAAACTGAATTTTAATAAATCAGGGACAATAGAAACATGGCTCAGGGAACAACTCCCAAGCCAGTATTTTATGCAAGTCTATCAGGGCAAACCCCTATGGGCATGCAATCCTGGCCCCATCAGGTATGCGACAAACGCCTGCAATTTATTTAAGAAGAGTATTTATGGATGTTATCAACTCGTGAGCCTTGCATGGTTTGCGGATAAAAGCGTTTGCTCCTGCCTCTTTGCCGCGGATTTTATCGTCAGTCGATGTCTTGGCAGATAAAATGATGATCGGAATTAATTTGAAGGTCGCTATTGACCTGACTTTTTGAATGAGTTCGAAACCATCCATTCCCGGCATCAAAAGATCAGTAATGATTAGGTCAGGGTTGGTTTCAGGTAAAATTTCCAATGCCCGGATCGCGTTATGGGCAATTGTTACCAGATACCCTTCCAGCCTGAGTATATCTTCAATTTCCTCTGAGAGGTGCAGTGTGTCTTCCACCAGCAGGATCCTTTTCATTTGATTGGTATCCGGATTTTAAAAGTAGAACCTATATTCAAGTTGCTGCTCACCTCGATTGATCCATTCATCAGTTCGACTGCTTTTTTCAATATGGAAAGACCCAGGCCAGTTCCTTGTATATCCGAAGCATTGGAGCCACGCTGAAAGGATTCAAAAACAGACGTTAATTCACTTTGATCTATTCCAATACCTTCATCGGTAACTTCAATTAAGATGTTTCCTTCAAAGTCGGATACAGAAATTGTGACAATCGTGTCGGCCGCGGAGAATTTGAGTGCGTTGGTGAGTAGATTATTGACGACGTTCCGCAATAATTTATCGTCCACACTTACTTTACTGCTGGCACATGAGAACGTAAAGTTGATTTCGCGTTTTTCTTTTACCGTGGAACGCACTTCTTCAATGAGGGAATCAATGAACTCTTTCAAATCAAGGCTTATTCGTTTCACTTTTATTTTTCCAGCCTCCGATTTACCGAGGGTCAAAATATCTTCCAGGAGATTGGTCATGTGGCTTGCCTGGTCCTCTATCTTAATAAGTTTCCGCTGTATCTCTTCTGCCGTTAATTGATGAAAGTAATTTCGAATGGACTCGGCAGCAAAGCTAATGGTGGAAATGGGGGTCCTGAACTCATGGGAAGCAATGGAAACAAACTTGTTCTTCATTTCAACAAGTTCCTTTTCCTTCTTGAGCGCCTCATTTAATTCTCGTGTGCGCTCCTCCACCATTTTCTCCAAACCATGACGATAAAGAATTACCTCCGAAATATCCTGCCCTACGCATATAGCGCCCTTGATGTTTTTGTCATTGTCCATACGAGGTGAAATACTCATTAATATCACCAGGTTTTTTCCGCTTTTGCTTACAAAGGGGAGTTCAAAATTGCTGGTAGACAATCCTGTGTACACCTTTTGAATTACACCCCGTACTTCTTCATGTACGCTTGGATCCAAAAAATCAACCCATTTCTTTTCCAGAACTTCATTTTTACTATACTCCGTGATCTCGGCTGTAATCCTGTTCCATTCGTTGACATACCCGTTTCGGTCAATGCCGAAAATTGGAACATTTGCATTCTCAATCAAGCTGGTGAATTCGCGCGCTATGGCAGTGATGTTCTTCTCAAACTCCTTTTGCTCTGTTACATCCGATTGAATTGCTATGAATTTATCGTGCTCTCCTTTATCATTAAATATGGGGGTTATCGTAACCCTGACCCAATGCTTTCTGCCATCTTTAGCATAGTTCAGAATCTCTTCCGTAAAAGGGTGCAGCAACTTTGTTCTTTCAACTATTTTCCATTCCAGGAATGAGTCAGTTTCTGGTCCATGCAGAAATTCAAATGGCCTTTTACCAATCACCTCCTGCAAACTATAGCCTGACAATCTTGTAAAGCTATCATTCACCCATTCAATGCGGGAATCCTTGTCGAGGATAAGAACTGAGCTGTCCGTCTTACTGGCAACTATAGAAAGTCGGTTCACCTCCTCCAGCGTTTTGACCCGATCATTTACGTCCTGCATTGCCCCGATCATGCGCACCGGCTTTCCTTTTTCGTAGAGTATATGGGCACGATCGAAAACATGACGGTAGTTTCCATTGATGTGCTTGTAGCGGTAAAATGAAATCCATGAATCGCCCCGATCAGTGAAAACTTTATTCATTTCTTCAAGGACCCGGGCATGATCTTCGGGATGTATTCTGTCTCCCCACAACCCATCGGTATCAGCCATGCTTACGGGCTCATATCCAAAAAGTGTTTTTAGTCCATGGTTCCAGGTGATGGTATCTTTCGCAATATTCCAGTCCCAGATAGCATCGCTGGTAGCTTTGCTCACCAACTCGTACCGTTCATTGCTTTGAATCAGAGACTGCTCTGTTTTTTTTCTTTCGATGGCCTGCCGGATAGCGGTTGGCAAGCGTTTTAGATTATTTTTTAACAAATAATCATCGGCACCCTCCCTAATAATAGACGCAGCAAACTCTTCAGAAACCGCACCGGTAACAAGGATAAATGGAATGAAAGGAAAACTCACCCGGCAAATTTCAAGAGCCTCTGTAGAGCTGAACTGTGGAAGTTTGTGATCACTTAGAATTATATCCGGAGAAAACGAGGCAAGGGCCTCAACAAAATCGCCCCGATTGGCTACCACTTTGGCCTCAAGCATAGCATCAGCACGTTGTAGCGTTTTCTGAATCAAGCTCGCATCGTCAGGACTATCTTCCAGCATCAATACCTTCATAGACTTTACATAGGTTCAGTGTAATTCCCTTTCATCCACACTTCATGAAGATCACCGATGTTCAATTATGTTGTTGGTCTCTTACTTCTCTTTCAATGGAGGTACATTCAACAGCATCCAATACATACCGAGTTCTATAACAGCCCTGGAGAAAGAATCAAAATCAACCGGCTTCACAATGTAACTATTCACACCTAATTTATAACTTGCAATAATATCCTTCTCTGCCTTCGAAGATGTAAGCACGATCACCGGAATAAATTTAGTCTGCTGACTCGTCTTAATTGCTTTTAAAATATCAAGACCATCGACTTTAGGAAGCTTGAGGTCAAGCAAAATTAGCTTCAAGTCATTTCCTGTTTTTCTGCCCGCATACTTTTCACGGGCAAAAATAAAATCAAGCGCCTCCGCGCCATCGCTGATATGCAAAAGTCTATTGGCGAGGTTACCCTTTTTTAGACTCCGGATCGTCAACTGAGCTTCGTCCGGGTTGTCCTCCACCAACAAGATTTCAATATCCTGATTCATAGCTTCAAGTTTTAAGGTATAGTATTAATCGAGACTTTCAATTTCCCTTCTATGGAAGCGAAAAGATTTATTGTTTCAACAATAAAATAATATGCACTGCTCGTGATAAAGCAGTTTCGAGGGGGTGGGTAAAGCTAATGATTGTTCCGAACAAATACAATCAACTGTCCCACTTCGGGGTGGCATCTTTAAAGATTCAGTGTATCTGGCAGACTAAAATAAAAAGTCGCTCCTTCCCCTGGCGCTGCTTCCGCCCAAATTGTTCCACCATGTCGAAAAATAATCCGTTGGACAAGCGCCAACCCGACACCCGTTCCGGAAAACTCTTGTTGCTGGTGTAGTCGCTGAAATACACCGAATAGTTTGTTATAATACTTCATGCTGAATCCGGCACCATTGTCCTTTATAAAATAAACATTTTCCTGTGCATCCTCTTTCATCCCTATTTCAATATGAGGCTCCACTTTCTTACTTGAGTATTTAATGGCATTCGACAGAAGATTCATCCAGACCTGTTTTAACAAATTGAAATCACCCCTTGCGACGCGCAAGTTATCGACGCGAATGTGATCGGGTATTGAAACGCCGCTAATCGCCAATTCATCCAAAACTTCCTTGACAAGATTATCCATATTCACCGCCGATACCCGGATTTCAGTTCTTCCCACACGGGAAAAGTCAAGAAGGTCATCAATCAATTGCCCCATTTTATTCGCATTGTTCATGATGACATTCAACGTTCTTTTGCCTTCTTCATCCAGCCTGTCGGAATAGTCCTCGACAAGCATTTTGGCAAATCCATCAATGATCCGAAGGGGAGCCCTGAGATCGTGAGATACAGAGTATGTAAAGGCTTCCAATTCGTTGTTCGCCGCTTGCATTTGCACCGTACGTTGTGCCACCCGGTCTTCCAGTTCGGCATTCAACTTTAGAATTTCCGCTTCGGCATTTTTTCGTTCTGTAATGTCCTGGATAACACCAACGAATAACAGCGCTCTTCCTTTATCATCCCTGGTAACATTACCCCGTATATGCATCCACTTTACCGCTCCATCGTTCAACACAATGCGATGATCGAGCCGGTAGGGTTGACCTCCTTCAATTGTCAGGCGGGCCGCAGTCTGTGCCTTCTCACGGTCATCCGGATGAATCAAACCGGCCAGCGTCTCAGCCTTGATTACCGTCTCGTTCTTTGATAACCCAAAAATCCTGATTGTTTCTTTTGCAAGTGAAATAGTATCCTTCTCGAGATCATAAACCCATGAACCAATATTCCCAACCTCTTGGGCCCGCTCAAGAAAGTATTTGCTTTCCCGCAAGTCCAATTCAATTTGCTTCTGTAGCGTGATATCATGACTGATTCCCACTAATCCAACGATTTGATTGTCTGTATCCTTAAGCGGTATTTTTGTAGTTAGTAAGTGTTTTATTTCTCCTGTTTCTGTCATTGTTGTCTCTTCCAGGTCGATTACAGAGACACCTGATTTAAAAATGATTTGATCCTGTTCAAGGTATGGCCTGGCTATCCCAGGCCCAAAATAGTTGGTCGAAGATTTCCCTAGCGTTTCCTCCTCGTTGGAAGCACCGATAAGTCGTACCATCGCCTTATTATTAATAAGATGGCGTGACGCTGTGTCTTTCACATAAATGTAATCCGGTAGATTGTCGATGAGCGTGCGTAAAAGGGTGTGTTCATGCAATAGTTTCTCCTCCGCTTCTTTTCTCTCTGTGATGTCTCGCAAGTTGGTGATGATCCCTCTAACGATTGGATCGGTTAACCTATTTACAGTTATTCCATCCAGCCATATGTAGTTTCCGTTTTTATGTTTTGTTCGAATTGTCAAGCGAATTGGTTTTCCCGGTTTTGCCAGCACCTCCTCCATTATCATTCTTAGATATTCTTTATCATCGGGATGTGTTAATCCTACTTTGTCAAGTTAGGCAATCTATTGAATAGCATAAGGTTCCAGCCGAAGAGCGAGTCAGAAGTATGGTCACGAAGAACACAACGAACCACTACGAGCACTACGAAATCAAGGTCCAGCGGATCATTGGTCCT
>JANXYC010000305.1 GCA_025350305.1 Cyclobacteriaceae bacterium | reverse complement strand
GAAAATGGAAGAGAGAATGCTGAAATAAACCGGTGCAACAACATCACCATCCGCAAGGGAACCATCCTTAGCTTTTCCTGGCTTGAAAAGTTCGACATTATCCTGGCGAACATTAACAAAAATGTGTTACTGGAGGAGATGAAAATCTATTCAAAAAACCTGGTAACAGGGGGACTGCTGCTCCTGAGTGGATTTTATAAACAAGATCAGCAGGACCTTGTAGTTGAAGGAGAAAAGCATGATTTGGTCAAACAGAGTCAGGATGAGCGCGATAGCTGGGCCTCCCTTATCCTGAAAAAAACAGCTTAAATTGATGCCTGGACGCAAATGATTTCGACCCGGTTTCCGTTATGATACCAATCCCAAGCGGGGTTAATCCAAATAAATTTGCGAATTTCAGGGTTTGACTGCGTGAAAAAAGCTTTAGCATACTTCTTTTTTGGAATTGTCTCCAATTCCCTTCTACAGGCGCAGACCAAGGAGGTCTATAAACTACCGTTTCAGGACAGTGTTCGTGCAGCTTTGGAGACCAATTCGAATGTGGAGGTTTCCATGGTGGGTGGGGTTTTTGCGACTGCCTGGCAGAAAATCAGCCTTGATCAGCAGGAACTGATTATGAAGCAGGCACGGTTCCTAAAGAAAAAAAAATACAGACTTTTTCCGTTGATCACTGACTATTATGGTTCGATCGCATTTGCGGTGGAAAAGGAAAATGTAGATAACGAGAAACTAAGCGCTTTCCTGAAAGTCGCGGGCAAGGTAATCGAAAATGAAGATGGAGCCAGGTTGACGGCCTTCTTCCACTACTGTCGCGATTTTTTTGAATATCACGCCTTGCATTATGAAAAACAATACCGCCTTCATGCAGAAGCCGACAATTACTCCATCACTTACATAGAAGACGCTAACCAGGGAAGCCCTGACTCCACAGCCACAAAAGATATTGTCATTGACCCGAACATCAGTCAGGACACTACCGTGGCAAAGAACGATACAACGCAGGCGAGCATGCCTAACTGGAGACAGCCTACGCCACAACCGGTATTGTCGGGGCCCGTGTTGAAATTTGAACGTGTCACCTTTACCATTACCACCCCGTATGATTCGGCCTTTCTGAAAAATACGAAAGGCGCTCTTTCCTTGCGCGATGGAACATTTGTCGGGGAGCGAGGAACATTTGGTTGGGATCCTGCCGGACTACGTGGCGATTCTGTATATTTTGAATTCGGTGAATACAACTTCAACGTTGACAAGCCGGTCGTAAGGGCAGAACAGGGAAAACTTCGTTACATCGGTAAAGTCGCAAACAAAGTCGACGGCCAATTTGAATTTAGCAGCATTCGTCATAAGAACAAGCAGTCTTCCACCTTTCCGCGCTTCATTTCATTTCAAAGTAACGTTCCCGTGCTAGGTCTTAGCAATGAAAAGATGAAATACGTTGGAGGATTTTCGCTGAATGGAAAAAAAATGTACAGCACATCAGTCAGCGGTGATTACTCGCGACTGGAAGTAATTGGGGACGCGGATCGGAAGTTTACGGCGCGGTCCAGAATGTTTGAATTTCAGGACTCGTTGGTCTTGGCCAAACGGGCAATCGTGCAGATATACCAGGGGAATGATTCTATCTTTCACCCTTCCGTACAATTTCGTTATGACTACGGCAAGCAACGACTTTCATTGATGCGTGAAAAGGGACAATTGCATGACGCACCATTCACCTCCTCGTTTTTTAACATTGATTTCAGTGCGGATCTTATCCGTTGGTCCCTGAAATCCGACAGTCTCAACATTACGGTCATGGGAGGCGGGAGCCAGGCACCGATGATTATTGAGTCGGTCGATTTTTACGATCAGAATGATTACATCATCCTGGAGGGACAAGGATTTAGTTTTCACCCGCTGGCTCTGGTTGTCGGTTATGCGGAGAAAAAAGATGTCCGTGAGTTCAGCGTATATGATCTGGCGCAGCGCACAAGGAAAAGACCGGAAGAAGTCATCATGGCCATGAATTTTCTTTCTCAAAAAGGCATGATTAATTTTAATTCATCGACCGGACAGGTGCAGGTGAAAGAGAAGGCGATGCACTTTTACGATGCGAATAAGGGCGCCGCTGACTATGATAATTTAAAAATTCATTCCATCACCGATGGCGTGGCCAATGCAACAGTCAATTTTCGCAAACATAGAATGACCGTGCGGGGTGTGGAACAAGTGAATGTGAGTGATTCATTGAATGTTATACTCAAGCCCGACAGCAGCACCATCACAATTTTACAAAATCGTGATATCAAGTTTGACGGTACGATCACGGCGGGAAATTTCGAGATCAACGGGAAAGACTTCACGTTCAGGTACGATAGTTTTTTTATTGATCTCAATAAGATTGACTCTATTCGTTTTTATGTGACGGAGAAAAACGCGAAAGGCCAGACCGTCCGCCGCCGGGTGAATAATTCAATGGTCGGTGCCGACTCCGCTGCTTCTTCTCAAGCGGGCCTTCAAACCGGAAGTAAAAAATCTTCCGGAACACTTTTCATCAACCTGCCAAATAATAAATCAGGGAAGATCAAGACCACCAATTATCCGCGATTGGACGCAACTGCCGGGGGGCTTATATATTTTGATCGAAGCGAGGTGCTGGACGGTGCCTACGATCGGTCGGTGTTTTTTGTTGTGCCGCCGTTCTTACTGGATAGTCTGAACGATGCTGACCCTGGCTCGATCAACTTTCAAGGCACCTTTGTTTCCAGTGGGATGTTCCCGGGTTTTAAGGAAAAACTCCACACCATGCCCGACAAATCGTTGGGCTTTACACATGTAATCCCCAAAGCAGGCTACCAACTTTTCAAAGCCGATGGCAAAGTCTATGGGGGATTGAACATGGATAATCAGGGTCTCCGGGTAGCGGGTAAGATCGAATATCTTGCCGCCTCGGTAGAATCAAATGACTTTATATTTTATCCGGATTCTGTGATCGGCAAAGGAAAGGTGGGGGAATTGAAAGAAAAACAAATTGGCCAGGTCTGGTTTCCTCAGGCGACGCTACCGGAATTTGAACTAAACTGGAAGCCCAAGCAGGATAAATTCGAGTTAAAAAATCTAAAAGATCCTTTTAACCTCTACAACACCACCGCACAATTGGATGGTTCGTTGATCGTTTCAAAAAAGGGTGTATCAGGTGCCGGCAAGCTGATCACGCGCGGCTCGGAAGCTAAATCCGATGAGCTGACGTTCTCTGCCAGGGATTTTTCAGCGCGACATGCAAGTTTTCAAGTAAAAACAACCAACCCTGACAAACCGGCTCTCGCCGGTGAGGACATTCGTTTAAACTTTAATCTTGCACAAAATTTTGCTGAAATAAGTCCGGAAGTGGAGGGTGTGGCAGCAATTGATTTTCCGTCTGCCCAGTTCAGAACATCGATACCAAAAGCACGATGGGATCTGAACACGCAAAAGATTACCATGACGAAGGATGAAAATGTTCCCATTGAAAATTCATATTTCTATACCACCCGCAAAGAATTGGATTCGCTTTCGTTCAATGCTGCGAAGGCAGAGTACGATATAAAGTCCCAGCAATTGAAAGTGAGCGGTATCCCGTTCATTGTCGTGGCGGATGCCAAAATCACTCCTGAGAATAATGAAGTGCTCATCCTTGAAAACGCCAAGATCGGTCAACTTAAAAACACCACGATCGTTCTTGATACGCTGAATGGCTATCACCGTCTCACAAACGGCGTGGTGGACATCATCTCCAGGAAAGAGTTCAGAGGTTATGCAACCTACCAGTATGTAAACGCTCTTTCCGACACGTTTGCAATAAAAATGACGGACTTCCGGCTGGAGCCCTTGCCTGAGGAGACAAAAGCAAAGCACCACAAAACCGGGCCGCACCTGCACACGGTGGCCAATGGAGCCGTTGACGAAAAATCGAAACTCGTGCTTGCTCCACGAATCTTTTACAAAGGTGACATGGTGATGTATGCGACAAAGCCAGCATTGCAACTTCGGGGCTATACCAAGCTTGATTTGAAAAAAATCAAAAACTATAACACGTGGCTTAAGTATGAGCAGAGTGGTGATGAGAAGGAAGTTTATTTGAATTTTGATGAGGCGGTGACAGAAGAAGGGAGGAAGGCAGAGGCTGGCCTACATTTTACTTCTGACAACAGCTTGTATATTACTTTTGTCTTCGACAAAAAATCACCGGATGACGATGACTTCTTCCTTCCTAGCGGGTCACTTCACTTTGACAAAGAAAGTGGAGAATTTAAAATAGAAGACCGTCAAAAGGCCGCTGGTGAAAAACTCTCTGGAAAAGTATTTGATTACAATGAAGAAAAACAAGAGGTGCGTTTTGAAGGGCCAGTGAATTTCTTTAAGGATTTTAAAGAATTCAGTCTCACTGCCTCCGCCCTGGGTTCTGGCAATCTCGAAACCAATGAGATCAAACTGAACTCATTCATCATGGCGGATATGAACCTGCCTGCACAAGCATACCAGATAATGGCCGCCGATCTGCAAGCAATCGTGAAGAATGAAAACGTACCGGAAGGCCTCGGTGACCAGACCGAGTTGCTGTACAAGATAGCCGATATCGTAGGTGAAAAGGTTGTGAAAGATTTTGAGCAACGATCCTTACAGGGTTATGTTTCATTGAGTACCCTGCAGGCATTGTCGAAACCCCTGGTCTTCTCAAATGTGAATTTAAGATGGTCGCAGAAGCACAAGGCCTTCTATAGCGAAGGAATCCTTGGTTTGAGCAATATTCAAAAAACGGACATTAATGGAGGCTTTGAAGGTTTTATGGAAGTGAAAAAGAATGAAGGCGGAAGCCCTGTCTTCCATGTTTTTTTTAAGGCATCTCCTGAATCATGGTACTACTTCGGGTATGAGGACAACCGGTTGATGGTGCAATCTTCCAACGAACCTTTTAATAATTTGATTTCAAAGAAAACCAATGCTTCCAAAGCTAAAATAGGGGAGTTGGTGTTCATACCCGGCAGCGATGAGGAGACACTCGCGTTTATCAACCACTTCCGCCTGAATTACCTGGGTCTTGAGACGCTGTACGAGTTGAGCGGCGCCACTGCCACCAGGAAAAAGGATAAGAAGAAAGATAAGAGTGAGAATGATGGTTTCTGAAGAAAATGTGATATTCGTTTTTTTTCAATATATCCGGATGCACTCCGGAAATTCCCTTAAACATCACAAATTTCCACACCCTGCTTCAACGAAGCCAGCTTATCCTGCCTTTTCGGAATAAATTCCTGTGCCACGAAACCTTTAAACCCGGTCGCCACAATCGCTCGCATGATGGCAGGGTAGTAGAGTTCCTGGGTTTCATCTATTTCGTTTCTGCCAGGCACGCCACCGGTATGATAGTGAGCAATGTATTTAGTGTTCCTTTTAATAGTTGCGATTACATCTCCTTCCATGATTTGCATGTGGTAGATATCGTAGAGCAATTTGAAATTGGGAGACCCTAGTTTTTCACATAACCGTACACCCCACTCCGTGTGATCACATTGGTAATCTTTGTGGTCTGCTTTACTGTTGAGCAGTTCCATGCACACGGTGATGTTGTGTTTGGCGGCTACTTTTATTACCGGCTCTAAACCTTTTGCACAATTCCCGAGTCCTTTCTCGTAAGTCAACCCATTCGCATTGCCACTGAAGCAGATCACATTTTTTAATCCGGCTTCGGCTGCTTTGGGAATGTTGGCGGTGTAGTCTTTCAAAAGTTGCTCATGCAGGGAAACGTCACTGAACCCTTTACTAAGGCCAAAGCCGCTGGCATACGCCATTGCGCAGGTGAGACCGTATTTTTGTGCTATGGGCCATTCTTCTGGTTTTAGAAGATCAATCGATTTTATACCGATGGCTTTCGCAGCCTCACAAAGCTTGTCAAGGGAAATATCACTGTAGCACCATTGACAAACCGAATGGTTGATATTGTTTTTTAAATCGTCGGGAAGTGCATTCATGGCTTTACCGATTTGAGGTAATACAACCGAGCTCACGGCCCCCGCCGCGATGGTTTTAATGGCTTGCTTACGATTCATGGTTCAATTTACGAATTATGAATAACTGGCCGTTACATCTTGGCTGTCGCGATTACTGCCGGAGACCTTGCCTACTTTTTCCCCTCGTCCCTATAAATCACTCCGTCCTTCATCACAAACTGAACTTTCCTCAATTCAGAAATACTCTTCGAAGGATCTCCTCTCACTGCCATCAAGTCCGCTTTAAGTCCGCTTCTAACAGCACCAATCTCATTCTCCATATGCAGTGCGCGAGCATTCACGGTGGTGACTGACTTTAACAAATCCATGGGCTTCATTCCGCCGTACTCTGCCATCAGTTCCATTTCATAGACATTTTCTCCGTGAGGAAACACGCCTACATCTCCACCCACGCCGATGGTCACACCGGCGTTCACAGCAATTTTTAAACTTTTCTTTTTTTGTTTCACGGCCGCCGGTTCTTCGTCTGTTCCCTTTTTCCAACCCCGGTACTGTTGGATAGCATCAATGGCCGCTACTGTGGGGAAGAAGGTAACCTTATGCTCTTTCATCAGCTGCGCAATTTCTTCATCGATGAAGTCGCCGTGCTCAATTGTTTCAGCACCCGCCAATATCGCACGCCGCATGGCTTCTTTGCTTTTCGCGTGGCAGACCAAATAACGACCGCTGCTGCGCGTTACTTCATTGATGAGTTTTAGTTCATCCAATGTAAACGAGGGCTGGTCTTCTCCTTTCGGACCCCAACGGTAATCGGCATATACTTTTATGAAGTCAGCACCCTTACCAATTTGGTCGCGCACAACACGGATAAGATCATTGCCATCGGCCGGTTCCGCGCCGAGCATGATCTGCATATCGTTGTCATAACCTTTCGGACCATACGAGCCGGTAGAAACAATGGCCCTGCCTGCTACGATCATTCTCGGTCCTGGAATGATCCCTTCATTTATGGCACGCTTGAGCGCCACATCCGAATAACCGGCGCCTTCTGTACCCAGATCACGGACAGTAGTGAAACCCGCCATGAGTGTGTTCTTTGCATGTACGGTAGCGCGAGCGGTACGGTACGCGTCCGACTCCTTGAGAACCTGCGTGTCCCAATCGGTGATGTTGTAAGGATAGAGCAGCAAATGCGAATGACCTTCAATGAGTCCCGGTAAAAGTGTTGTGCCGGGCATTGAAATTATCTGTGCGTCTTTGGATGCCTTTAAAGATTCTTTCGGACCGACACTTGAAATTTTATCCCCTTCGACCAACACAGCCCACCCTTCATGCATTTCGGTTCCATCAAAGACACGATCGGGTTGGAGGAGGTAGGATTGCTTTTGTTGGGCAAAAGCGATGGCTGTAATGAATGGAAAAAGGATCAGTAGGAATTTCATTTTTTATTCTTTTAAGAATTGAGAATGAAGGTAATTGAATTCTCCGAGAGTTCATTTTTTGCAGCAATAAAAACCGTCTAATGAAAATCAATCTGGCCTTCTTTGAACCATACCAGCAAGATCATTAAGGGTTCGATGACGTCATAAAGGGAATTTTGATTGTAGTCCTTGATTACCCCCGCCACGTTCCGTTCCGTCGGTCCATTGGGCCCTCCTCCGAATAAAAATTTCTTACCGATCGGGTCCTTCCAGGCCATGCGACTGACCATGCTTTCATTCACCAGCAAAGGCCGCAAAATCAGGGACGCTAAGACCACAAAAGTCTAATCATAATTGACTGATCAGCTCCACATATAAGTCCGTGAGTTTAGCTTCTGCCTTACCGGCGATCTTTATTATCTCTTCGATGACGGCAGGCTTCAGATTATCCGGATCACAGTCGTCTGTCAGGACGGAGATGGCACAACACGGTAGGCCCACATGGTTTGCCACAATCACTTCCGGTACCGTGCTCATGCCGACGGCGTGTGCACCGATCATATGAAGATAGCGATACTCGGCACGTGTTTCAAGATTGGGACCCATCACGCCGGCATACACCCCGACATTCAATTTTATTTTTTTCCTCTTTGCAATACTAATTAGTTTTCTATTCAGATCACTGGAATACGGCTGACTCATATCCGGAAAACGGGGACCCAGCGCGGTAAAGTTTTCGCCCCGCAGGGGATTGTCAGGCTGCAAATTAATGTGATCATCGATCAGCATCATTTCTCCCTTTTTCCATTTTAAATTCATGTTACCGGCTGCATTGGAGATCAACAGGTTTTTTATGCCCATCATTTTCATCACGCGCACAGGCAGTGTTATTTGCTTCATGCTATAGCCTTCATAGTAATGAAAACGTCCCTGCATGGCGAGCACTCGCTTTCCTTTTACTATTCCATAGATAAGTTTACCCTTATGAAATTCAACCGTTGAGATCGGGAAATGAGGAATGGAGTTGTAATTTATAACAACCGGATTTTTGATCTCTTTAACAAAAAGATTTCCCAGTCCTGTGCCCAGGATGACACCCACTTCGGGTGAAGTAATACCATGCTGACGAATGAAGGAAGTGACCTCTTGTATGTGCTCAAGCATAATTTTCTTGTTTAACTTACTGTCTTTCAAACATAAACTTTTTTCTTCAGGAACTGCTTGCTTTGGGCTAAAGCCCATCGACATTACAGCAAAATTACCATGGCCTAAAGGCCGCAATTGAAGTCCAATAGGGCAACCATCCTGCCATGCATCTCCTGAATTTACTGCCCATAAAATCCGTGGACAACAGTCGCGTACAAGCTCTATATTTGAATAACCTTAACTTTTGCTGCTATGAAAACACTCCTTTCATTCATGGGCCTCTTGTTTATCGCATTCATGGGTGCGGCCCAATCGTTCAA
>JANXYC010000297.1 GCA_025350305.1 Cyclobacteriaceae bacterium | reverse complement strand
GAGGTGCTAATGTAGCGTTGTTTAGATGCACGGTTTTTAAGGGCTTTTGCCATTTTTGCTTGCACTTGATTTGTGCTAATTTCGCAAAAAACCCTCTGATTATTCCAATTTATAAGATTTTGAGTTTTTCAGCAGACCCTAATTAAAGAGGGAATTGAGAAAAAAATTAACCCCTAACTCAACAAAAAAAAATAGTAACTTTAAACCTATCAGACCTCATCGCCTTAAGGGTGGGTCAAACTATTCCCGGAATCCCTGGGTCAGTCATTGCCGAATAATCAATTTATCTTGCATGAAATTTATTAACAACCTAGCTTACATGAGTAAAACGTTTACCCATTCAGAATTATTCAGAAGAAAACATTTCATCGTTATTTTTTCACTGATATTTAGCAATGCTACTCTCTCCTGGGCACAGATTCAAAGTTCCCCTGGTTATATAGTCACCAATAGCCTGGATACCCTCAAAGGTTTTATCGAAAATCGCAGCAAAGGCTCAGATTTTGCAAAGTGCTATTTCAGAAAGACCATCAGAGAGAAATCAACGGTCTATACCCCTGCAGATATAGTGGGGTTTGCTTTGAATAATTTGAAATATTATAAAACAATTACCGTCAAGGATGAACAGGGAAAGGACAAATTGGTTTTTGCCACCATCCTTTTGCCCGGCAGGGCCAGCCTGTTTCGATATCAGAAGGATATATACTTGCGCCACGATTCGCTGGGAACCTACAGCCTGCATTTTAATACCATCCGGGATTTGACAGGGATGAATAAGATTAGAGGGAAACTCAATTTTATATTTGCGGATTGCAAAAGAGGAAAGCGTGTTGCCTGGGATTCAATCATCCTGACTGATGAAAAAATTATTGAATTGGTAAAGAAATATAATGCATGCAAGAATTCGAATGTCAAACTTGATCCTAAAAATAAAATTCCTGGAATCAAAGGAAATTTTGGGATCCTGGCGGGTGTGGATATCATGAACCTGCAATTTGCTTCGTTTGCAACGGTTTCATTAAACACGTTGGAGGGTACCAAATTTGAAAACAGCAGTTCGCCTCTTGCCGGGCTTACCTATAGCTTAACATTCCCGAGTTTCACCAACAATTTTTCTGTGCTGGCAGAGCTAGGTTATTTCAAATCTAAAATAAGTGGCCATGCCAGTGGGACCGAATCATCCGGACCCTTCACAGAAGATGTTTCCTTTTCTGCTAATTATATAAAAACCGCGTTGGGTGTTCGTATCCTGATTCCCACCAGGACTGTCACACCGTTTTTAAAATGTGGAATCTCATTGTACAGCGCTACGGATTTTATGGGAGTAAGAACACGGACTGACTATATAAATAATGCTGCAATTGTTCAGGTCACCAATCCGTGGACAAGCGGCAACCAAAATGGGATTTGGATAGGGGGAGGTGTTATGAGACGAATTTCTAACAAACTTGCCCTCAGCGTTGAGACGCGATTTGACAGGACCCATGGATACAATGGACCATATCCTGCTTATCCTCTGAATGGAACGCATTTAACATTTCTGTTTGGGATTTCTTTTTAGATCGAGCCTGTACGATGCCAGAAAATGTAATCAATGAACAGGTCCTCAATACTGTTGGTTATATGCTTCTTAAAGAAAATAATGTTAAAAAGGCTTTAATTTGTCTTAAGAAAAATGTTTCAATTTATCCTCTATAGACTCTGGTCTATGATCCGTGTGCCGAAGTACTCGCAACACTCGGTGATTGACAGGAGGGCCTGCCTACGCTACTAAAACTAGACATTTTACGAATGGAAGAAGCCATAGCAAGATGTGCCGTTATAAGATTTGGATCATAGATTGAAATAAATGCGCTGGCGGTTTCGAAATAAATTCCTGTGTCCGGGCTATGATAAATAATGGTGACCTTTTGGCCCATGTCCAATTGATGTAGCGATTTTTTAAGTGAGTACCTCGCATTGGACACAGTAGTGTATTGAAGAGAAAATCGGAATAAAAACTGGCATCTAATCGGTAGTCCGTCAAAGATAATCGGTGCCTAAAGGCTTAAAAATAAACTATCTTTTGGAAGAGCTCCTGAAAAAAAGGTTGATCTCGTGAGTATCAATGGACTTTCGCGTCACATAAAGCGAATCGTGGACAGGGACAAAATCTTAATTTTATGACGAAGGGGATGATTGAGGCAGTGTAAGAGTTGCTCATGTCCTTGACGCAATCAGCGAAGTAGAAAAGGTGAGTGATAAAATCATGTGTCAATTCTATACCCGCTCATCCCCAATCCAATCAATGGAACGTTAACCGAAACCCCCCATTGAAAATAAACCCATCGGTGGGTGAATAAATTTCCCTGAACTGCGGATTTTGGATGCTTCCGGTATAAAGGGGCTCGAATCGTGATTGCCGGGAGTCCAGAAAATTCTCGCCGTTGACAAACAAGCTGAACCAATCAAATTTACGCTCAACAGAAATGCCCATGACCCAGTAATCGCGTGTGAGCTCTCCGCTTGATAAGTATTGCCTGCCAATATAAAACAACTCGTATGCCACCCGAAGCTTGCTGTCTATCTCATACATGATGTTAGCATTGATCCTTTGTTTAGCGGTAAGCGGGTTAAACAGGTTTACGTTATCAAACTCACGTTTTGCATCAATGTAAGTATATCCAAGGTAGAGCGAAAGATCGTCAACACTGATCTTGAGATTGGTCTCAAACCCTCTTGAGGTCAATTGGCCGTTCGCATTATAAAATGCAAAGTTCCCATTTGCCAACGGTGTTCCGCTCAATACCAACGGATCATTCACAACCGTATAAAAGAAGAGCTGATTAATACTGATGTCCATTTCATCAGAGACAGAAGTCTTATAGTTAACATCAAAATTTCCACCAATTGATCGTTCTGCTTTCACATTGTTGAGATCCAGAGGTTCAATAGTTCTGAAACTTTTAGTCTCCGCTTCCTCTGAAAAAAGTGTTGGCGCTTTGTATCCAAGTCCTCCGCCAATTCTTGAGGTAAGTTTGTTTGTGAATTTATAGAGCAGGGAAACCCGTGGCAACGCAAATGCACGATGCTGATTATTATAATCCAGCCGAAGCCCTGTTTCCAGGATCATTTTTTTTGTTGCCTTAAAATTATTCTGCACAAAGGCTCCCGCAGTAGTTAATTGGTAGTCCAACGGCAACGGCGTATTATTAGTCTGAGTGAATTGGTCCGTCCATACATTAATGCCGCTAACCCATTCACTTTTATCTCCGGGAATCAGGTAGCTAATCTCGGAATAACTTGATAATTGATGGCCAGCGAAATTGTAGTCCGATAAGCCAATTTCCCGTAAGAAATAGCCAATACTATTTTTTGTTGTCAGAATGGATTTGTTGTCAAATCGTTTCTCCCACTTAAATTGGGTAGAATATCGGTTTGATCTGTTATTCTGATAATAGGTATGTGTTGCATCTCCGTTACCCGTAAGCACATTCATATCACCACCGTTACGATCTTCGAAACTGGTATTTGCCCCTAGACTTATAGTTGAAGTTTTTCCATAGTAAAATACCCTCGGATTAATCGTGTAACGGGTAAATTCCGGGATATCAGAAAAACCATCCTGGTTGCTGTCGTACGCTGCCTGAGAGTTTCGGGAAGCGTAGAATGTTACTCCCCATTTTTTGAATTTCTGACCGTAGTATCCGTTAAGGTCCAACGCTTTTGTCTGGTTGCCGTTAACGAGCAATGACAATTCACGTTTTTCGGTGGGCTCTTTCGTTACAAGATTAATAAGACCTGCAATCGCTCCGCCTCCGTAAAGAGTAGACGAAGATCCTTTAATCACCTCTACGCGCTTCAGGTCCAGCGGTGGGATTTGCAATATGCTCAGGCCACTGGCAAAACCCGAATATAACGGGAATCCGTCTTTGAGCAGCTGCGTATATTTGCCATCCAATCCCTGTATCCGGATGCTGGCACTCGCAGAAGTAGCTGAGGTCTGCTGAGTTTGAATGCCCGTACTTTCTGTCAGAAGCATTTTTATATTACCGGGTTGCATCACTGCTTTCTCTTCCAGTTCACCGGCGGTGATCGTTTCTATCCTCATCGGGATATCATCGATGGATCTGCTGCTCCGCGTTGCCGAAATCACTATTTCACCGAGGTTTGTGTGATCAGTCACCAGGTCGATTTCAATAACGGAGGTAGAACGGAGCGGAAATAAAAAGGCCTTCTCCTTTGTTTTGTAGCCAACGAAGCTGAATTCCACAAAGTGATTTCCATCGGGTATATTCTTTATTTCGATAATGCCACGTTCATCTGAACTTGATCCGATCGATGTGCCTTTAATACGACCGGTTGCACCAGCCAACACTTCTTTTGTTTCCTCATCGATCAACCTGGCTTTAAAAATGTTTTGTGCTGAAACAGGCAGAGCAATAAGAAATAGTAATATGACAAGGGAAGACTTCATGATTTTGATTTATCAATGATTCAGCAAATTGCAAGGGCACTTTTTCTACGTGTCCTGATATGCAAATCATCCAGAAATCAGATTACCAGAGAGGACTTGATCAAAAATAATTTTGGTCTGTAAAAATAATCAGATGAGCGGGGTTCTTTTGAAAAGCAGCGTGCAATAACACGTGAATCATCGTATGCCAGCGGAATAATTTCAGGAGAAGTAAATCTTCCAAACTCAACAATAAGAATCCACTGCGTTACCCTGCTGTCAATCTTGACATACGAATCATAATTATCGAAAAAAGTATTGTCATAGTCCAAAACGTCAATCTCCAGTGTTGCGACAGAGAAGAAAATACCCAAAAGTCCTGCGATAATTATTTTCGAAGTTTTTGACATTGCCAAATCTTTTGCAAAGTTAATCTAACTGCATGAGAAAAGACAGTACCTTAAATGGTTGAAGTTGGAGAGGATGTTCGACAGGGAAACATCAGGCTATTTTGTGCCTGTCGGAATATAAATATCGAACGTTGCCCCCTTGTCTATTTCACCGGTAGCCGTAATGACACCGTGGTGGGTTTCAACGATTTTTTTGACGATGGCAAGCCCGATACCTGTTCCCTTAAATTCATCTTTGCCATGAAGCCGCTGGAATACCTCGAATATCTGATCTTTATATTGAGGGTCGAAGCCAATACCGTTGTCGCTAATGGAAATGTGACAATATTCCTTGTCCGGTGATAGTTGCTCGTTATTTAATTTATTGCCTTTTGAGATGGTACTCTTTATAATAATGCGAAGTGGCTTTTCAGGCTTGGAAAATTTGAGTGAATTGCCGATCAGATTATACAGAAGCTGCCGAAACTGAAAGGGAATGATGTTAACTTCGCACATTCCGTTTGCTTCTATGATGACCTCCTTTTCCTGAATGGTTTCTTTTAATTCGTTTTTTACTTCTTCTACAATCAGGCTGAGGTCCGTGGTTTCAAATTTTCTTTTGGCAGTGTTGATGTGCGAAAAGGTGAGCAAATCCTGGATGAGTTGCCGCATTCTTTCCGCTGCATTCTGAATCCTCTGGAAATAGTCCTTTCCGCTGTCCGATAATAGAGCAAATTCCTTTTCGAGGATCCGTCCTGTGAACGTCTGTATTTTACGCAACGGTTCCTGCAAATCATGGCTTGCAACGAACGAGAATGACTCAAGTTCCTTATTAATTTTTACTAGTTCTTCATTCTTTTCCTTGAGAGTTTTATTGTTTTGTACAAGTTGTTCTCCATTTTTTATTCTTTCCAGTTCAATTTCAGTCCGCCTGGCAACTATTTTTAAAATCGACGATACCGTTTCTTCATCCTCAATTTCCTTCTCATGCATCACAGCGATTAACCCCACCGCATTTCCCTGCTCATCATGCAAGGGGTAACCTAAATAGCCTTCTACATTAAACTGTTCAATGGTTTTATTTTTTGGAAAGGTTTGACGGCATTGTTTTGGAAATGAATAAAGCATCCCGCGTATTACCTGTTCGCAGGGACCATCAAGCAACGGGTACGTGATGTTTTCGGTTAATTTGTCAAAGGCCGTGATGGCAATGGTTTGAATAGTAAATTCACCCATGTCATTTCGCACGAGTTTGCCGACAAATGCATAATCCAGGCGGGTGGTGTCTGCGATGAACTGAACAAGTGAATCAAAAAATTCAGTGTGAAGCTTGTACGCAGAAAAGTTTTCAGAAAATTCGGTTAGAAACCGTTTGTTGTATTTACTGAGGGCAATCTCCTGGTTTTTTTGCTGAAGGGATTCGTTCATTGCACTCAGTTCAAGAGTGCGTTGCTGTACTTTTTCTTCTAGTTCCTTTTCTCGCACATGCTGATTTTCCAGGTTTTTGTTTTTAGCAATCACTTGTTCAGTTACCTCACTGACTACCAGAATTATTCCTGTAACGGTGTGGTCTTGCTCCAGTATAGGATGATAAACAAAATTGTAAAAACCCTGTTGCCTTTGATTCCTGATCAACGTTACTTCCGGTTTATGACCGCCATCAGGAGTTCCATCTTGCATTGCCGAATCAAAAAGCTCTTTCAATCCCTGCGTTTTCAGTTCCGGCAATGATTCAAAGAGGGGTTTGCCTACAAAGTCTTTCCCTTTTTCAATCAATTGTAAGAAGGCATCGTTAGCCAATGTGACGGTATGGTTCTTGCCCTTTAAGTTGCAAATTGCCACGGGGGCAAACATAAAAATTGTGAACACGTCTGTTTCTGCCATTTGTTGGATTGGTGTATTGGCCTGGTCAAAATTGCGAACGAGCTCCTCCACTTCTCCGTTGCCAGGAAATGCTGGAATTATTTTTGGCGTGAGTTTGTGTATCAAAATCTGGAATCTCTCCAATGGTTAGGTAGGACGGCAGTTTTCAAGCGGCTGACTAAATCCATATCGAAATGGGAAAATTGCAGGTAATGAAAAAGCTCATGATGTGTGATTTACAATAATAATGCCATTGGATTACGCGTTGAATTGACTGCTTATGTGGAGAAACGGCTACGGTTGGAGTGGGTGCCATGGGGAGAAGCACGTACGATCTTCGAGGAGAAGAAATTGAGAACGAGTCTTGTGCCTGTTAAGAAACAGGGATGTAAATATCGAACTTTGCGCCCTTGCCTAATTCGCCTGAAGCAGTGATGATGCCGTTGTGGTTCTCGACAATTTTCTTAACAATGGCTAGTCCGATTCCCGTTCCAGGGTACTCGTCCCTGCCGTGAAGACGTTGGAATACTTCAAATATTTGATCCCGATATTGCGGATCGAAGCCAATGCCATTATCCGCAACGGAGAGATGGCAATATTTTTTTTCTGGCGCTAGTTGTTTGTTATTTAACGTACGGCCAGTGGAGATTTTGCTCTGTATTTTTATGCGCAATGGTTTCTCAGGATCGGAAAATTTGAGTGAATTGCCGATCAGATTTTGAATGAGTTGACGAAACTGAAACGGAATGATATGGGCATCGCACATTTTATTAACTTCGATAGTGGCCTGCTTTTCCTGCATGGTTTCTTTGAATTCGTTCTTCACGTCTTCTACGATCAGGTTGAGGTCAGTGTTTTCAAATTTTCTCTGAGCCGTGTTGAGATGTGAGAAGGCTAGTAAATCGGTGATGAGTTGTTGCATTCGCTTTGCGGCATTCATAATTCTCTGAAAATAATGTCTGCCGGTATCGCTAAGGGTTTGGTTTTCCATTTCTAGTATGCGGCTGGAAAAGCTTTGTATTTTGCGTAGTGGTTCCTGTAAATCGTGGCTTGACACATAGGTGAACGCCAGAAGCTCCTTGTTAGCAATGATTAATTCCGCAGCGCGTTTTTCTTTCTCTTTGTTTTGAAAGGCCAGTTCTTTGTTGGCAATGACTAACTCCGCAGCGCGTTTTTCTTTCGCTTCGTTTTCGAAGGCCAGCTTTTTGTTGGCCATGATTATCTCTGTTGCCCGCTTTTCTTTCTCTTCGCTTTGAAAGGCCAGTTCTTTATTAGCAATGAGTAGCTCAGCCGCCCGCTTTTCTTTCTCGTCGTGTTCAAAGGCAAGTGCTTTGTTAGCGAGGACTAATTCGGTCGCCTGTTTTTCTTTTTCTTTGTTTTGAAAGGCTAGCTTTTTGTTTACAAGGATCAATTCAGCCGCCCGCTTTTCTTTCTCTTCGTATTGAAAGGCCAGTTCTTTGTTGGCAATGACTAACTCAGCCGCGCGTTTTTCTTTTTCTTTGTTTTGAAAGGCCAGTTCTTTGTTAGCAATGATTAATTCTGCGGCCCGCGTTTCTTTCTCTTCATTTTGATAGGCTAGTTCTTTATTTGCAATGATTAATTTTGCTGCGCGTTTTTCTTTTTCTCCGTTTTGAAAGGCCAACTCTTTGTTAGCAATGATTAATTCAGCCGCCCGTTTTTCTTTCTCTTCGTTTTGAAAGGCGCGCTCTACATTTGCAGTGACTAACTCTGCCGCCCGGTTTTTTTTCTCTTTCCGTTGAATGACCAGTTCTTCGATGGCAACGGCTAACGCCGCAGCTTGTTTTTCATTTGCTTCTATTTGAAGAACAAGTTTTTTATTCGCAATAATTAACATATCCAACTCGCTTCCCTTACCCATAATACAAATGTTGACCTATTGATGGATGAAACATAAGATTAGATTGAAAATGTGACCATTCCAAGGATAGCGTTGCAACACGGTGAAGATTTAAAAACGCCACCGGCCTGTCGCAATAGATACGACCAAAAAAGACTAACCAGTTGGATACTTTCACCATTAAGATTCTTTGGATTGAACAGTTTCCAATTCAATTAACACAAGAATCATGCCGTGTGATTCCTCATTGAATTGACGGTAGTGTAGAAGAGTAGCCCCGCTCCAAATCCTCGATATGGGGAGTTGGAGACACAATTATCCCGTAGCCGGCTCCACCCGGAAGGCCAACGGTAAGTACTCTTTTAATCCCATTAGCAATGCACTCAAGTTTAGTAAAGGGAACCCGCTCATCAACATTTCATCCAGAGAAGTAACAGCACTGGATTTAGCAACGCATCCTGAATTAGTGAAGGACAAAGCTTATGTTGCTATAAGTGTAAAAGATAATGGTATCGACTTTGACCAAAAATATGCTGAGAAGATGTTCATTCTTTTCCAACGACTCAATGATAATAAAGTGGCAGAAGGTACGGGTGTGGGTTTGGCCATCTGTAAGAAAATAGTCGAAGACCATAAAGGGTTCATATTTGCTCAGGGGATACCAAACGGAGGAGCTACTTTTACGGTATTCCTTTTTCCAAAAGAGTAAACTAGGGGCATCTCTGAAAACTCCTCCTGAGAAGCAGCATGAACATTTAGAGGATTATGCACCTGATGGAGTGAACAAGATTGATGAACTTATTTGGTTTGTCTAAAAACTTAATTCCAAGTTGCGTAAATTCTGCCAGTTCATGTGGATTGAACGAGGTACTATACATGATTATCTGAATATTTTTTAGTTTCTTCTTTGATTTGATCGCCTTGGCACATTCATAGCCATTCATCCTGGGCATATTGATATCGATGAAGATATAGTTAGGAAATGTCCCCGTTGTTCCGAGGTAGTCCAGGACGGATTGGCCGCTGTCAAAGACGATACAGGATATTTGGGGATCAATTTCTCTTACGGCGTCAGAGAACATCTCCCTGTCGTCCGCGTCATCATCCACATACACTATCTGCATAAATCAAGACAAGTTTGTTTTGAAGAGCCCTGCACATCCAAAAAAATAAAGTGCTAATCAGTCGCTTTCTGGCCCCTAATTTATCAAAAGTCTGAAAGTTTTAAAAATTTATGTTTTTTTGGACTGATGCCCAAGATTAGAAAGTAGTCGCAATCCGGACTTTCCACTCTCTGCTTCCTACTTTCCACTTTCTACTTCCTACTTCCTACTTCCTACTTTCCACTTTCCACTTTCCACTTTCCACTTTCTACTTTCTACTTCCCACTCACTCACCACAGGCTTCACCTCATAATGAAAATGAGGCTGAAAAGTTTGAAAACGATTGTCGATTTCGAATTGCATGATGTTAGCTAAATCCGAAACATTAACAAACTCATTAATGGACTCGTCATTAAAAATGGCGCCTTTCTCAGGAGGTGGATTTGGAATAATTCCTGATTTCTTTTGAGATAAGATTCAGTGTTGAGCCCGAATTCGTCGTGGTCTTTGTGGTTCATCGTGAACTTCGTGACCTTGCCTCATATTTTCCGTCTTGAT
Organism: Cyclobacteriaceae bacterium; assembly: GCA_025350305.1. GTDB lineage: Bacteria > Bacteroidota > Bacteroidia > Cytophagales > Cyclobacteriaceae > ELB16-189. The sequence goes on along the minus strand of JANXYC010000297.1, from coordinate 11,268 downwards.
TCCAAACTTGTGCAGTTCAATTTTGGTCTTGTCTATTCTCTATTGATAGCATCATGTCTCTTCACACTCACCACCACTCCCTTACTCACCGGAGTCCCACTCTTCTCAGCCACACTTCCTATCGGGACTAACACATTGGTTTCTGGAAAGTATGTAGCCGTACAGCCTTGTTGAATCGGATAGGAGAGCACCACGAACTTGCGGGCTACACGCTCAATTCCATCATGATGATTATACAAATCTACGATGTCCCCATTTTTTAATGCACGTCTTTCCAGGTCTTCTGGATTCATTAGCACCACCCTTCGTTCATTGTAAATTCCCCGGTAGCGGTCGTTGAGTCCGTAGATCGTCGTGTTAAACTGATCGTGACTGCGAATGGTCATCATCATCAGTTCATCGCCTTTCAATTCAACGGAAGATATCCGGGCGGTATTGAAATGAGCTTTGTGCGATGGCGTAGCAAAATTTTGTTCACGGTTGCCATTAGGAAGATAGAATCCGCCGGGCATTCGTACACGCTCATTATATTTTTCAAAACCTGGAATGGTCCGTTCAATATCCTCCCGTATTTGATCGTAGTGCTTCGCGTAGCGGTCCCAGTTGATTTTGGTTCGACCGCCCAGTGTTGCTTTTGCCAGCCTGCATACAATTAGTGGTTCACTCAGCAGTTGATCTGAAACTGGTTTCAGAATACCCTTGGACGATTGCACCACGCTCATCGAATTCTCACACGAAACAAATTGTGCTTCATCCTCAATCCTATCTTCGTCGCTGCGGCCAAGGCAGGGGAGGATCAACGCTTCTTCGCCATGTACAAGGTGGCTTCTGTTGAGCTTTGTTGAAACATGAACAGTAAGACGGCATTTTCTTAAAGCTTCCGCGGTAAAGGTTGTGTCGGGTGTGGCCGAAAGAAAATTGCCACCCATGGCAAAAAAAACTTTTGCCCTGCCATTGTGCATGGCTTTTATGGACTCGACGACGTCAAAACCAAGTTGCTGCGGTGGCGTAAAATGGAAATTGCTTTCCAGGCTTTTCAGAAATTGCAAGGAGGGTTTTTCGCAAATGCCCATGGTACGATCTCCCTGCACATTGCTGTGTCCGCGTACCGGGCATGTTCCTGCTCCTGGTTTGCCAATGCTTCCTTTCAGCAACAACAAATTCACGATTTCTTTAATCGTGTTCACCGCATTTTTGTGTTGCGTGAGTCCCATGGCCCAGCAGGCGATGATTTTCTTTTTGGTTGCTAAGACGTTAACGGCTTCTTTTATTTTTTTAAGATCGACACCCGATGCTTTCGCCAGTGCTTCCGGACTTTGTTGTTCGAGGTGGGTTGTCAAATCAAAAAAACCTACGGTTCTATTCTCTATGAATTCAAGATCAAATACTGAACCGGGATTCTTTTGTTCTTCTCTGAGTAATAGCAATTCCATGGCTTGCAACAAAGCCATATCGCCGTTAATCTTTACCTGCAGGAAAATATCCGTCAATTCAGTGGCCATTCCCAGAAGTCCTTTCAGTTGTTGTGGATTATTGAACCGCATAAGGCCGGTTTCCGGAAGCGGGTTGATTGACATGATGAAGGCCCCTTTAGCTTTTGCTTTTTGCAATGCTGTCAGCATCCGTGGGTGGTTGGTGCCGGGGTTTTGCCCCAGTATGATAATTACCTCCGCTTGATAAAAATCTTCCAGCGTGACAGACCCCTTGCCGATGCCCAATGACTCACCCAACGCTACGCCGCTGCTTTCATGGCACATGTTGCTGCAATCGGGCAGGTTGTTAGTTCCGAATTCCCTTACGAAAAGCTGGTACAAAAACGCAGCTTCATTGCTGGTGCGGCCAGATGTGTAGAAGATCGCTTCGTCGGGTGAGGACAATTCATTTAGTGAGGTGGCAATTCTTTTAAATGCATTCTCCCACGAAACCGGTTGATAATAACTTCCGCCTTTCGGCAAAAACATGGGCTGGGCCAGCCGACCCTTCTTTCCAATTTCATAATCGGATAGGGCAGCGAGGTCGGTCACGGCATTCTTTGCGAAGAATGTTGCAGTTAACTTTTTTGAGGTGGCCTCCTCGGCGACAGCCCGTGCACCATTTTCGCAATATTCGCCAAGTCCTGAACGCTCGTCATCAGGATCTGGCCATGCACAACTCGGGCAATCGAATCCTCCTTTCTTGTTTAATTGTGAGAGTGCTTTCCAACCGCGCACAACGCCCGCTTCTTCCACTACCTTCTTTATGCTGGATATCACAGCCGGCACACCCGCCGCTACTTTCTTAATGTCACCTTGCTTCAACCCCGTTAAGTTCTCAGGATTTTCAGCCGCCGGAAACTTTTGCCTTTTATCCTTGTCGCTCATCTTTTTGAACTTTGAACTTTGAGCTTTGAACTTTCAACTTTGAGCTTTCAACTTTGAGCTTTCAACTTTGAGCTTTCAACTTTGAGCTTTCAACTTTGAGCTTTCAACTTTCAACTTTCACTCTCCCCCCACCAGCATAAATATTAAACCGCCTTTCTCTCAAAAATCCAATCAACGTGATGTCAAATTCTTTCGCCAACTGTACTGCCAGGCTGGACGGCGCTCCAATGGCAACCACTATTTTTATTCCAGCCATGCTTGCTTTTTGGATAAGCTCAAAACTGGTTCTTCCGCTCAGGAGTAAGATCGTTTTGTTAAGGGGTAGTTTATTTGCCAGCACCGCTGCTCCAATCACCTTGTCCAACGCATTGTGCCGACCCACGTCTTCTCGAAGCATGATAAAATTTCCCAGGAGATCAAACAATGCGGAAGCATGCAAGCCCCCAGTACATTCAAAAGCAATTTGCTTTTTATTTAACGAATCGTGCAATCGATAAAAAACTTCCGCTTCCAGTTGGATGTCATCTGATGTGTGCTGATATACTGAAGTAGTTCTAATAGAATCAATACTGGATTTGCCACACACGCCGCAGCTGGATGTTGTATAAAAATTGCGTCCTTTTTTTTGGAGATATGGTTTTTCGTTTTCCCGCAGGGTGATCATCACCGTATTCTCTCCGTTGGAGACAGTTTTCACTTCCGCTACCTGATCAATCGTTTGAATTATATCTTCAGTAAATAAAAATCCCACAGCCAATTCTTCATCATTTCCTGGAGTGCGCATCGTAACGGATATGCTCGTGTGGCTTTGACTGCCAGCACCACCAACCCTGAGTTGAATCTCCAGGGGTTCTTCAATCGCCAGTTGATCGTCGGTCTCAACTGACTGATTGGCAGTCACTTTCCTTACGTTCGCGAGGGCAACCAAATTGTTTTCAGTTAACTGCATGCGTTCTCGATTTTGTTTTGTAACCTGGCTTTGGCAGTCACCATCGACTCGGGTGTGTCTACACTGTTCATTGTTTCTGCCTTGCCGTAATATTTTCCGGCGCTTGTAGTTTGTAAGAAATATTGCAACGAGTATTCATTTTGTTCAAACAATTTCATCAATGCCCCGGCGGAACGATGTGAATACCAGGCCAGCAACGGTTCATACAAATCCTGTTTTTCATTGTAAAAAGCTGCCGCCCGTGTTTCACGCTCACATCCCACTAAAAAGTTATGAATATCTTTTTCTGTTACAAACGGGTAATCACAGCCCATCACAAGGAAATCGTGTTGAGGATGATGGGTGAACGCTGTTAGTAAAGCTGCAATCGGACCAATCCCTGAAGAGGGCTTGCCCGCCGAAGCCGCCCCGGCGAAGGCGGGAAGATCAACCAGCGTTTGATAATTCTTGTCCATGCCATTGACCTGGGAGGGATTACAGGAGATAAACGTTCTTTCGCAAAAGACCTCCAGCCGTTCATATACATGGTATCGCTGCGGTTTTTGGTGATAGACTAGCAAACTCTTGTCGCGCCCCATGCGTGTACTTTTCCCTCCGCAAACAACTAATCCAAACGTGTTACTTTTTATTTTCATTTTTACCAGGGAGATTTAAGACGTTGGTTTTGTGAAGGCCATGAATTATTTCAGTCCGTTAAGGTCCAACCGATCTGTATAAAGTTAGTGATAATGTTGAGAAGGTTTGAGGAGATCGGTTGGAGAGTTAAGGTGGTCGTTTTAGAGGGTTAAGGTGGCCGGGCTATGAGCGGGTTAAAGCGGTCTTGTCAGTTAAAGGTTAAGGGGGTTGGTTTGTTAAAGGGTAGGTGGTCGTTCTGTGAGGGCGCAGACTGAGCAAGGGTTTGAGTGGTGAGTCTGTGCAGACACGGACCGTTGGTCAGCCACTAACCGATGGTAATAAACTGCCATTATTTCTCTATCTTTCTTTTATGAACCGGATTGTAATTATACTGTGGTGCGCTTGTCATGTATGTTGCACTCCTAAAAAAAAGGAAACGCCTATGTCCGCATTGACATCTGACTCGACCCAGCTCTACGTGTATTCTCTTCAGAATGAAAACGGCTTGATCATGTCGGTTACCAATCTGGGGGGCAAAATAATTTCACTGTGGGTGCCGGATAAAGATGGCACGTTAGGCAATATCGTGTTGGGATATGATTCGATAAAACGCTACCGGAAAGGGAATCCCTATTTCGGCGCAATCATTGGCCGATATGGTAATCGTATCGCAATGGGAAAATTCCAGCTCGATGGAAAGGAATACCAGCTTGCTATTAATAACCCGCCAAATGCTCTTCACGGCGGACCAAAAGGGTTTCACAATCAATTATGGCTGGTTGAACCGTTTCAAAATAATGGTTTTGATGCTTTAGCACTCCGCTATAAAAGTGCAGATGGAGAAGAAGGCTATCCCGGAACCATGGATGTAAAAGTAGTTTACACCCTTACCGATCAAAATGAATTGGTGATCGACTATGAGGCCACCACCGACAAGGCCACCATTGTTAATTTGACACATCATTCATTTTTCAATTTAGCAGGCGAAGGGACACGGGATATTCTCGATCACGAACTTATCATCAATGCCGACAGGTTTACCCCGGTAGACGAAGGTCTTATCCCGACTGGCGAGTGGAAGTCGGTGGCAGAAACACCTTTCGATTTCCGCGAGTCGCACAGAATTGGCCAGCGTATCGGCCAGGAGGACCAGCAGTTAATGTTCGGCAAAGGCTATGATCATAACTGGATACTGAACAGAAAATCAAATGAACTTTCCCTGGCCGCCAAAGTAAAAGAACCGAACTCCGGGCGAGTCATGGAGGTGTGGACAACCGAACCGGGTCTCCAGTTTTACTCTGGCAATTTTCTGGACGGCAAAGACAATGGATTTAGCGGCAAGCCTTACAATTTTCGGACAGCGTTCTGCCTGGAGGCTCAGCATTTTCCTGATTCACCAAACCACAAAGAGTTTCCATCTACCGAACTGAAACCCGGAGAAGTTTACAAACAGAAGACAGTGTACCGCTTCTCCAGGACAAAATGATGTGTTGCTAATGTGTTAAAGTGTTTAGGTCTGGATTTCAACTTTAAGCTTAAAGCTTTGAGCTTTTAGCTTTTAGCTTTGTGCTAACACCTCAACACGTCAGCAACCCATTCCCCCAGCGCGGGTCCGTGCTTAAATCCATGTCCCGAGCCGCCTCCCAGAAAAATAATATTTCCGGCGTCAGGATGCTTTTCGAAAATAAAATTTCCGTCCGGGGAGTTTTCGTATGGACAAACCCGGCTTTCGAGGAGGGGAGCATTTTTCAATCCCGGAAAACGGTGAGAAATAAATGCGCGGGCATGTGCCAGAACATCCGGATTGTACGTCCGGTCGCCATGGGTAGGGTCAAAATTCTCCCCGCGCCTGTCGACTCCTATCTTGAAACCACGCTCAGTATTGCCCGGGATGCCATAATAGAAGTCGTGGCCATCGACATCTACCCATACGGGCAACGAATCGTAAACACTTGCCTGATCCTTCGGCACACCAAAATAGTAGACTTCTTGTTTAGTGCACGTGATTTTGTTTGCCAATACTTCGGGGAACAATTGCCCAAGCCACGAACCGCATGCAAACAAATAGAGATCTGCCTGCCTCGAAGAGCCATCAGACAGGAATATCTCCCGCTGTATGCCCGATTGAATTTTTCCCGGTGTGACAAACGATTGAATATATTTTCCACCTTCCTTTATAAAGGCCTCATTTACGGCCTGGCAACTCTCGCGGGCTTTCAGATAACCTCCGTAAGAATCGAGATATCCATGATGAATGTCATTCGTATTTATCTGTGGAAACTTTCTTTTGACTTCATCCGAAGTTAAGTAGGAATATGTCATCGAATGTTTTTCCGTAAAAGGAATGGAGTCATCAACGAGTGGCGTTTTCTCTTCGTAACAAAACCACAAAACTCCGGTGTTGAAAAAAAGTTTTTTACCCCAACGCTTTTCATTTTCCTTCCACAGTTGTAAGGCCCGCACATTCAAGTTGAAATAAAATTCATTGGCACCGTACGTGGATCGTATCACGCGCGTCTCATCACCGGAACTGCTTCGTGAATTGCCGGGGCCCCAGGCGTCGATGAGTGAGACATCCAGGCCTTTTCTCAGTAGAGAAAGCGCTGTCCACCCTCCAAAGGCACCCGCACCGATTATAATGACCGAAGAGTTTTTAGAAAGCTGCGGGAGGTCTTTTGGCTGAAGAAAGGATGCGCGGGGTGAAAAGGTATTGAGGGACATGTCAGGAAAGGGGGAGAGGGTTTATCACATTCGTCACCCAGTCTTAGAACGCTTCTCCGATCGTCAGGTAATAGCCCGGTGTGCCGGAACCGATACCAACATCAAAACGGAGATTGACACGTTCCTTCTTGTCCACCTGAAAACGCAGGCCCGCACCTCCGGCATACTTGAGTTCGTTGAAGGAGAAGTTCTCCGGTCTTGGAGCTACCTCGCCAGTCGATCCAAAAAATGTCATCCCAAAAAATTTCCAGATATGTAACCGGTACTCCGCCTGAAAGGCAGCGTAGTTTTTATCCCGGTGACGGCCCAGGTAATAACCTCGCATCATACTGAAGCCACCCATCGCCGCCATTTGTCGCCAGGGCAAATCTCCTTGATTGTGAATAAAAAGACCCTGTAGCGCAAGCACTTTACCTTTCCCAACCGGATAAAATTTTCTCACATCGAGGGAGATATTATTGAAGTTGTACTGACTTCCCACGGAATGGTTGGCTACAAGATTTGAAAACTCGAGGTACGTGCCGCGACTGGAGTTGATAACATTGTCCCTGGAGTCAAATAAGTACAGCAATCCAAGGCCGGATGTTCTAAATCCTCGGAACCCTAAGTGAGAATCATTTGGACTATACTGAAGGGTGTCCTTAAAAGAAGTATTGGATACATCATAGTATTGATATTGAAGGCCAACAAAGTGTCGTCCTGCCAATCTTGTAACGATCCTGTGGTTGGACCGAAAAGAACGGTATTTAACAAATGTTTTGTCGGCATCTGGTGTTTGATTCCCAATGCCGTAATAGTATTCGCTGAAATTATTGAACTGATTAAAGCCCCGAATAAAAAACCGCTCTTTGTTAGTAATAAGGTTATAGATCAGGTCGACTATAAATTGTTTCTGCGAGGTCAAAATGATTGGGATCTCCACATTTGAGGTCCTCGTCAGAGAGTCTTTTACCCCCAACATTTTAAACAATCCAAGGGTTAGTATGCCATAAGCGATCCCCGTTTCCGGAGAACGATAGATCACTGGAAAAAAAGTAAGTTGTTTGCGATGCAATAAGGAAGTGTCCTTGCTGGCGATTTTAAACGGATACGATCTCTTTTTAGAATATGATTCCTGGCCATTTGTGGCGGGCGAAATTCCCAGCAAAAGGATAAAAAATATCGAAAAGACAGACCTGTAAGGCATAATTGGCCTAAATAAGGGGTTTTTAATAAAGACAAAGATAGGAGGTTTGTTTCTGTAATAGAATGACCAGGTGAGTATTTGAGGGAGACTTTTAATTGATTAGCCAGGTATCCCAATTGGCGATGATACTGATCACCACGATCAGCAAAAGAACAACGGAAATCAATTTGTGAAGCCACTCCATTCGGTATTTACGCCAGGCGACTAATCCAACCAGCACAAAAAGTGAAATGATTATAAGCTGATCAGGATTAAATCCATCCACAATCACGTTGGCAATGAGCGAGAGGACATTGAGGATCATCACACAAAGAAAGAATTTTCTGAAATTGGCGTAATAAAACCGTTTCAGGTCGATGATGCCTTCTTCAAAGTTGAAAGGAAAGAGTATCCTCGCCAGAATGAAGAGGTTGACGGGGTAAAGAATAAAGAACAGAAAGGTGGCCAATCGCCAGGTCTCAAACCCACGAAGGCTGATATAGGTTATCCACCATTCTTGAATATGTAACACAAAAACCAGCACGATCCAGAGCAGGTGTGGCCAGTATAATTTTACCTTCTCCCATTGATGAACCAAGTCGGCTACCCCCGTCATAATCTGTGTGATACCCAGACCAAGAATGATCGAAATCAAGACGGAAACGTAATCAAAAGGCGTCATGACGAGCAAAAATTTAAGGAGAAAAAAAATAGTTTAAATCGATTCTAAATTGGATATTTAGTCAGTTCTGAAATATTTGATTGTGCTCTCTGAGCAAGATAACAACACATTTTGGTCGACGTAAACATTCATGCCAAAGCCCAAAAATATATTTGAAATAATGACATCGGGGTGTAGATTTGTGCACCTCCGTATAAAAAGCGGAAGCCTAACCCACATGACGAAGCGATTGACCTCCGGTTTCTCTACTTGTGTTTTGCCATTTCTTATCTGTCTACTTCTTACATGCTCTGTTCAAGCTCAGGAAATTCCGTCCACTCCTGCGGCCATTAGTGCCGGAGAGGCACTGTTCAAAGGCAATTGTAAAACGTGTCATAAGATTCATGAGAAATATACAGGCCCTGCACTGGCAGGCGTAGAGGGCCGCGTGCCTTCCGTTAGCTGGATACTAAACTGGGTGAAGAACCCCGCCAAATTAATTGCCGGCGGCGATGAGTATGCCAACAAGATTTACCTGGAAAATAACAAGAGCCAGATGACGGCCTTCACCGGCTATAAAGACGATCAGATACTCAGTATCCTGGCCTATATAAAATCAGAAGCGGCAAAACCAGCCGTCGATCCGAACGCAACGAAAGCTGGAGGGCAAGTAGCTGGTGGGGGAGGCGGCGGTGTTCCTATTGCTTATTTGGATGCCATCCTCGTGGGGATGATCATTATCCTTATTCTCCTGGTAGTGATTCTTGCACTCATTATCAATGCCTTACGCAAATTCCTGGATCAGAAAGAACTTAGTCCAGAGGATCGTGAAGTGGTAAATGCTCCTTTCACTTTCAATTCAGTGTCCAGGAGTCCCGGATTTATCTTCATCGTCATTTTTATAGTGAGCGCGATCATTTTCAAAACCGTGATCGACGGACTCTTTTCCATCGGTGTTCAGCAGGGTTATCAACCGAAGCAGCCCATTGCCTTCTCACATAAAATTCATGCAGGCCAATATGAGATCGAATGTAAGTATTGTCATACCGGCGCGGCCAAGGGAAAGCAGGCGAACATCCCGACCACTAATATATGTATGAACTGCCACCTGCAGATCAAGTCAGGCGCTATTACCGGCGAGGGAGAGATTGCTAAAATCTATGCAGCTGCAGGTTTTGATCCGCTCACCTCAACCTATTCAGGCAGGACCAAGCCGGTGGAGTGGGTGCGTATCCACAACCTTCCAGACCTGGCGTACTTCAACCACTCGCAACACGTGAACGTGGCCGGTGTGGTTTGTCAGACGTGTCACGGACCGATTCAGGAGATGGACGTCGTAAAGCAGTACTCTTTATTAACCATGGGATGGTGTATCGATTGCCATCGCAAAACAGATGTGAATACCAAAGGCAACGCCTATTATGATAAGCTCATGGAGTTGCACAACAACAAGAATTTTAAGGTGGAAGAAATTGGAGGTTTGGAATGCTCAAAATGCCACTACTGATCAGGATTAATGATTGCAGGATTTGACAGGACAGGATTTGCAGGATTCGGGATTTTAAGGATTATAAAGAGATTAAAAAATAAAGGAACGACCAAACTCTATGGGTACCACTAAAAAGATATATTGGAAAGGACTGGAGCAACTCAAGAATGATCCCGCTTACGTAAAGAACGCCGACAAAGAATTTGTCGATGTAGGTGTGGAGGAGGATCCCGGTCACTCCCGGAGGGATTTTTTGAAAATGATGGGCTTCAGCGTTGCAGCTGTTTCGCTCGCGGCCTGTGAGACTCCCATTCGAAAAGCTATCCCGTTTGTAAATAAACCTATGGATGCCGACCCTGGTATTCCTAATTATTATGCCTCCAGTTATGTGAACGGAGGAGACTACTGTAGCATTTTAGTAAAGACCCGCGATGGGCGTCCTATAAAGATTGAGGGCAACACAACGTCAAGTGTTACAAAAGGAGCTACCAGCGCCCAGGTGGAGGCTTCTGTACTTTCCTTATATGACAATTATAGACTTCGCGGACCCCGGATCGCTGATAAAGCATCCGATTGGGAAACGGTAGATAAAGAGATCATAGCCAAGCTGACAGAAGTCGCTGGCAAAGGGGGACAGATACGGATTGTGAGCAATACGATCCTCAGTCCAAGCACGAAAGCAACGATTGATAAATTCAGGGCGAAGTACCCTACTACCCAGCACGTTCAATACGATCAGATATCGTACTATGGAATGTTGAAGGCCAACGAAGATTCCTTTGGCTCTATGTTCATTCCTTCCTATGATTTCAGTAAAGCAAAGGTCATTGTTAGTTTAGGTGCAGATTTTCTCGGTACCTGGTTGTCTCCGATTGAGTTTACAAAACAATATTCGATTAACCGGAAGATTGACGAAGATCATCGCGAAATGTCACGGCACTATCAGTTTGAATCAAACCTTTCATTGACGGGTGCCAATGCAGACTACCGCACGGCAGTCCGACCTTCACAAGATGGACTTGTAGCCGCTCAACTTTATAATCTGATTGCCTCAAAGGCGGGGAAATCAAAACTTAGTGCCGGAATCGAACAAACCAATAACCTGGATAAGGCGGCAGAAGATCTTTGGGCAAGTAAAGGCAACGCTCTTGTCATTTCGTGCTCCAATGACAAAGCGGTGCAGACAGTCGTGAACGCGATTAATGACATGCTAGGCAATTATGGAAGTACCATTCTTCCAAATTTGCCCGTCAATTTCCGTCAGGGAAATGATGAAGCAATGTCCGCCTTTATAGTGGACGCAGAAGG
>JANXYC010000291.1 GCA_025350305.1 Cyclobacteriaceae bacterium | reverse complement strand
GAGAATTTCATGCGACTTTACAATCAAATCCGTAGTGAGAAAATCATGAACGTGATTCGGGAGAATATCACAATTTCTGAAAAGAAGGTGAGCCTGGAGTCGTTTAAAACATTAGCAGCTGAACATAACCATAAGCACTGATTAATCGGATTCCGCTGATTGTCTGGTGAGTGTGAGAGGCGGCGAACCTTCGCTTCTGGACAAATGTTAAATAAAAATAGCCCTAGAAACAGGGCTTTTTAATTTCAGAATTCTTAGTAACATTGACCACTGATTGGGATGACTACACGGATATGCAACGGGAGGGCAAGAATTTAGAATAAAAATGCCGCGTAGTCGTCTTTGATATGTAAATCATAATAAATAATTGCATAAATATGAATACCAAAAACGAATTCAGAAAGTACGCAGTCCATCACCTGGGTATGAGTGGCAACACCATTGACGGCTATGCTCAGAAGGTTGAAAATATGACGCAGTACGTCATTGAAGAGCGGCCTGGAAACTTCCGCGCCATTGACGTGTTCACCCGCTTGATCTCTGACCGTATTCTTTTTCTTGGAATGGCGATCGATGATCAGGTGGCCAACCTGATTACAGCTCAACTGCTTTTTCTGGAATCAGCCGACCCGAAGAAAGATATCATCATGTATATCAACAGTCCGGGGGGGTCAGTATACGCTGGTCTCGGTATTTATGATACCATGCAATACGTCAATCCGGATGTGGCCACCATCTGCACGGGCCTTGCCGCATCGATGGGCGCCGTTCTGCTCGCAGCCGGTTCAGACAAGAAACGTTCAGGGTTGCCCCATGCCCGAATTATGATCCACCAGCCTTCTTCCGGGATGCAGGGTCAGAGTTCTGACATGGAAATTGCCCTGAAGCAAACGTTGGAAGTGAAGAAAGATCTTTACAACATTTTGGCAAAACACTGCGGTCAAACCTATGACAAAATCGAAAAAGACTCCGACCGGGATTTCTGGATGCGGGCAGCGGAGGCTAAGGATTATGGACTAATTGACGAGGTTCTGGAAAAGAAAAAATAGTCTCAGCCCGTTATTCGAAACGGCTTCCGGCAAGAGCAACCCTGTTCCAGGCAGGGCAGGTGTGTCGATTTTGGGTATTAATTCATTATTTTTGTGTTTCGCTCGCTAATCGGGGGAATAATTGATAACAGACATGGCTGAAGTTACCTGCTCATTTTGTGGAAGAAATAAGAAAGACGTGGATCTGATGATCTCTGGCATCCACGCGCACATCTGTGACAAATGTGTAACCCAGGCCACCCAGATTCTCTCCGAAGAAAAGAAAAATAAAGTGGAGATTGGCAACCTGCCCAACTTCAAGCTGATCAAGCCCAAGGAGATCAAAAAATTCCTGGATGAATATGTAATCGGTCAGGACCAGGCCAAGCGGGTGCTCTCGGTGGCTGTGTACAATCACTACAAGCGACTCATGCAGCGCAAGACGGAAGTGAGTGATGTGCAGATTGAAAAGTCAAATATTATCATGGCCGGTGAAACCGGAACGGGTAAAACCTACCTGGCACGCACGCTGGCGAAAATCCTCCAGGTACCTTTTTGTATTGCCGATGCTACCGTGCTCACTGAAGCAGGTTATGTGGGTGAAGACGTGGAGAGCATATTGACCCGGCTCTTACAGTCAGCGGATTATAATACAGAAGCGGCTGAGCGAGGAATTGTCTATATCGATGAGATCGATAAAATCGCCCGGAAGTCGGACAACCCGTCTATCACACGCGATGTTAGTGGTGAGGGTGTGCAGCAGGCATTGTTGAAACTATTGGAGGGCACGGCTGTCAATGTACCTCCTCAGGGAGGGCGCAAACACCCTGATCAGAAGATGATCACGGTGAACACCGAAAATATTCTTTTCATTTGCGGCGGAGCCTTTGAGGGACTTTCAAGACTAATTTCCAGGAGACTTAACACGAGGCCTCTTGGCTTTTCTACCGCCGACGGACTTCATCCCAGCGACATTGATAATGATAATCTTTTGCAATTCGTATCCGCACAGGATCTTAAGAGCTTTGGATTGATACCTGAATTAATCGGCCGACTGCCGGTGGTATCTTATTTGAACCCGCTGGATACGGTTGCCATGAAACAAATTCTCGTCGAACCTAAAAACGCCCTTGTAAAACAGTATAAAAAATTGTTTGAGATGGAGGGTATCGAATTGGAATTCAAAGATGGCGCACTTGATTTTATTGTAGAGAAGGCCATGGGATTCAAATTGGGCGCCCGCGGACTTCGCTCCATCTGTGAAGCGGTCATCAACGATGCCATGTTCGAACTTCCTTCCGATAAGACCACTGATCGCCTGGTGATCACCCGGGCGTATGCTGAAGATAAATTTAGTAAATCCCGTTACAGCAAATTGAAAGTAGCCTGATAAATCAGTAGGCAGTAGGCAAGGAAGCAGTAGGCAGTCTCGAGACAAGTTGACAAGTGTAACACATAAACACACTTTCAAAAGTAGGCAGTAGGCAAAGAAAACAGTAGGCAGTCCAATTCACTTAAGCCTTTAATCCTACTTTGTCAAGTTACTCTTTTTAGCTGATTTTGGATTTGCTTTTGGTAACGGGGTATTTTGTCAAGGAGTTTTTCAATAACCTGCTCAATGGAGCATAGTGTGTTAACTGTTGCATTGACAAGCTCCTGGATT
>JANXYC010000290.1 GCA_025350305.1 Cyclobacteriaceae bacterium | reverse complement strand
AGAGATTTTTACATCGATCTCTTCACATGGTATGGGAACGATTGATCCTGGTTTGGTGGTGGTGAGCGGTCGGGTGAATAACAGTATAAGCTTTGAGGAGGCAGAAACAGCAGTGGATGAAATTTTGAACACCGTGATCCACGATGGTGTAACGGAAGAAGAATTGGAAAAAGTAAAAAATCAGGCCGAATCGATGCTGGAATTTGAGGAGGTGGAGGTGATGAACCGAGCGATGAACCTCGCATTTGCCTCCTTGTCGGGTGACCCGAACCTGGTTAACCTGGAGGCAAAAAAAATCCGCGCGGTGACAACGGAAGATATTAAAAGGGTAGCGGGAGAAATTTTCCGGGAAGAGAATTCCAATGTGATGTATTACCGCTCCACGATGTTACAGAGTACTACCTAGCTTGCGCGACAATTAATATCAGGGTGTCTCTAAAAACTCCTTGTACCCTTCTCTTCAGGAGAAGGGTGACGGGTTGAGGCCATAAAAGACAAGGTTTTTAGAGATGCCCATCAGTAAGTTATTGATTCATACGGTGTAAGATCAAGAGTTGTGTCGCCTAAGCAATGAGCATAGTAGTAAAGAAGTAAAAAATGAAGATACGGGTAGGTTTTGGTTTTGATGTTCATCCATTGGAAGCCGGACGTGCCTTTTGGATCGGGGGTATTCAGGTGCCCGCTTCCAAAGGGGCGGTGGGCCACTCCGATGCAGATGTGCTGATTCATGCCATTTGTGATGCATTGTTGGGTGCCGCCAATATGGGAGATATCGGTATTCATTTCTCCAACAGCGATCCGAAATGGGCCGGAATGGACAGCAAGTTTTTTTTGAGAGAAGTTACGAAAATGATAACCGAGAAAGGCTGGAAAATAGAGAACGTGGACTGCACGCTGAGCCTGGAGAAACCAATTATTAAGACGCACATTCCCCAGATGAAGAAAGCAATGGCCCCGCTGATGAATATTTCAGAAGATGACATTTCAGTCAAGGCAACCACAACCGAAAAACTGGGCTACGTGGGAAGAGAAGAGGGCGTGAATGCGTACGCAGTGGCATTGATTTCAAAAGCATGAGGAAGGGATGGATGAAATCAGAATCATTACTACTTCGGATGGATCGCATTCATTGCTTAATACCGCGCTTAATGAGACGTACCATTCCATACACGGCGCGATTCAGGAATCGAAGTATGTCTTTATCCTCCATGGGCTCGACCATTGGCTTGAACGAAATAAAAAAAAGGAAATAAAAATCCTGGAAATTGGGTTTGGTACAGGACTGAACGCGTTTCTCACAATACTCCACTCGATTCAATCAGGAGTTCACATGTATTATGAATCGTGGGAAGTTTACCCGCTGGAGATGGATATTGTTAAGCAATTGAATTATCCTAATGTGCTTGGCTCACCGGAATTATTTTCCAGTATTCAGGAAGCTTCGTGGGACCAAGCAGTTGCTATTACGCCTGAATTCACATTGCATAAACGTAAAGGAGATATTCTTATTGGTCCATTGGAAGAATCCCTTCCATTTGATCTCATTTACCATGATGCCTTTGCGCCTGTGAAGCAGCCTGAAATGTGGACGTTTGAAATGCTCAAAAAAGTTACGGGCTCTCTTGCTCAAGCAGGGATCTGGATAACCTATTGCGCCAAAGGCCAGGTTAAACGTGATCTTAAGACCCTGGGGTTAACAGTTGAAACGTTGCCCGGACCTCCCGGGAAAAAGGAAATGATCCGGGCATCACGTTAAGGAATCAAAATTCAGGATGCGTCGAGGAGTTATGCAGGAGTTTAGCATGATGTCATGGTTGCCTACATCATCGATTCGTTTGATTACATCAAAAAAAGACAATCCGATTTTGTTACAATCACCCCGGCACCTTTTCAAAAACCGGTCATAGTAGCCTTTTCCATAGCCCACCCGGTGCCCTTGCTTATCCACCGCGAGGAGAGGAACGAGTGCCAAATCAATTTTTTCGGGTGGCGTTGACGACCCTTGTCGCGGTTCCTGAATGCCCCAGGCATTGGTTTGCAATTGATGCAGGCCTTCGAAATAAATATGTTCGAGTTCTCCTTCCGGCGTGATGCGTGGAATCGAAATTCGAACGTTCGGAAACTCCCTTCTCACCCGGTCAACGATCATCCACGTATCCGGTTCATTATTTTTAATAATGGGCAGGTAGGTGTGAAGAACATTGACGAACGAAAGATCGATCGATGAAAAGAAAAAATTATAGAGCTGCAAATTAAAATGTGCACATTCAGCCGCGGTCAGTTGTTTCCTCTTGTCGAGATAGGTTTTTCGTAACTCCTGCTTAGTCATGACACTATTACTTACTTAGGCAACATAAGGGCATCTCTTCCATGTCGGCAAACTTCAAAAACACCTTTCATTGGCCTCATCCCACCTTCTCCGGACGAGAAGAACTGAGGAGTTTTTGAAGCTTTCCTTAGACACATTTCCTATTATTCTTTCATCAAAGCCTTCTCCGCGATGGGTGGGGTCTAAAAACTCCTTGTACCATAACTCCTGACCTTATACCGTATGAATCAACTACTTACATCACCACTTCGTCGCGTAGTACTCAGTAACCAAGCACATTGAAATTAAAATCAAAGGGATCAAAATGCTTCACTAATTTATTGATGAAGTCAGGGTCTTGTTGGTAGAAATTCAAAAAGTTGTCGGTGCGTTCCTGTAGCCCACCGTTGGGAAACAGCACATCTTTGATTGATTCAATCTGCTGCAGTTTGTCTGATTGAAGACGTTTTTCCGCACGCAGCATCTTTTTTTCGATCTTTTCCAGTGCATGCTTCATCCGTTTTGCTTCTGCCTGTGTCATAGGCCCCAGTGTCGGATCAATTTTTTCACAACGACCCTGAATGCCTGTGAGAAGTTGCTCAAGGGCCTTTATCGCACCCCCCAACGACAGATCATGCGAAGAATTTTTGGTTACCCAATGATTAAAGAGATAATTCTTCTCTTCAAAAAACTCCTGAATTTCTAATCCTGTTTTGAAAAGTTTTCGACCGGTGGGAGCATCGATGATCAAGGCAAAGTTTCGCGGCAACAGGACCGGGAACGGTGTGTGAAAATGATCAAAGAGACTTTTTAACTGAAGCCAATACACGACTTCGGCCGGGCCACCCACGTAAGCCAGGTTTGGCAAAATCATCTCCTGATAGAGCGGTCGTAAGATTACGTTCGGACTGAATTTTTCCGGCTCTTCCCGGATCTTTTTCGATAGTTCGCTTTTAGAAAACCTCAAGTCTGTATCAACGACGATGAAGTCCTCTCCCTTTCGTTCGATCCTGCTCCGAACGTTCTTATCGAGATAGAAGAAATTTATCTCACGCGGATTAACGGGCGGGTGGAATCCGCCTGCTTGCAGTTTCGCATTGGTTTCGATGACCAGTTTATTTGGAATGTGGTCAATCAAATCTGCCTGGATAACAGGCTGGAAGACCTTCTTTAATTCATGATCATCGGCATCGATAACGACGACACCTTCCTGACCAAACAATTTGGTAACATAGTTCCGAACCGCATCACTGAGCGAATTGGTTTTTAAATATGCCTCTTTAAAAATGGATACATCACCCGGCAATTGTTGTAAAACCGATGAAAGTTCCTGGATGGTAAACTTTCCTACCGCTCCCTGTTGATGGGTTTCCCAGGTGTATTTTTTTCCGTATAACCGGAATGATTTTATCTCCTCATAATCATGATCTTCGGAGGCCATCCAATACACCGGGATAAACGAGTGATCGGGATACTGAGCTTTCAGTTTTTTGCAGGCATTGATAACCGTAACAATCTTATAGATGAAGTAGAGCGGTCCTGTAAAAATGTTAAGCTGGTGACCTGTGATCACGGTGAATGCATTATTTTTGAGAAGCGACCGGATATTCTCCTTGACAAGGTCCGGGTGAGAAAGTTTAGCGTATTGGCGTTGCAAAGTTTCAACCAGAACTTTTCGCGATGATTCGGGGAACGATGATTTTTCGCGAAGTTGTTCTTTAAAATTGCTGGATGCCGGAAACCGTGAATAGAATGGTAGAAGAGAAGGATCCTGTTCGATGTACCTCAGAAAAAACTCAGTATAAGCATGCGTATCCCGGAAGGGAATTTTCTGAAGATGCATAATCAACAACAGCGATTTTTAGTTGGAAACATACAGCGTACTGGGTAGCATGTGCGACAAAATTGTAATGCAAGTTATTGATTCATAAGACATAAGATCAAAAATTATATTGTCTAAATAACCAACATAGTAGTAAGCCGAATAACGACAATTTTATGATAAAGGTTTACGAATCGGAGGCTTGTACCTCACCGGTCAAATCAAATTCCGTTGCCGCAATAATTTTCACGTTGACAAAATCGCCCAGTCGCAGGTAGTTTTTGGTTGGAAGGATCACCTCGTTATCTACTTCGGGAGAATCAAACTCTGTACGACCGATAAAATTACCACCCTCTTTCCGGTCAACCAAAACTTTGAACACATTCCCGATTTTCTGTTGATTTAGTTCGAGTGAAATCCCTTGCTGTAATTCCATGATGGCATCCACCCGTTCTTGCTTTGTTTCCGCGGGAACATTGTCAGGCATGGAGTAGGAGTGTGTATTCTCCTCGTGCGAATAGGAGAATACACCAAGGCGGTCAAAGCGTGATCGTTCGACAAACTTCATCATTTCCTGAAAATCTTCTTCGCTTTCTCCAGGATGCCCGGCAATCAAGGTAGTGCGTATCGCAATCCCGGGAACGGTTGCCCGAATCGTTTGAAGCAATTGTTCTGTTTTTTCCCGCGTCGTTCCTCTCCGCATGATTTGTAGCATGCGGCTCGATCCATGTTGCAATGGGATGTCAATGTACTTGCAGATGTTTGAACGCCCGGCCATTACTTCCAGCGCGTCCATCGGAAAGCCGGTTGGAAATGCATAATGTAAACGAATCCATTCAATCCCTTCGACATCCGACAGGTTCTTTAGAAGTTGTGCGAGGTTTCTTTTTTTATAAAGATCAAGCCCATAGTAGGTGGAATCCTGCGCGATCAGGAGTAATTCTTTCGTTCCATTCTTAACAAGGTTCCGGGCCTCCAACACCAATTCTTCCATCGGACGGGAAATGTGGTTGCCGCGCATCAGCGGGATTGCGCAGAAGGAGCACGGACGATCACAGCCTTCTGAAATTTTTAAATATGCGTAGTGATGTGGGTTTGTAAGAATCCGTTCGCCTACCAACTCATGTTTGTAATTGGCATTGAGCTGTTTTAGCAAGCGCGAAAGATCGCGCGTCCCAAACCAGGCATCCACCAATGGGATTTCTTTTTCGAGGTCCTCTTTATACCGCTGTGAAAGACAGCCAGTGACATATATTTTTTCTACGAGCCCTTCTTCCTTGGCGTCCACATAGCGTAAGATCGTATCGATCGATTCTTGCTTGGCATTGTCAATAAATCCGCAGGTATTGATTACCACGATGTTTGAATCATCTTTTTTGGACTCATGTACAGCATCAATGTCATTGCCGCGGAGCTGGGTAAGCAGCACTTCGGAGTCCACCAGGTTCTTGGAACAACCCAGCGTAACGATGTTTACTTTTGTCTTCTTATTTCCCTTCGATCGCACGGTATGATAATTGAGGATGCAAAATTAAGTGGTTTGAGCCTTGAACCTCTATATTTGAAAATTAATTCCCATTCGTGAGATTTTTCCTGGCTGGTATCATAATTCTCTTGCTTTCGGCGTGCCTCTCTGAGCCCGATTGCCTTGTCATTGCTACTAATAACCTTCGGATTTCTCTTAAAAATGCCGGGACCGGAGCAGCCCAGAAGGTGTTATTTTCATTCATTAAAGTATCTGGGACGGACACTACTTTTTTTTCTAAAGATTCTGTAACAGCACTGATTCTTCCTGTTGATCCACTCGCACCCCGGACGACGTTTAAGTTTCAATATGGGACAGTCCTGAATTCTAAACCCATACAGAGAACAGATTCTGTTACGCTAGCGTATGCCACGCAAATCGTTATTATTAGCCCATCGTGTGGTGCAGCAGTTTATCATACCAACCTCACCGTTTTCGCCACATCGTTCACAATTGAACCAAAAGTCGTCAATAGTCAACTATCAACCCGTGCAACGTCGAATCTTGAAATTAAGCTATAGCCTGCTGCTGTACCTGCTGGTCCACGTTGCTTTTGCTCAAAAAGTGGAAGAAAAGGACAGCGTAACGGTCAACGATCGAAAACCTGATAGCCTGAAGGTAAAGTTTTATCCACGGTCTTTTCGTGTGGGCACCGATCTGATTAATATTATTAAAAGCCAAACACAAGCAAATTTTTCAGGATGGGAATTGAACGGTGATGTCGACTGCGGGAAAATTTATCTGACCGTTGACTACGGAAACTGGGGACGAAAATATGATTTGCCAAACGCTGGCAAATATGAGAACCAGGGTACGTATTGGCGCGTGGGCGGAGATATTAATTTACTTAAGAAAGACCCTGATCGCAACATGTTTTTTATTGGTCTTCGTTATGGACACTCATCATTCAATGAGTTTGCAACCATCACTTTTACCGATCGATATTTTGGAAGCATTCAAAAACAGATCAGCAACAATGCTGTTACGGCCGGATGGGGTGAGCTCACGGCTGGCTTGCGTGTAAAAATCTGGAAGGAATTTTGGATGGGCTACACGGCACGCATGAAGTTTGCACCCAGCGTGAAGGGAGACAACGAAATGAAGACCTACGACATTCCAGGATATGGGCAGAACGTACAAGGATTTTACTGGGGCTTTAACTATCAAATTTTTTGGAGAGTACCCTTTACGAAACAAAAAAAGCCGACGCCGACTTTCCCCAAATGAAGGGCAATTCCAAAAAAAGGTTAATCCTACTTTGTCAAGTTACCCTTTTTAGCTGATTTTGGATTTGCTTTTGATATCTGGGTATTTGGTTAAGGAGTTTTTCAATAACCTGCTCAATGGAGCATAGAGTATTGACAGTTGCATTGACAAGCTCCTGGATT
>JANXYC010000263.1 GCA_025350305.1 Cyclobacteriaceae bacterium | reverse complement strand
ACCTCGATTTCGTAGTGCTCGTAGTGGTTCGTTGTGTTCTTCGTGACCATACTTCTGATTCGCTCTTCGGGCTGCAACCTTATGCTATTCATTAGATTGCCTAACTTGACAAAGTAGTACTAATGGTTAAACCATTTTATGATGAATCGAAGATCATTCATTAAAACCGCTGGTGCACTCACCGCCACACTCACTTCCGGCCTATCGGCGGTTGCAAGAATATCTTTCCCGGAGCAATCAGATTTGAAAATTGTTTTACGTGGAGGAAAATGTTTCTACCTGAATAAATGGCAGGTACTTGATATTGGTATTGATGAAAGTGGAAAAATAAAAATTGGTTTTTCAAATTCATTGCAAGGTGCTGAGCTTGTGGACGTCACCAATAAAATCGTATCACCGGGTTTCGTCGATATCCTGGCCGACAATGCCGCCAATCCTGAACGGACCTATAAAATTTTTGAGAAATACAAGATAACCGATGGTGTAACAACCGCCCTGCAGATGCACGGTGGCAGTCCGAGCTGCGCGGCATACTATAAAACATTTAATGCTCTTTCACACTATATCAACTTTGGGGTATCGACTTCCGTGATGAGAATTCGATACAGCACTTCAAGTCTGGCGGAGCGAAAAAAGAAAGTTGAAAAGTGTCTGGAAGAAGGTGCACTGGGTGTTTCCCATAGTATTGAATACCAGCCTACGCCATATGAGGAGATCCTTGAATATGCGAAACTTGCTAAGAAATATAACCGAACATTCTTTTTGCACCTTCGCTATTCGTCTGTTGAACAGGAACTGGAGGGAGTGGATGAGGCGATCAGGATTGCGAAGGAAAGTGGCGCACGCGTACACATCGACCACCTGCATTCTACCGGCGGAACTTTCCATATGAAGGAGGCATTGGATAAAATCCAGACTGCTAATTCACAGGGATTGCAAATGACGTGTTGCGTGTACCCCTATTCTTTCTGGGCCACCTATCTTCACTCCAAACGATTTGACGAGGGTTGGCAAAAACGCTACGGGCTTACTTACAACGATTTGCAATTGGTAGGAACCGGAGAACGATTGACAGCGGCCAGTTTTAAGCGTTACCGCGAATTAAAAAAACTGGCGGCTGTTCCGGAAGGAACCCTTCCGCTTGTTAATACGGTTGACCTGGCTTTGAAAAGAGATTTTTGCATGATTGGCTCCGATGGGGGCATTGAATATGAGTTGCACGCCAATTCACATCCACGTGGCGCTGGTTGTTTTTCGACGGCCATCAGGCATGGGCTTGATATCGGGATGTCATTGGAAAAGATACTTGAGAAAGTAACGACTCTTCCACGAAACATCATATTGCCGGCAATGAAGGACAGGGGAGTGTTATCCAATGGTGCGTTTGCCGACATCACCGTTTTTGATCAGGCAAACGTCAATGGCAAAGCAACAGTGACCAACCCCAATCAATTCTCGGATGGGATTGAGATGGTATTTGTGAACGGAAAGTTGGCCTATAAAAATGGCAAGCTGGAGGCAACTGGTGGAGTTGGAATTCGAAATTGAGTATTTGTTTTCCCGCAGATCTCGCAAGATATTCGCAGATTAATCGCCGATGAATTCTATCTGCGCCCACAGGCGAGATCTGCTGGAATATATGAATCTTGGTTCGGCAGGATTAACTTTCGCAAACAACATATGCCCCCGCCAGTACCCAGAACCCGGAACCCAGTTCCCAGCGCCCTGCTTTCAGAGACTTACAGCAGGCGAAGCCAGCATCTAGTTCCAAGATGATCCCACAACTAAAGAAACTCCTCATCATTACCTACTACTGGCCCCCTTCCGGTGGAAGTGGCGTGCAGCGTTGGCTGAAGTTTGTTAAATATCTGCCTTTATTCGGATGGCAGCCCCATGTTTTTACACCGGAGAACCCATCGTTTGAAATTCGTGATGATACGTTGTTGAAGGATATTCCCCCGCAAGTAGAAGTTATTCGTTTTCCAATTTGGGAACCCTATACGATTTTTAGTACGGTATCCAAACTGGTGGGTAAGAAACCGGTGAGTCAGATTGATCTGGTAGCGGCCGGGAGGAAAAGTTTATTCCAACATATTACAAGTTGGATACGGGGAAATTTTTTTATTCCGGATGCCCGGGTTATGTGGGTGAAACCTTCTGTAAAATTTTTGGAGAATTTCTTAATCTCAAACGAAATTACGACCATCATCACGACGGGCCCGCCACACAGTCTCCATTTGATTGGTTTGAAACTTAAAAAGAAAAACCCTTCATTGAAATGGATTGCCGACTTTCGCGACCCCTGGAGTGAGTGGGACCTCCTTGATACATTTTCACTGACGGACTGGGCCAGGAAAAAACATCAAAACCTTGAAGGGGAAGTCTTAAAACGAGCAGATCGCGTCATCACTATTGCTCCCTTTCATGTACGGCGTCTGGAAGTTCTGAGTGGAAGGAAGGTGGATTTGATCACCAATGGGTTTGACGAAGATGATTTTACGGGAATTCAAAAAATTAAAACAAAGAAGTTCACGATCCGGCACATCGGGATGGTGGATGAGTTGCGTGATCCTAAACCATTTATGCTTGCTGCCAAAACGTTGGCGGTGGCGTCTCCGGATTTTTCAGATAATGTTGTAATTGAGTTCATCGGATCCGTTAACGGTGCCTTTCGGGAATTTGTGGCTCAGGATAAAATACTGTCTGCGATGACTGTTTTCTCCAGGCCGATGTCTCACGCCGATCTTCTAAAACTGTACGGAGAAACGGATATTCAATTACTAGTGCTGGCACATACTACACTGGCAGCAGGGAACCTGCCGGGGAAATTTTTTGAATATCTCGCTTCCGGAAATTTTATTTTTGGTGTGGGACCTGAAAATGGCGATGCGGCAGAGATCCTAAGACAAACGAAAGGAGGAATCATGATTGAGTGCGATAACGCAGAAAAAATAAAAAACTCTTTACAGATAAAATTTGAGGAGTGGCGGAGAGGAAGTGTTGAAGCTATGAGGGATGTTTCTGCATTTAGTCGCAAAGAGTTGACAAGGAAGCTTAGTGATTTGATTGTGCAAGGACTCCGTTGATCGCAGATTTTTTAAATGCCACTGATTGCACGGATTATCACGGACAAAAAGTGGGATAGAAGCAATACTCTTAGCGAGATATGCGGGAAATAATTTTCAATCCCTGTGCAAAAAGACCATTTGCTTCGTAGGAAACTTTTGTCCACAAAATCAGTACGCCGTACACAAGCGTTATCAGAGCAGAGCGAACCATTATATCGGCTATGACGAAATCCATTCTTGGGAGAAGTATATGAATGACCCATACAACGACTCCGATAAGTACGACTTTTATGAAGTCGAGGGAGAAAGGCTGCAATTTCATTTTTGCCCAGATGAATATAAATTTTACAAAATTGAAAACGATCCACGTAAGTGCCGCGCCCATGGCTGCCCCGGTGATGCCATAGGCAGGAATTAACAAATTGTTTGCTGTCACAAGCACGAAGGCGAGCAAAAGAATGAGCACGATGTTGAACCAGTAATATTTCGAATAAATAATGATTTCGCTGCTGGGCCCGAAAAGCATATCGACTAATTTCCCTGCACCAACAATCAGCACCACCCACTTGCCTGCCTGGTAAACTTCTCCGTTGGGCATGAGTGCAAAAATAGAGTCGAGATTGGCTGCGATGCCAAGCAGAAGCAACGTGCCAAGGATAAATTGGTTAAGTGAGGTTTTGTGATAGATATTTTGAATTTCTGCATGATCATTTTTTTCAAAGCCCCGCGCAATGAGTGGTGTGGCTACCTGCGTCATGGCACGCTTGGGAATTTCGATGACCGTAGCCATGTAGAATGAAGTGGTATAAACTGCTACGGGCGCAAGACCAAGAAGTCCGGCGACCATCAGGCTGTCAACTTTACCAATGATGATAAGTCCGGCGGTCCCGGCGAAACTTAACAGACTAAAACGTATCAGTTCATTGCGCAAAGGAGCATCTAACAAAGTAATATCCACTTTCAACTGCAGATGACCCTGTGAAGCCAATGCGGCAATTAGGATACACAGACAGAAAACATAAATCAAAACAGAGCCTACCATCACTTGCTGGAAACTTATAAGACCTTTAAAGTAGAAAACTACTAAGATTCCCAAAAGAAGACGGACTACTATTTCTTTCAGGAGATTGGGTAAAATGTTTTTTAGAAGCGACCGTGAGTAAACTTCCAGGAGGGTTGTGATTACCGTGATGAAGGTCAGCCAGATTGCCAGTCCGGAGTAGTGAATGAACGCCTGCGCATTCGTCTCGAAGTATGGTAAGATCGTCTGCTCGAAAGCGAAAAACACGATCAGAAAAAACCCAAAGGCCAGGAGCCCTGCGAGTAGAATGATATTGATGAAGTTTTTTGACCGAGTGACATTTCCTATAAAGCGAGGAAAAAACCGGATGATACTTTGTGCCAGTCCGAATTGGGCAAACTGGGCCATGAGGATGGCTGCATCTTGTACAGTACGCATGAGACCGATCTGTTCTGGCAACAGAAAGCGAGGGTAGAGGTAAAGCAAATTCACGTACCCGATCACCACGCCGACGTACGAGATGATGGTGGTGATGATGCTTTGCCGGATGATGACACCCATTTGTGAAGATTATCTGCCTGCAAAATACTTTATTTGTAAAACTAAACGTCATACCGTGGGCCTGCTGGACAATTTTTGGGGAAAGAAAGACTTTCAATTTCTATTCGAACGCCTTTACCGGCTGTCGCTCAAGGGAATGAACTACGGACGCGCCAGTGATTATCAACACAACGGTGAGTCGGAGATGCTGGAGCGGATCAAGGGCATGGTCCAAGCGGCCTCACCGGTTTTGTTTGATGTGGGCGCCAACAAGGGTGAGTTTACAAAACGGATCATGGAGGTGTGGTGGGGAAAAGCCTATCAACTCTATGTGTTTGAACCCGCTGAGAAGACATTTGCGATACTTCAACGTTCCCTGTCGGAATCTCCCTCGGTAAAGCTCATCAACAAAGGCATTGGCGATAAGCAGGAGAAGGTGGAGCTTTTTTATGACCGCGAAGGATCGGGGCTCGCCTCTGTCTATCCACGCGATTTATCATATCACAATATTAAATTCTCTGATCATGAAACAATTGAACTCACGACATTGGATCAGTTTTGTGAGCAGCATGCCATTTCATCCATCGATTTTCTAAAGCTTGATGTGGAAGGTCATGAGTTGGCTGTGTTGCGTGGTGGGAAGAAGATGTTTGAAGAAGGAAACGTAAAAATTATTCAGTTTGAATTTGGTGGGTGTAATCTTGATTCGCGTACGTTCTTCCGGGATTACTATAACTTTTTTAAAAAGGATTTCGAGTTGTACCGCATTCTTTCCAATGGACTTCGGCCGATTCGTTCTTATTCAGAAAGATTGGAAGTGTTTCTTTCCGCGAACTATCTGGCAATAAGAAAAAGGTAAGGTGTTAATTCAGACTTTTTACCGCAAAGTGCGCAGAGGAGTATCGCAGCGTACGCGGAGAAAATTTACTCACTGCGCCCTTGGCGTTGCATTTGCTTTGCGACCTTCGCGGTTAAATGCAATTGGCTAATCCTACTTTGTCAAGTTAGGCAATCTATTGAATAGCATAAGGTTGCAGCCCGAAGAGCGAATCAGAAGTATGGTCACGAAGAACACAACGAACCACTACGATCACTACGAAATCGAGTTCCAACGGATCATTGGCTCTGTTTCGTTGTGCTCGTTGTGTCATCTTCGTGCTCGTTGTGACCCAAAAAATCTAAATATGACAAAGTAGGACTAATGTCTTTTTGAAATTTCGATACAATCGGGCCCGGCCGCGTCAACTCGCTTCGCCACGATCAGCCCGTCAACAGAAAAACTTTGATCAAGATTTGCCTCGCAAAGGATCAGATAGTGATAATTCTTTAACTTTTCAATGCAAGATTGATGCAGCTCATTACTATGCGTGGAAATGAAAAAGTAATCGATCGTTTGATTTCGCAGCGCTTCTCTGCATCCCTCCAGCATTTTCAATTCAAATCCCTGGATGTCGCTGTGAAGAATATTCAAATGATCGATGTTGTGTTTGTTCATCAAATAGTCAACTGAATAAAATGGAATGGGAGACTTCAGATCGGTTTCGTCGGTGATAAAGCCAAGATCAAACGTTCCGGAAAGTCCATTTAATTTGAAATTCAATTTTCCAAAGTTCATCTTGTGAGGATCGGGCTCGATCATCAGGCATTGCCTGTCCGACTGAGCCTTGTCGAAGGCGGCAAACCACATCGAATAGAATGCCCAATAACTTCCCAACTCCATCATCGTTGCGTTCTTGGGGATAAATCGAAGTACTTCCGCAAAAGCAAATTCTTCCTGAGGCTCATGCACACCTTTGTTCTCGATGAGCAAGTGGGTGTTGCCGTAATCATAATAACTCCCAAGTGTAATTTTTAATCCATTGCCCAGCAGTTGGTGATCGGCGTAAACTTTGCCTGCTTCCGGTACACGGGAGAGCTTCTGATTGTCAGGACTTGCCTTTACTATTGCGATGCGCTCCTGCCAGTAGGGTGTTATCCTATAGTTTGGAAACGCGCGATGGAAGCGCCAATTGAAGTAATTGAGACGATTCAGAACGGACAGAATAGCGTTGTAGACTGGTGGTAGATTTTTGATTTTTTGTTTCAGGCCCATCCCACTAATTTTGACCGCAATTATAATGAATATCAAGCGCAGATGATTATCGTTCGCCTCCGGGGTGGCCTGGGCAATCAGCTTTTTCAATATGCGGCCGGCAAAGCACTCGCCGTGTACCACCGGACAGAACTCGCGCTGGACCTGTACACCTATTCTAAACATCCCTACCGGAAATTTGAGCTTTCAAAATTTAATATCGATGCGCGGGAGGCCACACGCTCTGAGGTTCACCAGTTCACCGGCAACAACCCCGTTGCTCGTTATCTGAACAAGCGTGAAAATTATTTTCGTTGCCCGAACGTCTTTGCACAACCTCACTATCACTTTTTTGAAGATTTTCTTTCGCTGCCTCCCGATCTTTACTTGTCTGGATATTGGCAAAGTGAAAAATATTTTTCTTCTGTTACTTTGCTCATCGCAAAACAGTTTACTCCTAAAGAACCTCTTGATACTATAAACAGTTCGCTGCAGAATAAAATGCGATCAGAAAACAGCGTGTCGTTGCATGTGAGGCGTGGGGATTATGCTTCGACAACTCCTTACAGTTCCTTTTTTGGCTTGTTGCCACAGGAGTATTATGAAAAGGCGATTGCTAAAATGAGTGGCGAGGTGAACAATCCTGTGTTTTATTTTTTCTCAGATGATCCTGGGTGGTGCCGGAAGACTTTTGCAGGAGTGAAAGGAGAATTTATTGACCACAACAGGGGTGAGGATGCGTATAAAGATTTGGTGCTCATGTCATCCTGCCGGCACAACATTATTGCCAACAGTACTTTTAGTTGGTGGGGGGCCTGGCTGAATAGTCACGTGAACAAAAAAGTAATCGCTCCGCAACAATGGTTCCGGACCAACTACCTTGCGAAAAAGGAACCGGTTTACGCCAGTCGGTTTTACAATACAAAAGATCTGCTCCCTGATTCCTGGATAAAACTATGACCACCATAAAAAGACGCGTGGTAATGCTTGCGAACGCCGGGCACAAGCCGTTGGACACACGGATTTTTCATAAAGAAGCCAGGTCACTACAAATGGCTGGGTGGGAGGTTGTATTGATTATTCCCCACAGCAAGAATTTTCAAAAGGACAGCATAGAAATCATTTCAGTTCCATTGCCTCGCAAAGGCTGGGAGCAGTTGGTGAAATGTCCCTGGAAAATTTTATTCCTAGCCCTAAAGCAACCGAAGGAGTCAGTTTTTCATCTTCACGATTCAGAGTTGTTGCCCGTGGGCATTGTACTCAAACTTACCGGGAGGAAAGTTATTTATGATGCTCATGAGGACACCCCATCACAAATTTCATATCAACACTGGATTCCGTTGTGGATCAAAAGACCTTATGCCTGGTTTTATTTTATCCTCGAGAAACTGGGGGGCTGGTGGTTTGATGCCATCATCGTGGCCGAACCAGTAATTGCCAAATACTTTGCTGAAAAAAAAGTTACCCTGCTACGAAATTTTCCGATCAAGAGCTCCTTTCAACTGGAAAAAAGCTATAAAGAGCGTGAGAATAATTTACTGTATGTCGGTTTGCTGAGTAAGCCACGAGGCGTGGTTGAAATGTTGGAAGCGCACCGGCTGGCATCTGAAAAAATTGCGGTGGAGTTTGTATTGGGTGGAAAGTTTGCCCCACCTTCGTTGGAACAGGAACTCCTGCCTAAATACAAGGTGCAATACCGGTCCTGGCTGGCGTACGATGAAATGATAGAAGTATTATTTTCTTCGAAGATTGGCATTATCGTCGCACATCCCATCGAGCGCTACAAGACCAACTACCCGGTGAAGTTGTTTGAATATATGGCAGCGGGTTTGCCGGTCATTGCTTCGAAGGAGGGAGAGTCGGCTAGTTTTTTAAAAGAGGCAGATGCAGGAATTCTTGTTGATCCGCTGAATGTACTCGAGATCGCAGCCGCTATCGCCATACTGCTGAAGGACCCCGTAATGGCTGCAGAAATGGGAAGACGCGGCAGACAATTAATTTTTGATAAGTACAATTGGGAGAAGGAGTCAGAAAAATTATTGCAGCTTTATCGGTCGCTATAAATATGTTCAAAAACATGTATAGAATCCTGAGCAGCATGAGCATTCAGCCAAAGCTGGTGCTTACAAGCATGAAAGGCTGGCCATACTTCAGACGGGATCTGCGCGAACTCAAAAAGCAATTGCAGAATAACCCTGATTTTAAAATTGAATTTCTATATCCTGTATTGCGCGAACGGTTTGAAACGAATGGCGATCTGAAAAACCATTACTTTCATGAAGATCTATTAGTGGCCAGGCGTGTGTTTGAAAATAAACCATCCAAACATGTGGATGTAGGGTCGCGTGTGGATGGTTTTGTGGCACACATAGCTTCCTTTCGGGAGATTGAAGTGTTCGACATCCGGCCACAGACCGCGATGGTAAAAAACATTCGATTTGTGACCACGGATTTTATGAACGTACCTTCGGCACTTTATGATTATACTGATTCCTTGTCATCCTTAAATGTCATTGAACATTTCGGACTGGGTCGATATGGAGATCCGATTGACGGCAATGGGCATTTGATGGGCCTTGAGAACATGCACAAGGTGTTGAAGAGCGGTGGGAAGTTTTATCTCTCCACGCCGATCGGTCCGCAACGCATTGAGTTTAATGCACACCGGGTGTTTAGCATGGAGTATCTCTTAAAAATATTTAAGCCCAACTATATCGTT
Source organism: Cyclobacteriaceae bacterium (assembly GCA_025350305.1). GTDB lineage: Bacteria > Bacteroidota > Bacteroidia > Cytophagales > Cyclobacteriaceae > ELB16-189. Next base: position 9,921 of record JANXYC010000263.1, on the reverse strand, counting down.
GACTTCTTTTCATTCGTAGATGATTCAGGAGACCTTCATGAAAATGTGGCGCTCTCCGATGAAAGAATAAAAAATAATTTCGGGTGTCGTTTTGGTTTTGGGATTTTTGAGATGACTAAGTTATAAAATGTTTAGCCATAGATACTGATAACAATTTAAGGGCGTCTCTAAAAACTCCTTGTACCCTTCTCTTCCGGTGAAGGGTGACGGGTTGAGGCCATAAAAGGCAGGGTTTTTAGAGATGCCCTTAAGTCAAATAATATCAAGCCTCACCCAACCCTCGCCGGAGGAGAGGGCTCTATTCCCCCACATTGATAAATTTTTTCCGTGGCAATCCGTTGAATCCACCCTTCTCAACTCCCCAGCTTCTCAATTCTCAACTTCTGAACTCTCTTCGGATTCTCCTTCACAAAACTCTCCCACGAACTTGTCTTATTCTTTTCCGCGGCCTTCTGGTAATGATGACACACGGCTACGGCTAGCGCATCGCTGGCGTCCAGGAGCTTCGGCAGCTCTTTAAGATTGAAAATCTGCATCAGCATCTTCGCTACTTGTTCCTTCGACGCATTGCCGTTTCCGGTTACAGACTGCTTTACTTTTTTAGGCGCGTACTCCGCAATGGGAACCTCCCGGTAAAGTGCCGCCGACATCGCAACACCCTGCGCTCGTCCTAGTTTGAGCATGGACTGTACATTTTTCCCATAGAAAGGCGCTTCCAATGCGACCTCGTCAGGATTAAACTCATCCACCAATCCCAGCACGCGTTCAAAAATTTTCTTTAGCCTCAGCTCATGTGATTCATACTTGCTTAACTGGATCACCCCAAATTGAAGAATGATCATCTTGCTTCCGCGAATCAGAATGACACCGTAGCCCATGATATTGGTGCCAGGGTCAAGGCCCAGAATGATGCGCTCTTTTACAGAACGATTTTCTTTTGTTAGTTTTTTTTCAACTTTGCCCACGCCACAAATTACAGACATCTTTTTCAATGACCGTTGTTTTTAGTCTTATTTTAAGTTTATACTGCCTGCTGCTGCTGGTATTCCTTTTCGGTTGGATCATGGTCCGCCGGCAATCTATGCCCGTGAAAGGAAATTCACCACCAGGCATTTCAGTCGTGGTGGCGGTGCGAAACGAGGAAGAAAACATACAAACACTCCTGCACGACCTTTCTGGCATTGTTTATCCTGCCGAAAGATTTGAGGTAATCATCGTCAATGATCATTCAACTGATGCTACGATGGGAAAGGCAAAAAGTCTGATCAGACATCTCCCCACGGCCAGACTTTTTGATCTTCCGGAAGGGATGGAGGGTAAAAAGCAAGCGTTAAGTCTTGGAATAGAAGCGGCACGATTTGAAATAATCGCCACCACCGATGCGGACTGTCGATTTTCCAGGAACTGGCTTACCTGTCTTTCTCTTTATTTTGAACAGGATGTAACCAAAATGCTCGTGGGTGCGGTAAAACTTACAGCGGACAATTCGTTCTTCTCCCGCTTGCAGGTGACTGAATTTGCAAGTCTTGTCGGATCGACCGCCGCCGCTATTGGTTTGGGTCATCCCATCCTGTGCAATGGGGCCAACCTTGCCTTTCAGAAAAGTGTATTTAAGGAGGTGCAGGGATATGATGGCAATCTTCAAATCGCATCCGGTGATGATGAATTCCTAATGCGAAAGATCAATCATCGCTATCCGGGAGGCATTAAGTTTCTAAATTATTACGAAGCAGTTGTTAGCTCACATGCACAAAAGACCATTCAGGATTTCTTTCATCAACGTCTCCGCTGGGCAGGGAAATGGAAGCACAATACTGATTCCATGACCCGATTTCTGGCGGTTTTTATTTTCGCATCGCACCTTGCGTTTGCCGGGCTTGTCATTAATAATTTCTTTGGGCTGGATAAAACCCTTGGGTTGGTGATCGGTAAACTTTTTTTGGAAGGTGTGTTTATATTTTGGGTGGGCCATTTCCTTGATCGTAGATTTGACATCCTCGCTTTTCTCAGCTTACAAATTATTTATCCCGTTTATGTCACCACGATTGGGGTGTTTTCGCTTTTCGGGTCATATCGATGGAAGAACAGAAATTATAAATGACGTAGTCGCGCGCAAGGGCAATTTTCTTCTAATTTTACCGTTAAGGGAAATCAAATGAATGAAGTCGAATTACAGAAACAATTAGACCGTAAGGAGCTGGAGCTGAACGCTCTGCTGGAGATCACACAGGCGATCAACAGCAACGTTCCGGAGGAGTCTCTTTATAAGATGTTTAATTTTACGCTCCGCTCGAATCTTCAAATCAGAAAACTGGCACTCTATGTTTTTGATGAACGATGGAAATGCCAGGTGAATTTTGGCACCAAAACCAATTTTCTAAATCTTCAGCTTGACGACCGGTTTCACCTGATCAAGAAGCCTCATAAACTAACGGAATTTGATAAAGAATGCGAATTCCATGAGTTTGATCAGGTGATACCAGTAGCTCATCAAGAGGATACCCTTGCAGTTGTCTTTATTGGCGGATTGGAGTCGAACAAACTCAATCATTATGAAGACAGCATTCGGTTTATCCAGGCCCTCAGCAATATTATCATTGTAGCCATAGAAAATAAAAAGTTCGCCCGTAAACAATTGGAACAGGAAGCCTTTCGTAAAGAGCTGGAGATTGCCAGTGATGTGCAGCAGTTCTTATTCCCCGATAAACTTCCCGATACCGACCGCCTGAAAATGGTGGCAAGTTATCTCCCGCACGACATGGTGGGCGGAGATTACTATGATTATATACCGATCAACAAAAATCAGTTTCTGCTTTGTGTGGCCGATGTCAGTGGCAAGGGGATCGGGGCTGCGTTGATGATGTCTAATTTCCAGGCATCCCTGCGAACGCTGCTGCGTCAAATGCCCAACCTCTCTGAAATTGTAGAGGCCCTCAACTATCAGGTGCTCGAGAACACAAAAGGAGAAAAGTTTATTACTTTTTTTGGAGCGATTTATGACCTTAATCTTAAAACGTTGGTGTATGTCAATGCGGGGCATAACCCACCTTTACTTTATGACAAAAAGCACGGTATTCGCTTGCTCGAGGACGGCTGCACGGTACTGGGGGCGATGCATCCATTGCCATTCCTGAAAGAAGGCTTTGTCACCGACCTCGATGATTTTCTCCTCTTCTGCTATACAGACGGACTTACCGAGACGATCAATGAAAAAGGAGAGGAATATGGCCAGTCGTCCCTCTTTACATATTTTAAAGAAAACCACAGTAAGGATTTGAAGACCATCCATCAAGATATCATTGTAAACTTGGACGGATTCAAAGGCCGAAACAGTTACCGGGACGATATCACGATGCTATCCTGCAGAGTACAATGATTACAGCGTCCAACTTCCGGATTTCTTAAACCTTAAACCTTGAACCTTGAACTTTGAACTTTGAATTTTGAACCTATCATCTTTCCGCGCACCATTTTTTCTTCCCTGGCTTTACCCCCAACTCATCTGGCGAATGGAAACATCTGCCAAAGAACTTTACCTGACCTTTGATGATGGACCTGTATCGGGGCCTACAGAGTTCGCGTTGGAGACATTGCAAAAAGTAAATGCACACGGAACTTTTTTTTGTATTGGTGAGAACATAAAGAAGCATCCGGAAATATTTAGAAAGGTCGTTGCGGCAGGTCACATCATCGGCAATCACACCTTCAACCACCTCAGCGGCTGGAAGACCAGCGTCCAAGGCTATCTCAACAATGTCAAATTATGTCAAGATCAAATCAATTCCCATGGACAGCATCCAGTTCCCAGTTCCCAGTTCCCAATACCTGGCAAACCCCTCTTCCGCCCTCCCTACGGCCGGATCACCCGGCGTCAGATCAAATCGTTGCTCGAATTAAAAATTATAATGTGGGATGTACTGACACACGACTATGCCAAGAGTTTGTCGCCAGGGAATTGCCTTAAAGGTTCGATCGCTGCCACACGTCCCGGTTCAATTGTTGTCTTTCACGATAGCCTGAAGGCGGAGAAAAATATGACCTACGTCCTGCCCCGGTACCTGGATCATTTTGCAAACCAGGGATACACATTTAAATCCCTACGCTGAATTCCCGATCTTTGTTCCCGGTCCCCAATGGCTTCGGGATCGGGAACAATCGTGATGAAAAAAATTTTAGTATGTCCACTCGACTGGGGCCTGGGCCACGCCACCCGCTGCATACCAGTCGTATGGGAACTGCAGAAAAAAAGGGCTGAAATCATTATTGCCTCGTCCGGAGAGGCGTTGCAACTTCTTCGTCAGGAGTTTCCGGAACTTGCATTTTTTGAATTGCCCTCCTACCGGCCGGTATATCCCGAAATCAAGTCCATGTTGTTTGAAATGCTCACCCAATTGCCAAGGTTCATGCGCGTGATAAAAGAAGAACATGCCGTGACAGAAAAAATTGTTCGCGAACAGAAAATTGATTTAGTCATTTCCGATAACCGGTACGGTTGCTGGTCGGCAATAGTCAAATCTGTTTTCATTACGCACCAGTTAAAAATTCTCATGCCGCGCGGTATGGGTTGGGCCTCACCAGGCATTAATTTTCTAAATCACCGCTGCATTCAAAAATTTTGCAACGTATGGATACCCGACCAGCCGGGGAGCGGGTTGACAACTTCTTTTATTTCTAAACACGTACCGAATCAATCGTACATCGGTTGGCTATCAAGATTTCAGGCCAGAAACGAGATCGAACAGAAGTATGAAATTATTGCCTTGGTCTCAGGACCGGAGCCGCAGCGAACAATCTTTCAAAAAATTATGCTTACTCAGTTACTGAAAAATAATTTAAAGTCGTTGCTGGTTGCCGGTGAGCCGGGGAAGCCGTATCACAAGCAGGAAGGTTGTGTGGAGATCGTGAATCACCTGCCATCGCGGGACCTAGAACAAGCCATACTTTCTTCCAGGATTGTCATCAGCAGGAGTGGATACAGTACCGTGATGGACCTGATAGCGTTGGGAAAGAAGGCAGTCTTTATTCCAACGCCCCAGCAGCCGGAACAGATTTTTTTTGCACGCTATTTTAAAGAAAACCATATTGCTTTCTCGGAAGACCAACCAAAATTTTCGGTTAGCCTGGCATTGGAAAAATCAGATGAATTCAAAGGATTTGGCCACTTTAAAATGGAGGATCGATACTTAGTAAATGCAATTGAATCTATTTTAGAATGAACAGATTTTTAAAAGGCTTTCAAAATGCTTTAAGAGGGACTCGGTTCGCCATTGCCGAACAGATGAATCTTAAAATTCATAGTTGCGTTGCCATCGTTGTTGTTACGGCAGGATTCTACTTTGACGTAACGGAGGGTGAATGGCTGGCGATCGTTCTGGCCATTGGGCTGGTAATGACTACGGAATTAGTAAACACATCCATTGAACATATTGTGAATCTGGTCTCGCCGCAACGCCAACCTTTGGCAGGGAAAATAAAAGACATCTCCGCTGGTGCTGTACTCGTTGCAGCAATTACGTCCGGCGTTATAGGATTAATCATCTTCGGTAGATACGTCCTGCCCAATGCCTGATCCCCTATCCCTGATGCCGAACTGGACTGATACTCACGCTCACATCTATTCGGATGAATTTCTTCCGGACCGTGAGGATGTACTATCGCGCGCGCAGGAGGCTGGTGTCGAAAAAATATACATGCCGAACATTGATCACACCTCGATTGATGCGATGCTCGAAGTGGAGATGACGTATCCTGGGCAATGTTTTGCCATGATGGGCCTCCATCCGTGTTCGGTCAAAACGGATTTTCAAAAAGAACTTTATCTTGTGGAGCAATGGCTCGGCAAACGAAAATTTCATGCTGTTGGAGAGATCGGCACCGATTTGTATTGGGACAAGACATTCTGGGAGCAACAAAAAGAAGCGTTTGTGATCCAGGTGAATTGGGCTAAGAAGCACAAGCTTCCGATCATTATACATTGCCGCGAGTCCATTGATCAGACAATCGAACTTTTGGAGCCGTTGGTTGACAAAACCCTTCGTGGAATATTTCATTGCTTTTCCGGTGATGCTGCTCAGGCGAAGAGCATCATAGCGATGGGATTTTATTTGGGAATAGGAGGAGTAGCGACATTCAAAAATGGGGGACTGGATAAAGTATTGCCAGAAGTGCCTATGGACAGGATTGTTTTGGAAACGGACAGTCCTTATCTCGCGCCGGTCCCGCATCGGGGCAAGCGAAATGAACCTTCTTATATTCCCCTGATTGCGAATAAGGTTTGTTACCTTATGAACGTCGCGGTTGAAGAGCTTCAAAGGACTACCTCGACTAATGCGGGGAAAATCTTTGATATGAAATAGAGTTTTTTTCCCGCGGATCGCGCAGATTCGCGCTGATCTTTAAGTGAAAATAATCTGCGCCTTATCTGCGATTATCTGCGATCCCGATAGCTATCGGGAAGCGGGAGAATGCATTTATGAGTTAGGTTAGGTAAGAAGTCTAAATTGCAGTCGAAACATATGAATTATAAAACCCTCACCATCAACACAGCCCTTCCCTCGAAGCCCAGAGCGAAGGTGATGATCATTTATACCGGGGGTACCTTTGGAATGGTCCACGACTCCAACGGTGTGTTGCTGCCGTTCGACTTTTCTTTGATCTTGGAACATCTTCCCACCCTTCGCAATCTCTTTCTTGAGATCACCGTCATTTCTTTTGAGGATCCGATTGATTCATCCAACATCGAGCCGGCCCACTGGCAAATGATTGGCGCAATGATCAATGAACATTATGATCGACAGGACGGATTTGTTGTCTTGCATGGTACAGACACGATGGCTTACACGGCTTCTGCGCTTAGTTTCATGCTACAGAATCTATCAAAGCCCATCGTGTTTACAGGCGCCCAATTACCGATCAGTGAGCCCCGGTCGGATGCCAGAGAAAACCTGATCACAGCCCTGGAGATAGCCTCCGCCAGAAATGGGGTGAAAGCAATGGTGCCGGAAGTCTGTATATATTTTGACTATGAACTGATCCGCGGCAACCGGGCTAAAAAAGTCGAGAGCATGCACTTTGATGCCTTTGAATCCGAAAATTATCCGTCGTTGGCGAAGGCAGGTGTGAAGATAGACTACAATGAAGCCGTGATTCAAGCAGGTTCGGAGTCCAAACTTATGCTCCATTCAAAATTTGATACAAATGTCTCCATCCTGAAGTTATTCCCAGGCATTAACCAGGATGCTGTGAAATCTATTATTGGCAATCCCACCATGAAGGCACTGATAATTGAAACCTTTGGTTCAGGCAATGCTCCATCAGCTCCCTGGTTTATAAGATTGTTGAAGGAATCGATCAATCAGGGGTTACTTATCTTAAACATATCCCAGTGCCCGGGAGGAATGGTAATACAGGGAAAGTATGAGACCAGCCGCGCATTGGAAGAGATTGGTGTGATCAGTGGAGTTGATATGACGCTCGAAGCCGCGGTCACCAAATTGATGCTTCTGTTAGGTGAATATGGGGGAGAAAGGGCCCGGGAGCTTATCAATAAGCCAATGGCTGGTGAAATCAGTAACCTTTGATAGCTGAATCACTTATCGGCCTGCCAAACCAGACTTGAAGTACGAATTGCCTCGCCTGCGCTAAAGCTACGGCGAAAGCGAAGCTCGCCTACGCTAAAAGCTACGGCGAGCGAAGGAATTATAAGGGGACCGCGTCCGCCGTAGCTCGCCAAGACAGCATTACTCCAGCGATGAAAAGCGAAGCTCGCCTACGCTAAAGCTACGGCGAAAGCGAAGCTCGCCTACGCTAAAAGCTACGGCGAGCGAAGGCGGAGAGGGCGGGATTCGAACCCGCGATACCCTTTCGAGCATACACACTTTCCAGGCGTGCTCCTTCAGCCACTCGGACACCTCTCCTTACATCAAATGATTTTCTTAGGAAGATATATGCTCCTTTGCCATAGGCATCCCTTCGGGACAACCATGCGACACCTCTCCAAAAAAAGCCCACAAAGAAATGGAAAATAAAGGAAAAGACAGCTTTCGTTGTTACTTTTAGCGGTCTGACGGTTTAATATGACCAACTCCACAACAAAAGCGAGTTTTTTCATCTAAAAAAATCTGATTTCTTGTTTAGAAATGAACAAAAACTTTAATTTTGGCCACTTCAAGACTTTAGACCTAAACTTTAAACCATGAAAAAACAATTCGCTATTCTCGCTTTCGTAGGGTTTCTACTCTGTGGAGCCTTTGCCGCGCTGGCCCAGGATTCCACAGCCACCTCACAACCAGCAGCAACGGAAGCAGTCTCTGACGCTTCTGCGGACGCAGCTCCGGTCGAGGAGGCCTCTTTCCATCAAGTATTAAAGGAAAAATTTATTGAGGGTGGTGTGCCTTTCATGTGGCCCATTCTTATATGTATGATTTTGGGTCTTGCGGTTTCCATTGAGCGTATCATAACCCTCAACCTGGCAACGACCAACACAAAGAAATTGTTGGTTCAAATTGAGGATGCCCTGGCCAAAGGAGGCGTGGAGGCAGCCAAGAATGTTACCAAGAACACACGAGGCCCTATCGCTTCGATCTTTACCCAGGGCCTGATGCGTGCATCTGAAGGTGTAGACATGGTTGAAAAATCGGTAGTTTCTTATGGCGGCGTCGAAATGGGCAAACTTGAAAAAGGTTTGATCTGGATATCCCTCTTCATTTCACTCGGGCCCATGCTTGGATTCTTTGGAACAGTTGTGGGTATGGTGGGTGCGTTCGACGCTATCGAGGCTGCTGGAGATATCTCTCCTCAGGTTGTTGCCGGTGGTATGAAAATCGCTTTGATCACAACGGTAGGGGGTCTTATCGTGGGTATGGTCCTTCAGGTGTTGTATAACTACCTGGTATCGAAGATCGATGGATTGGTGAATAATATGGAAGATGCTTCAATCTCTTTGATTGATATTCTTGTTAAGCACAAACTGAGCGGAGGTAAATAAAGTATGGATAGCTTTTTCCAAAACGCAGGCCTGGACATGGGTCTATACCTGGGTTACTTGCTTCTGCTGGCGGCAATTATCGTGGCATTGGCATTTCCAATACTTGATTCGATCAAAAATCCTAAAGAAATAGCCAAATCGGGTATTTCTTTTGTCGGTCTGATCGTACTTTTTCTCTTGTCCTACCTCCTCGCTGGCGGTGAACTTACAGCCAAGTACGAGGCACTCGGGGTGACCACGGAGTTCAGCTCCAAAATGATCGGTGCTGGCTTGACGATGTTCTACTTTGTTCTGGTGATCGCGATTGTAGGTATGATCTATTCTGAAATCAGTAAAGCGCTTAAATAATGCCTCGTTCAACTCCTGAAATACCTAACGCATCAATGGCGGATATCGCCTTCCTGATGCTTATTTTCTTCCTGGTAACAACCACAATCGCTAACGACCGCGGTTTGAGTATGCAGTTGCCACCTCCACCGGAGGCCAAACAGGAGGATGTCAAAATCCAGGAGCACAACATGTTTAAGATTCAGGTCAATTCTTCTGATGCCTTGCTTGTGGAAGGAAATCCAATGCAGGATATCAGTGGTCTGAAAGAAGACATTAAGAAATTTATCCTTAACCGGGGTAATGATCCTACCATGTCTGACTCTCCGGAGAAGGCCATCGTTTCCTACAAGACTGACCGTGGAACAACCCATAGAAGGTTTATTGAGATTCTTGATCTTATCCAGGGTGCCTATTACGACATCTATGCCGAACAAGCCGGAGTGACTAACAAGAAATTCCGCGAAGCAGCATCAGATCTTGCAGACCCTGCCAACCGTCAGATCTATGACAAAGGAAGGGCTGGAGTACCCATGCAGGTTTCTATTGCTGAACCTACCAAGGTTGGTAACTAAACTAAACGAAGCGTATGTCAAAATTTAAGAAGA
>JANXYC010000024.1 GCA_025350305.1 Cyclobacteriaceae bacterium | reverse complement strand
CAGGTACGTCTTGAAATCATCCGGAAGTTGGTTCAAGTCCTCAACTTTGAACAGACGATCGTATAGCCTCACTTCAATGTTTAATGCATGCGGAATGCTTACCCAATGAATAACACCCTTCACGATTATCCCCGAAACATCCGATCCGCTTTTACTTTCAGGAATGTACGTACATCGAAGTTCGGTAACGCCACCCGTGCTGTCTTTCACCACCTCCTCGCACTTAATAATGTATGCGCTTTTCAGCCGCACCATTTGTCCCGGAGCCAGACGAAAATATTTTTTTGGCGCCACCTCCATGAAATCGTCCCGCTCAATATAAAGTTCACGGCTGAACGGTATCTCCCGCGTACCGGACGTTGGATCCTCTGCATTATTTTCACTGGGCAGCAGTTCCATTCTTCCTTCCGGGTAGTTCGTGATCACCACTTTCAATGGATCAGAAACTACCATCCGTCGCCACGAAATTCTATTCAAGTGCTCCCGTACACAAAATTCCAACAGCCCGATATCAATCAGGTTCTCCCGCCTGGCGACTCCGATCTTATCACAAAATTCGTGAATGCTCTCCGGTGTATATCCTCTTCTGCGCATAGCGCTTATCGTTGGCATGCGTGGATCATCCCATCCGCTCACGTGATTTTCATTCACGAGTTGCAGCAACTTGCGTTTGCTCATGATGGTGTATGTCACGTTTAGTCGGGCAAACTCGTACTGACGTGATGAATATATCTCCAGGTTTTTAATAAACCAATCGTACAGCTCGCGGTGTGGAATAAACTCCAGAGTGCAAATGCTGTGGGTGACATTTTCAATGGCATCACTTTGTCCATGAGCAAAATCGTACATCGGATAAATACACCAGGTGTCACCAGTGCGATGGTGATGGGCATGTTTGATCCTGTATATAATTGGGTCACGCATGTGCATGTTCGGACTTGCAAGATCCACTTTGGCACGCAATACTTTCTCACCATCCTTATAACGACCCTCTTTCATTTCTGCAAACAAGCGAAGATTTTCCTCGATGGTCCTGCTTCGGTAAACGTTGGGGGTCCCGGGTTTTATGGGTGTTCCCTTTTGCGTGGCGATCTCCTCGCTCGTGCTGTCATCTGCATAAGCCAACCCCTTTTTGATCAGCGTAATTGCAAACTCATAGAGATTCTCAAAGTAGTCGGAGGCATAAAATTCATTGGACCATTCAAAGCCCAACCAGCGAACATCGTTTTTTATGCCATCGACATACTCGTTTTCTTCGGTTATCGGGTTGGTGTCATCAAACCGAAGGTTGGTTTTACCACCGTACTTGAGGGCCAGGCCAAAGTTGAGGCAAATACTCTTCGCATGGCCCAGGTGCAAATACCCATTCGGTTCGGGAGGAAACCGGGTAATAATGCTCTTATATTTTCCGGATGTTAGGTCACTTTCGACAATCTCCTCCAGGAAGTTCAAACTCTTTTCCTCCGCCATATTGCTGATTTAAAAACCTTAAAGGTATAAACCCTTTGGGAATTAGTCCTACTTCTAAGTTAAAATCCAAGCCACAATAATTTAACTATGCAGATGGCTGTCGGGAGAACACAGGACACATAATTTTCATCGGTAAGCCATGTAATTCAAGAACATGACAAATTGGATTAGTGAAAAAAATAAAGCGTTTTTGATAACTTTCCCGGCATACAGCATTTGTCCTATCAATTCAAGAAAGTCACCGGATTAACCCCTACTTATTTCAGAAAAGTGGGTGCGGAAAAAAGACGCTCCATCGATAAGCTGTAAATCATACAGTTCTGTGGCATCCTGAGGGGAGTTATTCGTACGAGTGGTTTTATGGTGAAAAAAGCTCTTAACCCAACTTCTGGCAACTTCTTTTTTCTCCGCTAACCTCATCTGGGCAATAAACTTGAAGAAACTGATCTTTTTTCATATGAAATCCGTTTACTTTGTACAGCATTATGAAAAACGGAACTACAAAATTGAGCCAGGTTACCGGATTACTTTTTGCAGTCGTTTTATTTCTGTTCAGCATAGGCAATTCCTGGACTGAGCCTAACGCAAATACTATTTCTTCAGACAATCAATTCTCTTGGTCCAATGGTACCTCTAATAGGATTGCTCCTCAGGAAAACCTGGATGATATGAGTCCTTGTGTAGTGCATATTCAACGCCTGGAAGTAGCCATCAATTTTTTCAATCCTGATATTCCTTTCGTAGCATATAAGACCTGTCAGGCTCTTTTTGTTAATGGCCATATCCGCAATGCCTTTTACGCATTACCCAGCATTCACGCTCCCTAATCTCCCTCCCGGTTTTAATGAAAGCGCTATGTGGCGTACCTGCATGATTGGGTATTACTTTCATTCTGTTTATTCAATTCGTTATACCTCTGGAATTTCATTCCATACTTTAGCAAGTATGGAAAGTCACATGGTAAACAATATGATTTTATTCCTGAATTTTCTGAATCCGGAAAATGTAATCCAATATGGCGGGCTAACCTTGCTGCTGGTTATCATTTTTGCTGAAACCGGCCTGTTTTTTGGATTTTTTCTACCTGGAGACTCTTTGTTATTTGTCGCTGGTTTATTCTCAGATACCGAATATTTTGACGTTCACCTTTCTTTATTAATTCCTGCCTTGATACTCGTAGCTGTCGCAGGTTCTACGACTGGCTATTTCACGGGGCGGTGGGCAGGTCGCTATCTCCGTAACAGAAATGAAAGCTTAATCTTCAAAAAGAGGTATATCGACATGACGAGCGACTTTTATGAGCGTCACGGAATGATGACTTTCATTCTGGGTCGATTCTTACCAATCATCCGGACGTTTGTAACGATACTGGCGGGCATGGCACGACTCAATTTTCCTAAATTCTTACTATTCAACATAATGGGAGCAACGATCTGGGTAGTGGTGATGGTCCTATCGGGGTATTGGTTAGGTAATATGTTTCCAGAAGTAACAGATTATCTGGAAATAATTATTGGTGGCATGGTAATGGTGTCTGCTGTTCCGGTCATTTTAACGTTGACACGTCATCGCCTCAATAGGTCAAAGCAAGAAGTTAGATGAACTCACCCGGATATGTGGATTGATTACGCAAGACAACCAACTATCTATAGAGTCATTCATTTTTCAAAACCATCCTTCAACAAAATATATTTTATGAAAACGTCCAATTCACTCATTGAGAATGTAAAGTCAGGGTTTACTTCAGTTGTTATTCCATTGGAAATTGTAATTGCCTATGCCGTGTATTATTTGGTTCTGGGAGATCCATCCAATTTCCAGGGCAATGATCCTGTCAACCATCCGCTTCCCGGAAATTATCTGGGGATCGTTTATAAAGGCGGCTTCATTGTACCACTACTCCTTTCACTATTGATGATGACTTTGACTTTTGCCATCGAGCGCGGCTTAACGATCGGCAGAGCTAAGGGAAAGGGGGGTATCCCAAAATTTGTACGCAAGATCAAATCATTTGTGTCCGCCAATGACCTGGATCAGGCTGTAAGCGAATGTGACCGGCAGCAAGGCTCTGTTGCCAATGTGGTAAAAGCAGGACTTCAAAAGTACAAAGAGCTTGCTAAAAACAGCAACCTTGACGCAGACAAGAAGATCCTCATTATACAGAAAGACATTGAGGAAACTACACAGCTTGAAATGCCGATGCTGGAAAAAAATCTTGTCATCATTGCCACTATAGCTTCCATCGCCACACTGCTGGGATTATTAGGAACAGTTTTGGGTATGATCAAGGCGTTCGCGGCACTGGCAACGGCTGGAGCACCCGATGCAGTCGCTCTGGCAAATGGAATTTCCGAAGCATTGATCAATACAGCACTTGGGATCGGTACATCAGCGTTGGCCATTGTCTTCTACAATTACTTTACAACAAAGATTGATGCTCTCACGTATGGCATAGACGAGGCAAGCTATAGTATCATTCAGAATTTCACCGCAACGACAAAGGCGTAACTACATAAAGTCAACTTTTTATGGGAAATGTAAAAGTTCATCGAAGCTCACCATCCATTGATATGACTCCCATGGTTGACCTGGCATTCTTGTTAGTGACATTTTTTATGCTCACCACCAAGTTTGCACCTGAGGAACCATTGGCAATAGATACGCCGACGTCGGTGTCAGAAATAAAGATTCCAGACACTGATATTTTAACAATCTCCATCGGCAAGGACGGAAGAGTTTTTTTTAATGTGGATGGCCAATTTACTCGCGCCGATCTACTTGCAAAGATTGGGGAGAAATACGGCATTTCATTCACAACTGAAGAGACTCACCGATTTGCTATCATGTCCAGCATGGGTGTACCTATTGGCAATCTTAAACAATTTCTCGCAATGACTACGGAGGAAAGAAAGCTATTGCACCAACCGGGAATCCCATGCGATTCTGCAAACAATGAATTGGCTGATTGGGTTTTACAGGCAAGACTTTCCAACCGCAGGTTGCGCATTGCCATAAAAGGTGACCGTGATTCAGACTACCCGGTAGTAAAGAAAGTGATTGACACAATGATCGATAGAAAGGTGAATAGATTCAATTTGATCACCAATATGGAAAAAGGAGTATGATGGCTGCGTATCGCATTTCTAACTTTTAAAAAAACAAAATGGCAGAGATAAGTCAACAAGGCAGTGGTGGGAAAAAGAACGAGAAAGTGAGAAGCAAAAAGACTTCTACCAGGATTGATATGACGCCCATGGTCGACCTGGCATTTCTTCTACTTACTTTTTTTGTAATGACCACTACACTGAACAAACCTCAGACGATGGAGATTACCATGCCTGAAAAACCGAATAAAGAAGATAAACTTCCTGAGATTAATGAAAAGAATGTGCTAACGCTCGTGTTAGGTAAGAATAACAAGGTGTTTTGGTATATGGGAATAACTGATCCTAAAGTAGTACTGACTGATTTTTCCAAAGATGGCATCCGTAAAGTGCTGCTTGAAAAAAAGGCCGAACTACCGAAGTTGGTAATCCTCATCAAAGCTACTAACGATGCAAAATACCGGAATATGGTAGACATACTTGATGAGATGAACATCAGCAGCATACCGCGATATGCACTTGTAGATATTACTCCTGTGGACAATGAACTCATTAAAGAATTACAGTTATGAAGGATGAAGCAGCAGTTCCTTCACATTGGGACGATCTCGTATTTGAAAATCGTAACAAAGATTACGGCGCTTACCTTATTCGTAAAGTGTACTCACGAAATCTGGTGAGATCATTGATTATAACGTTGCTGGTGATGGCCCTTGTGTTTGCTTATCCTTCCATAATTGATTTTTTCAAGTCACGCGAAAATACCGGTCCTGTCAATGAGGTTAAGCTACTTACTGTCAACCTCGACCAACCACCCCCGATTATTCCCAACCAACCACCACCTCCAAAATTGGATATTCCACCTCCCATAAAAACCATTATCAAGTTTCTTCCACCCAAGGTAACAGACAAGCAGATTGTTGAAGAAGAGATGCCTACCGTTGAGGAGATCAAAACAAATGATACCGGCAAACAGAATACTGAAGGAACCGGTGAAGTAATCTTTGACGAGCCAGTAAAGGAAGTAGGAATAGAAGACATTGATCCCAATCAGGTATTTCTGGTAGTGGAGCAGCCCCCTGAATTTCCAGGCGGTCTTCAGGCTTTATACAAGTTCATTTATAAAACAATACGGTATCCGGCTCAGGCCCGCCGCATGGGAATTGAAGGGACTGTATATATAAGTTTTGTTGTGGGTGCCAATGGGGAAATTAGCGAGGTTCAGACAATGAAAGGTATCGGATCCGGTTGTGATGAAGAAGCCAAGCGTGTGGTCCAATTGCTACCTCCCTGGAAGCCGGGTAAGCAAAGGGGCAGACCCGTGAAAGTTCGTTATACACTCCCGCTAAAATTTAAATTAGGGTAAATGTTATGGGAAGGACGGTGCAATATCTGAGTATTCTGATGGTCATCCTTTACATATCTATTGGTGTAGCCGTAGTGGACGGATACAATACGCTGTTCCATATTCCTGAGAAGTATTCGCTTACCATGGGCATTGTGCTTATTGGCTACGGGATTTTCAGGGCATACAAAGTTTATCAAAAATATTATAGGACTAATCATGATACGCATTAGAATAATAAATAGGATGCTCGGCATAGTGCTTTTGTGTTGCGCCTGTACGGAAAAAGATAAGCGAGGGCGGCCGTTGGATACTCCCACCGCAGGAGATATTAAAATTGCGGTAGATGAATCATTAAGACCGTTACTCGAAGCTGAGGTGGATGCTTTTGAAGGAATCTATAAACAAGCTAATGTCCAGGTAAATTATACATCAGAAGCAGAAGCTATTGAGGCATTGCTTAATGATAGTGTTAGGCTTGCTGTGGTTACGCGCAGGTTGGCGGGCGATGAGGTGAGTATGCTGATGAAAGATAAAATCGTGCCTGTTCAGACTGATATCGCAACGGGTGCGGTGGCGCTCATCATCCATAGAAATAACCACGATAGTCTTCTTCGTATTAGCCAGTTGAAAGAAATATTCAAAGGGAAAATTACCAACTGGAACCAACTCAATCCCACAACAGCCTCGTCCTCGATAACGATTGTATTTGATAATCCAAAATCCGGAATTGTCCGATTTTTAAGAGATTCCATTGCAAATGGAGAACAGCTTCCCTCGAATTGTTTCGCCGTGAAAACTAACCAGGCAGTAGTAGAGTATGTTTCCAAGAATGCAAGCGCTATAGGATTAATTGGGGTGGAGTGGATCAGTGACCATGATGATTCTACAGCCAATCAATTCCTGAATACGATTCGCGTGATGAGTCTTGCCGGAGACAGCTCCTACTTTAAACCGTATCAGGCATATGTAGCATTACATCAGTACCCGTTGTGCAGAGGCACTATAATCATTAGTCGCGAAGCGCGGGCAGGTTTAGGAAGCGGATTTACTGCATTTGTAGCCAGTGACAAAGGTCAAAGGATTGTCCTTAAAGCAGGTCTGGTTCCCACAACCATGCCTGTTAGAATTGTAGAAATTAACCGTGACAGCAGATAAATTTAGCCCTTACAACTATGAAAAATACGTTGGAGTTTCTTAAAAGATTTGGCTTTATCATTTTTAATGGTACTTTATTTATATTCTTAGCCGTCATGTTTACCCGCGCCCAGGGAGTTGAAGTAAAAAGTTCCTTACGGCTAATCGACATTGACCAACCAAATAAAGCCATTGAAGTTTTGAGCAAGGCCGTCAGCGAACATCCAGATGACGCAATATTGTATTATTACATCGGATACGCTCAATTGCAGGCTGGCGAATATGATCTCGCTTTCGAGTCATTCGAGAAAGGTCTTGTTAAAAATGATAAGCAACCCCTTTTCTATGTTGGCAAAGGGCATGTGCTACTTCTGAAAAAAAATACGACAGAAGCCAAATCCTTCTTTGACCGTGCTCTGGCGATGAGCAAGTCCAAAAATGTTGCCGTGCTTCAGGCGATTGCAAGGGCATACCTGAGCGAACCAAAATTCTCGGGAGAGGCCTTGGCCCTTCTTGAAAAGGCAAACCTGATAGAGCCCAATAATGCTGAGACCTATCTCCTTTTGGGCGATGCTTACCTCATGCAAAATAACGGAGGCTCGGCTGTGAGCAACTATGAATGGGCCGCGCAGTATGATCCCAAGAATGCAAAACCGCACTATAAGATTGGCGTCGTCTATTTGCGGATCAAAGATTATAAAATGGCTGAAGAGTCATTTCTTAAAGCTATTAATATTGACCCCGGGTATGCACGTGCATTCAAAGAACTAGGTGAACTTTCTTATCTAAGCAAGAATGGAACACAGGCTGTAAAATATTATGAGACGTATCTTTTACTGACGGAAAAACCAGAAAAGGATAAGCTTCGTTATGCCTTCTTTTTGTTTATGGCGAGGGACTTTACAAAAGCCAATGAAGTCTTCCGTGGGTTGGTTCAAAAGGAAGATGTTAACCCTATCACACTGCGCTACTTTGCTTTCTCTTTGTTTGAAGCCGGCGACTATCAGCAAAGTAGAGGTCTCTTTGAAAAGTATTTTACAAACACCCGACAGGAGTTCAATGCTTCTGACTATGGTTATTACGGAAAATTACTTACAAAACTCAATGAGGATTCGCTGGCGTCCATCAACCTGGAAAAAAGTTTAGCACTGGATAAAAATCAAGCTGAACTTACGCGGTTGCTGGCTGAAACGCAATTGAAACATAAAAAGTACCAGAAGTCAATTGAACTCTATAAGCAATTGATCGGATCCCATGAAAAACCCTTATCACAGGATTACTATTCTATAGGAAGAGCTTATTACTTCAATTCGCAGTACGCAAACGCTGATTCATCATTCTTAAAATTGATAGAGTTACAGCCCAATATGGCGGTGGGATATTTATGGGAAGCCAGGACCAAATCAAACCTTGATCCTGAATCAGAAAAGGGATTGGCCAAGCCGTTTTACGAAAAGCTGATTGAGATTGCTTCCATCAATCCGGATAAGAGCAAGAACGATCTGATCGAGGCTTATTCCTACCTGGGATACTATCACTTTTTGAAAGAAGAAATGCGGTTGTCAAAATCCTACTGGATGAAAGTACTGGCGCTCGATCCGAATCACGAAAAGGCGAAGGAAGCAATTAAGGCAATTCACTAAACCAGTGGACAGAAGAATCATCTTTCAATTGAATTGCCGTTATGAGTAAGCGAAAAAATCAACGGAAGAATTACAATCGACTTCCTTAGGAGATAAAGTATTTTTATGAATTAATGGCATCTCCAAAAACCCTGCCGTTCATGGCCTCAACGCGTCACCCTTCTCCAAGAGAGGGTATCAAGGAGTTTCCAGAGACGCCCTTAAATTATTTATCTTTTTACTTTCCGTAAATCTGATTCAATAAACCCGCCAGTCGAATGCCTGACTGAAGCATACGCTGTCTGGCTATGCTGAAATATTTATAGCTGTACTGATAACCCAGGGTGCCTTTCCCGATATCATACACCTGCGGGCGATAACTTACCGATTCCATTGCCCAGTCACGCACTGAAGATGCTTGCCATTTTGCTACAATGGTCTTATCTGGCTTGATAAATGACTGCGCCAACTCGGTGTAACTCAATTTTGTGCCATCGATCATATCGCTGTCCCACACCCGGTGCAGGTTGGAGTCAGCGCCAAACCATTTCACTTTTACATCATTTCCGCCACGGTCGCCGGGCTTACCCACATGAAGAGGCTGATGAATATCGCCCACCAGATGAATAAGCATCTTCAGGTATTCCCTTTCCTGCTTAGGCGCCAGCTTTCGCGATTTTAGATCCGTGACAATCTTTTCAATCATCATCACTACTTTGCCGTCAGGATTTGCCTCCACGTCTTCGAAGCGTTTTCCTTCCGGAATGGTCGTCCAGTGCCAGTCGGTAGTATAGTTATAGGCGGAGTCAGAGCGGATTTCGTCCATCCAGTTGCTTGCCATGGCGATTGACTCTTGTTCAAGTATGAGCGCGATCCTCTTTTTGGCCTTTGCGATCAAATACTGCTCAGCAATGAGGCCGGTGGCCCGATGGCCGGTAGTGCCCCACCCGAATGCTTCGACCGTTGTAATACACGCCAAAATAAGGACAGCAAATTTCTTTTTCATAGTAGACAGGCTAAGTCGCAATATTAGACTTTTCAACATAAACCCAAATTTATATCCGATGATATTACGACTATCTTTGAGTTCAGCAGCATGGAAAAAACAGTAAAACTCTCTGCAATCCGGGTAGCCAGTCAATTGGACCTGAAGGGGATCAAGGCTTTTTTTGATTTAAAGACCGTGGCCGATAGTTCGTATGAGCTATTTTATCGTGCTGGGTTGGACAGTTATCAATACTATTTCAACTATGGCGTGGTGGTCTTCTCCGGGCACACCGAGGAAGAAATTAAACTGGCGGTCGAAAAGATTCAGAACTACCTGAAAAATCCTGAACCCTGGCTGCGCGAAGATCATGATATCCGCGTTCAGTCCGGCGCTGCCTTGCAATTTGAATTCGATCAATTGATTGTTGACCACGTGGATGATAAAATCATTCGCATCGCCATGTTCAACCTTGCCCAATCGATTGCCTTGGACCACTATCAGGCAATTTCAGAAAACCTGCTGATGGAAGTCAGAAGCTTCACGAACGGCCTTGAGACGAACGGAAAACTCAGCATCAACAGAAAAAACATGCTGAAGTTTATTGGAAGGGCCTTGAATACACAAAATGATATTGTCGATAATATTTACATATTCGATACCCCCGAGCAAGTATGGGAGAATGAAAACCTCGATTCATTGAATAGGGGATTAATGAAACATTTCGACCTGCGGGTTCGTGTGAGCGAAATAGAATATACCCTTCGGATCATTGACGATAACCTGAAGGTGTTCCTCCAAATCTCGAACCAGCGCGAGAGCAACGTTCTGGAGTGGATTATCATCGCCTTAATTTTGGTTGAACTTTTGAACATCCTAATTCCAAAATTGTTTTAATCCCATGCAGCGTCAGGCGCTCTTTCTGAATTTTGATATAAAGGCACAGCCTGATGAAGTTACCTGCGGCCCAACCTGTCTTCACGCGCTGTATCAGCATTACAACGATGCCATCAGTCTCAAACAGGTGATCCGGGAGGTAAAGCAATTGAAAACTGGCGGTACATTGGCTGTGATGATGGGCAATCATGCCCTTCAACGTGGGTACCAAGCCTCCATTTACACCTATAATCTCCATGTCTTTGATCCCACCTGGTTCAAACTTTCTTCGCGAAAGATGATTTACAATTTAAAAAAGCAAATGGCCTACAAATTCAAGCGCCGAAAACTCCTGGTGGCCAGCCGGGCCTACATAAAGTTTCTGGAGGCCGGGGGAAAATTGTTGTACGACGAACTTGACGACAAACTTATAAAAGGCTACCTAAAAAAATCCATTCCCGTACTGGCGGGGCTGAGCGCCACCTACCTCTATGGAACCCAGCGTGAGATTTCAGTGAGCAATAAATATGACAGTATCAAAGGAGAACCCGTAGGCCACTTTGCCATCATCAACGGCTATGACGAAGGTGCTGATTATGTTTACCTCGCCGATCCCATGAATCCCAACCCGCTAAAAAGTCAATACTACAGTGTGACCTTCGACCGGCTGATCAACAGCATCATGTTGGGAATTGTGACATATGATGCGAATCTGTTGATTATTCAACCTAAGAACAAATAGTAGGCAGTGGGCTGTAAGCAGCAGGCAGTAGCGAAACAGAGATATATTGCAACCAATACAATACCCACGTGCCTAAAATAATCATCGTAGAAAAACCTAAAAGCTGGAACCTCCGCCTGGAAGATGTTGAGGTAATCACACCTGACCGCTACATAACTGACGAGTTGTACCAGTCAGTGAAGAATTTAAAGATTCTCAACCTCTGTAAATCCTATCAATACCAAAGCGAAGGTTATTATGTTTCCTTACTGGCGGAGGCACGTGGACATAAAGTGCTTCCCGAAGTCTCTACTATCCAGGACCTCCGTTTTCCGTCTATCCTTCGCGACGACTCCCAGGACTTTGATGCACTCATCCAAAATACATTTAAGCAGGAGCCGTACGACCGCGTGGAGTTCAATATCTATTTTGGATCGGCCCAGTCCGAAAACCTGAATAAGCTGGCCTTACAACTCTTCCAACTCGTACAAGCTCCACTGGTGAGGGCCAGTTTTTCGAAGAAGAATAAATGGGTTCTGCAAAGTATCCGACCCATCAGTTTGAGCGAGATGCCGGAGAGCGACCAGCCAATTTTGGAGAGCGCATTGGAAAAATATCTTTTGCGAAAGCGCGATTACCGACCCGACAAAAAGAAATACGACCTTGCCATTCTTGTTAATCCGGAAGATTCCTACCCGCCTTCTGATGACCGGGCATTGAAACGGTTTTACAAAGCATCACTGGAGGCGGGCTTCAATACAGAGTTTATTACTAAAAATGATATTGACAAGCTGATTCAGTATGACGCGCTTTTCATCCGGGAGACCACCAACGTCAACCACCACACGTTCCGGTTTGCAAAAAAAGCTGAGTCACTGGGATTGGCTGTGATTGATGACCCTGAATCAATCTTGAAATGTACGAACAAAGTGTACCTCCATGAATTACTAAGTGCCAATAAAATCCTCACGCCAAAGTCGTACGTAATTACCATGGAGAATTGCAATTTGGTTACCGATAAAATGGCATTTCCATTCATTCTTAAACAACCAGACGGTGCATTTTCACGAGGTGTGGTCAAGATCAATAACCTGGCGGAGTTCAAGGTTGAGCGCAAAGGCATGTTCGAAAAATCGGATCTCATCATTGCCCAGGAATTTCTTCCCACACCCTTCGACTGGCGCGTCGGCGTAATCGACGGCCAGGTGCTGTACGTCTGCAAATACTTTATGGCCAGCAAACATTGGCAAATTGTCAATTGGAGCGCTGAAAAAGAGACGTCGCGCGATGGACAAGTGGAAAGCATTGCCGTAGACCAGGCACCGGCGGGTTTATTGAAAGCCGCGTTAAAGGCTACATCACTTATCGGCAAAGGATTGTACGGCGTGGACATGAAGGAAGTCGATGGAAAATTTTATATCATTGAAGTAAATGACAATCCGAATATTGACGCCGGCACGGAAGACAAAATCCTGAAAGACAAACTGTACGATATCATCATGGAGGTTATTCTCAACAAAGTCAAATCTGCAAAATGATGCAACCCTCACGTTTACATATTTTCCAGGCCTACGGGGTCGAATTGGAATACATGATTGTTGACCGGAAAACCCTGAACATCCGGCCGATCGCGGATGAGCTGTTGAGACATGAGCTCGGTCGGTACGGAAGCGAGTTTGAGAATGGTATGGTGACGTGGTCAAATGAACTGGTCCTCCACGTGATTGAACTGAAATCAACTAAACCGGAGAGTAATTTCAATTCCCTGGAAAGTGCTTTTGCTGATGATGTGAGGAGAATTAATGCCATCCTCGAAAAACGGGATGCAATGCTGTTACCCACAGCAGCCCACCCCTGGATGGACCCTTCGACTGAAACAAAACTCTGGCCCCACGACAGCGACAATCAGGTGTACGATATCTACAACAAAATTTTTGATTGCCGTGGTCACGGGTGGAGTAATTTACAAAGTACGCATTTGAATTTACCTTTTTACGATGACGAAGAATTTGCCAAACTTCACGCAGCCATTCGCCTTGTGTTGCCCATCCTGCCAGCGCTTTGTGCAAGTTCGCCCATCCTCGATGGAAAAGTGACAGGCATGCTGGACACGCGCATGAGTTACTACAAAACGAACCAGTCCAAAATTCCTTCGATCACCGGAAAGATTGTACCGGAGGCCGTGTTCTCCAAGCGCCAGTATTTGAATACCATCTATGAAAGAATCAAGAATGACATTGCACCGCATGATCCCGAAAATATTCTGAATCCCATCTGGGTAAATTCACGCGGCGCCATTCCCCGCTTTGACCGAGGCTCTATTGAAATTCGGATCATGGATATACAAGAATGTCCGCCGGCGGACCTGGCTATCCAGACCCTGGTGATTGAAACGATCAAAGCGTTGGTGAACGAGCAATTTTGCAACATGGAAGAACAGATTCGCGCCAAAACGGAAATACTCGCTGGTATCCTGGACGATACGTCAACCGTTGGTCAACAAGCTGAAATTCTTTCCTCTGAGTATCCGGGCGCGTTTGGCTTGGCGGCTCCGTGCACCGCTCAGGACCTGTGGCGGCACATCCATTCCACATTGTTAAAAAAAGGAAATACCGGACTTGAAAAATGGAGTCCGGAAATTTCGGTTATCCTGAATGAAGGGACCCTCTCCAACCGAATTCTGCGATCGATGAATGGTGATTACTCAATGGATTCAATCAGGAATACGTACCGTCACCTGGCAGATTGTTTGGCACAGAACAAGATGTTTTTGGGATAGGGTGTCTCCCGTTTCGGGGACTCTGCGGAGAAAGGAGTTTATGCCCGCGTATTGTCTCCTTCAAATTTTAATTCCACACTGATTATATGTAAGTCACTATTACCTGTGTTTTTTAAGGCATGAGGAGTTAGTGGTTCAGACCATAATGCTGTTGATGGCTCTGGCGATACAGCAAGATTTCTGGAATCGAGGATTATAGCTCCCTCCTTGTCATATCTGATAAAGTCTGACCAACTGATGACGTACAAAGAAGCTGGCCATCGGTGTGTATGTACTTTTGTTGTTTCACCGGGAGGAATACAAGCGTCTATGACCCGAACAGCGTCATTCTCAAATAACAGTTTATGGTGCTGGGGAGCAGCTTTTAATGCATCCAGTTCCTCCGGCCATATCCATGAATTCTCGTTGGTGTTCTTCATAAATCGCAACTTTATCTCATAGCAGTTACACTTCAATTATCTGTTTACCTGCAAAAAGTCATCAATTCTTTTTTTTGTCTTAAATGATGACGAAAATGCATGTCAGCGAACTGAAGCCATTCATTAGCTCCCAAATAGTTTAATCCTGGATGTTTTGTTTTGCCCTTAAATGGACTTTCTGAAATCCGAATTGCAACCAGATTCATTTCCGCTTTTAAATGTAGTAAATCAATCATTAGCTGCTCTTTTTTATCAGGCTGCAGAATATAAGCATTGGCAGGTGATCCTTCCAGCGCCTCATTCGGAAAACCATTATTCAGAAACATTATTCTAGCGTTAGGCGATGCATTTTCGGACTCATGATCATTACTCGTTACACAAACTTCTATTTGCTCAATATAATATTTAGTGTCCTCAATCAGGTGCCTATACATTTGTCCAAGCGACCAACCATTAGGAGAAGGTATAGCACATAACTGGATAAAATTGTATTGTTCCAATTCCTTTATCCAGAGATCCATCGTGTGGTTGAAATTATCATTTATATAATCCTAATCGTATTTTGAGTCATCGTCGACAATGACATTCGGTCAAGCCGCTGACTGACCTGCAGGCTTTGCTGCTCGTCCAAAGCGACAGTTTCACACACTTTGTTCAATGCGTCTTGGATTATCTAACAAGTCCTTTATTAATTATTTCTTTTAAAACAACCATATCTACTTCTTCCAGCTTATTAATATATAGACAACCTTTTCCTGTTTTATGTTTTCCCAATTTTTTCAGAAGGGCTTGTTGCTTCTCCACCGTTCCGAAAATATACAGGACCAAGTTTTGTTTGCGAGGAGAAAATCCCATTACAAACCAATCCAGTTCGCGGCCGCTTTCGTATTTTAAATGCCGATCACCAAAACCAATAATGGATGATCCCCACATTTTACCCTTAGTTTTAGTGGCTTTTTCCATTAATTCGAGAATTGCAAAAGCATCTTTTTGTTTCTGTGCCTCTGAAACTTTTTTTATAAATGCGTCAACACTGACTTCGTTCTTTTTTGTTTTTAATTCAGCCATGGGAATATAGTTTATGCTACAAGTTAAAAATTATAAGTGCCTCTTACGAAATTATTCCATCCTCAAAGCGGTTCATTGTTTCTAGTTCTGTTATTCTTATACGTTATTGCTAATTCCAGCATCACTCTACTGCTAGGGCCAATAATTAAAGCAATGCTGGAATGAAAATAGCTTACTTACAGTGAAATTTAATTACATTAAGGGCGTCTCTAAAAACTCCTTGTACCCTTCTCTTCCGGAGAAGGGTGACGGGTTGAGGCCATAAAAGGCAAGGTTTTTAGAGATGCCCATTATTTATATTCCGGTGAAAAAACAATTATTCTCGGTTTCAATAAAAAATAATACAAAGTTACCTCCAAGCATTCAATCCTGGCTTTAAAAAGAGATCCCGCGGGACAAAAATCATCCTGCTTTCCTGATGTTGGCTTTACCCTGGCTACAACAATTCCTCTCTACCTTTCAGCTACAGTGTACAAAGAATAATACAGCCACAGAAGTGTGCCAAAGCGGCGCCGCACGGATTGCACGGTTCGTTTTTTTCCGTGATCATCTGGGCCTGCGCACCGAAGGGCTTTGGCACACAAAGTGCGCCATCCGTGGCAAGACCTTATGCATCGAATCAAAGCCTGGATCAGAGCTTTCTTTGGCTTCTCCCGCGGGGAAACCAATGCCTTCCTTATTTTGCTCCCACTCATGATCGTACTTCTCTTTTCTGAACCACTCTATCGCTGGTGGCGAATCCGCCGACCATTGGATTTTTCAAAAGATGAACGGATAGCCGACAGTTTGATCGCCAGCCTTCACTGGAATACAACCGACAGCGCTCCAGTAGCGAAGAAAATCCCCGTAGCCATCAATTTCTTTCCATTTGATCCAAACACCGCAAGCGAATCAGAACTCATTCGTCTTGGATTACCATCCTTCACAGCCAAACGAATCGTTCGCTACCGTGAAAAGGGCGGAACATTCAAAAAGAAAGAGGCCCTGTTAAAGATGTATGGATTGGACACCGCCTGGTTTGAACAAGCTAAACCGTGGATCACCATAGCACAAACCAAAAATCCCGCCCCTACTTTTCCAACCGAAAAACGGAATACGGTTGCTCAAATTATTGACATCAACACCGCCGACTCCATCCAACTGCTGAACGTCTATGGCATTGGTCCAGCGTTGTCAAAACGGATCCGGACCTTCCGCGACAAGCTCGGCGGCTTTGTTTCAATGGATCAGGTGCAGGAGGTGTACGGGTTAGACTCTGCCGTTGTAAGGGAGATAAAAAAGAAATTCATGGTAGTTGAAAACTTCCATCCGAGCAAAATAAATCTGAATACTGTTACGCTGGAAGAGTTCAGGCATCCATACATCAAAAGAAAAGACGCGCAAGCCATCCTCTCCTTCCGGTTACAACACGGAAATTTTAAGTCCATAGATCAACTGGATGAAATTAAAATACTGACCCCTCAGTGGATTGAAAAGGCAAGGCCTTACCTGACTATAGAATACTGAGTATTTCGCAGCTTGAGCGATACGATGAGAGTATAGGTAGGTGATTCACGCGGTATTAGGTCAGGATTTATGTTGCCTGAAGGAACAAGCGAAGTGTAAACCATCAGGCAGCTACTTCCATCTTTCCGTTACCGGTCGGAGTTTCCTGTACGTCGGCCTGAAGTGTCTCGGAATGCTGGCTCAGGTCAAGGCCCAGCCGCTCTTCGTCCGGTGAAACACGGAGGTGCGTGATCAGGTCTGTGATTTTGAAGATGAGGAACGAGCCGGTGAACGTGAACCCTCCTACTATGAATAATGCGAGGATATGATACTTGAACGTTTCAAATTGCCCATACACCAGACCCACGTCTTTCGCGAACACACCTGTTAGCACCATGCCGACCATTCCTCCTACTCCGTGGCAGGGAAAGACGTCGAGCGTATCGTCCAGCGACGTACGTTGCTTGTAGTACACGGCCAGGTTGCAGACAATCGCTGCTGCAAACCCGATAAAAATACTTTGTCCCAAATTAACAAAACCTGCCGCTGGCGTGATCGCCACCAACCCGACCACTGCTCCAATACAGGCTCCCATGGCAGAGATCTTTCTTCCTACCAGCGCATCAAACAATATCCAGGTGATCATCGCCGATGCAGAGGCAAAGTTGGTCGTTGCGAACGATTGCACCGCCAGACCATTTGCAGCCAACGCGGAGCCGGCATTGAAACCAAACCAGCCAAACCACAACATTGCTGTGCCCAGAATAATAAATGGAATATTCGCAGGCTGATGATACTTTTCTTCGCGCTTGCCAAGAATATAAGCTCCAGCCAACGCAGCAAAACCTGCCGACATGTGTACAACCGTTCCGCCCGCAAAATCCAGTACGCCCCACTGCCTCAGGAAGCCATCCGGGTGCCAGGTCCAGAGCGCTAATGGGCAATAGATCAACAACGAAAACAGGCACATAAAAATTAGATAGGAAGTAAATTTCACTCGCTCCGCAAAACTTCCTGTGATCAAAGCAGGCGTGATGATTGCAAACTTCAGTTGAAACAATGCAAACAACAAAAACGGAAACGTCGGGGCAAAGGCCGGATTTGGACTAAGTCCAACGTTCCGAAACGCGAAGAAGGTGGTGGGGTTTCCGATGAGCCCATGCCAGCTTTCGCCAAACGCCAGGCTGAAGCCAACCAGATACCATAACAAACTAATCACTCCTAACGTGATAAAGCTTTGAAGCATGGTAGAGATTACATTCTTAACACTGACCATGCCACCGTAAAAAAATGAGAGCCCGGGTGTCATGAAAAATACAAATGCGGTTGCTACGATCATCCACGCGGTATCAGCTTTATCGATGGAGTCGACAGTGGTACTTTCAGGATTGCCACCCGTAAATACCACCAGTAGTTGCAAGGCTGCCAGCACTACAAAAATCACAATCCAGCGGGTTTTCGGTTTGCTCATTGACTTATTGTTGTAATATTTTGCTGAATTTCGGAACAATACGGTAAAAATTAACCCTATTTGGTAAAAATATTACCGAATTCGATTGAAGTAGGTAAAAATAGTTGCTGGTTACCAGTTGACAGGTTCCGGTGGCTGGCAACTGGCAACAGGAAACACCACCCCTAACAAATTAAAGCCAATGATGCCACAGGTTAAAATCCGTGGCAATTCGCGTCAATTAGAAATGCAACCTATTTTTCCTTCTCGTCTTTGTAGTTCTGGATGGCATAGAGAATACCCAGTGAAAAAGCCTGGCTGAACTGCGAGTTAATGTCCTGGTCGTAATCATACAGGAAAATTCCACCGAGGCTTACGTTCACAAACTTGTTTACTTTGGCTGTAAGGTTCAAGTCAAGGCGATGGTCAATTTTTTTCACTTCAGGTGTTTGGTAATTGGCAAACATAATGTACCGCCACTTTAGATTGATGTTTGTCGCTATATCTCTATTATACTCCGCCAGCAACTGGAAAGCGAACCACTCAAAGCGGGCAGATTTGCCAACTTCAACACCATATGGCTTGAGCAAATCTACTGCATTGTAACGGCCATCGTTATTTCGGAGGAGTGTCACGCGGGGAGCAATTGGAGAAAGGCGTAACTTGAAATATTCAACAGGATGATATTCAGCGCCCAGGGATAGGGTGATGAAGGTGGGCGCAAACGAGTCAGAGATCAATTGACTTTGTTCAACACCGTTTACGTCCTTTACGTATTTGTACCCTTTGGCAAACTGCGACATGGCATTTAATGCCACAAATAAGTCCCATTTTTCATTGAGGGCATGACCCAATTTCGTGTCCAGGAATATCCGGTCGAGGGTTTTGCGATTACCCTGCCCCTGATTATTTACCATCCCATACAACAGATCAATTTCATTGTCAAAAGAGGCCTTTCCCTTCTTGTAGTTGGCCTTATAATTTAAAAGGGCATTAAAACCGAGCGAATTAACACCTCCCGCTTTCCAATTGCTTGAAAAAGAAGCCTGGTTGAGGTTGAGCCCTGCACGAAAGGTTTTCTTCCAGTTAGAGACCGGCGCGGGCTTGATAAGAATTTTGGTAACAGAGTCAACCGGTACCGCCTGGGCTAGCAACTCCTTGCTGCCGGCTGGGGCGAACATTGCGATGGCAACACCTGACAAACAAACTAAAATAAATTGGCTTTTCATGGGTGTGCGATTTTCGGAGCCAATTACAAAAACCGTACCTGGGTCACATATTATTTAACCTTATTTCATCCAGGGCCATCTCGGTAAGGGGCTTGGTAATGAACTTGATCACGTAGTTATTATTAACGATGCGGTCAATGTCTCGTTTGTTATCAGAACTTGATAGAATGATCACTTTGCATTTCGTTCGTACCAGTTCCTTAAACTTTTCGAATTCGTATAAGAATACAAAGCCATCGACGACGGGCATGTTGATGTCAAGAAAAATAATATTTGGAAGATTTTCTGGATTATTTTGATTTTCCGTTAGGTAATCCAATGCACTTTTTCCGGAGTTTTTTACCTCCACACGTTTGGCAAACTTTGTAATCTCTACTATTCTTTTGCTTATAAAATTATCGGTGTCATTGTCGTCCACCAGCATTACCAGGTCAATTGTCCTTACGGCAGTATCCATCATCATTGTTTAATTCGTCGCCCTTCATATACGACAGGAGTCGCAAAATTATCTTTTTTATTCAGAAACAAAACCCGTTCAGAAAATAATTGAAAGAATGGAGTATGGTATTGATCAAAAAACACTAAAAATCCAATCAGCGAGACCGGACCCTGAGTTTTTCACCTACAGAAAGGGCGAAATCTCTTTTGTCGTTCCATTCCATCAGATCCTTGATCGTTACCCCATATTGGCGCGCTACACTATATAGTGTATCAGTAGACTTTACTTCATGTACTTGTTCAGCCGGGGCAGCATTCTGTAAGGTTTCTGTTATTTCCGGTGAGGCCTCTTCCATTTGATTGGGGTTTTTATCCTCTTTTATGAGGGTATCCTTCAAAACAGGTTGCTTATCATTTTGACGGAAGATTGGTTGGTCCCAGCTAAAAAAATCATCTTCATCCAGAATCGCGATTGCGGAGGTATCCCCAACTTCTTTTCCCGTCGGCTTGCGTGTGTTTAAAAACAGGGTAAGCCCCTCCGCAAGTCTTGTGTTTTCCTCCAGACGATTAAACCGGAGCAATGATTTTTGCTGGACGCCAAATCGCTGACTGATGGACCAAAGGTCTTCACCAGACCTGACGGTGTAAAGGTCTTCCGCTGCACGTTTTTTCTTCTTATGTAAAAAATAAACCCGGTCCGATTCAACCTGTTTATCAATTTTCATTTCATTATAACGAAGGAAGGCACCCAAGCCGATATCTCCACGGTTGGCGAGCGCCTCCGGTGTCTCGCTCTTTTTCGCCCGAATCGCGCGCACACCGTTTACTTCTAATTGTTCTTCAATGATGGCTTGGGCAAAATCCACCGATGGTTTCAATTTAGCCGGGCCGAAAGCGAGTACGCCAAAGTCAGCCCTGCCAACGCCGTTCGGAACAAGCACAGCATACTGTTTGTCAGTAGGAACCCGCTCAGCTTTCAGCCATTTGTTAAAGTCGCGTAGTTTTTGCTCGTCGACAGACGTCTCTTTTGCAATTTCCAGGAACGTTCTTCCTCCGGCTGCATATATATGAGTCACTGCCAGCTCAGCCTTTCCTTTAACAGCATCTTCAAAAGCGACTTTGTGAGCCAGGAATTTCTTTACGTACCAATACGTCTCGGATGTTATTTCCATACGACGTACGCCCAAATCCTTGTCGCCAACCAATCGCATAACACCACCAGCGCCCATTTGATAAGCTTGCAGTGCGTAGATCCAATTATTAAAATAATGGTTACACTGCTTCAGGTAACGTGCAGCTCCCCGGCTGGCGCTTGCTATGTTCATACGCTCATCCACTTCTGCATCTACACGAAGGCCCATCTCCTGGGCAGTGAAATCCTTGAACTGCCAAAAACCTACGGCGTTGGAGGAAGAAACGGCGTCAGAAACAAGCGCACTTTCTTGCAGCGACAAATATTTAAAATCCTCCGGAAGGCGCTCTTCTGCAAATATTTTCTCGATGGTAGGAAAATACGTTTTCGCGCGCTCCACCTTTACATTGAAATATTTCGGGTGCTGGGTGAGGGCATCCACATCTTTTTGGATCTCCCGGCGGGCATCATCACGAATGGCCAATGTGAGTCCGGCAAACTGCATCTTGTGGGGCACCTGAGGAGACTGGCCAAACGCAGCAACTCCGCAAAAAATAAACGCTGGAGCAAAAAATTTCATTAGTGCTGTAAAGGTAAAGGTTAATTCATTAAGGGCATCTCTAAAAATATGCCTTTTTATGGCCTCAACGCATCAAGGAGTTTTTAGACGCTACCATCGCGGATAAGGCTTCGATTCTTCTCCTCCGGAGAAGGTGGGATGAGGCCAATGAAAAGGTGTTTTTGAAGCTTTCTGAAACCGTGTTATATGGAAGAGACGCCCTTAAATCTTTCTCATCACCATAATGCCATCCCGGATGGGCAGCAGTACGTTTTCAACACGTGTATCGCTCTGTATTTTAATGTTGAAAGCCTTAATCGCTTTCGCGTCTTTGTCGGGTGTTGCTTCCAACACCTTTCCGCTCCACAATACATTGTCAGCCAAAATAAATCCACCTGGCGGGACCTTATCAATGACCAAATCAAAGTATCCTGAATAATTCTCTTTGTCGGCATCAATCCAGACAAGATCAAAAGTTCCTGTTAAGGTTGGTATAATTGTCAACGCATTGCCGATACGATAATCGATTGATTCAGTTTTTCCGGCTGTCAGGAAGTAGTTCCGAACCCGTTTTTCCAATTCTTCATTGATATCCAGGGTAACGAGGGTGCCTCCCGGGGCAAGCCCTTCGACCAAACACAAGGCTGAATAACCCGTGTATGTTCCAATTTCAAGAATAGACTTAGGCTGAATCATTTTGCTGATCATGGAAAGAAACCTGCCCTGCAAATGACCCGATAACATACGCGGCATATGCACAACTGCATGTGTCTCACGATTGATCTGTCTGAGCAACAGAGACTCCGCAGAGGTGTGAGCTTCCGAATACGCATGGATGTCTGAACTGACAATGTCCATTTGGATTACCCTGGTTCTATCATCAAATAACTCATCTTCCTTTCATCAAACATTTCATTGGCCATCTTCATGATATCATGGGCCGTTGCATGCTGGACACGCGAAAAAACTTCATCGAGGGATGGCACCCTGCCAAGGTCAAGGAGGCTGCGACCCATCATAATCATAAAGCCAATGTTGCTTTCATCTGCCATAGCCACCTGGCCCATGATCTGTTCCTTTGCGGATGCCAATTGCTTCACACCAAGCTTTTCTTCGCGAAACTTGCGAAGTTCCTCGTCGACCAACTTAATACTTTTTGACAACTGCGAAGGTTCTGTGCCAAATGATATTATAAACAACCCGGTATCGGTAAAGGGAACAAATTGCGAGCCGATGGAATACACAAATCCATGCTTTTCCCGCAATGAAAGATTCAGGCGTGAGTTCATGCCGGATCCACCCAGGATATTGGTTAACAAATAAAATACTCCGCGTTTAGCATCGGCCAATGAGTACGAGGTCCGGCCGATCGCGCACCGTGCTTGCTTGATGGGTCGCTTCAACGTTATTTCCTTCGGCCGGTAGCCGGAGAATTTTTTCCGTTTTTGGCGTGACGTGATTCGCGGAATATGTCCCATATACTTTTCAGCTAGCCGGATAACCTCTTCGAAGGCGATGTTGCCCACGCAGGAAAACACGATCTTCCGGGTGTCAATATGTTTTTTAACGAATGCACGGAAGTCAGCGCGTTTGAAAGAGTTTACTGTCTTTTTCGTACCGAGAATATTCATTCCGAGCGGGTGACCTGCAAATACCACGGAATCAAATTCATCTTGCAGCGAACCATCCGGATCATCGTAGTACATTGACATTTCTTCCAGTATGACGTGACGCTCGCGTTCGATCTGGTTCGATGGAAAAATGGATTCGAAGGTAATGTCGGTTAACAAATCGACGGACCGCTCAAAGTAATCATCACGGATGGATGCATAAAAAAGAATCTTCTCCTTATCTGTAAAGGCATTCAACTCCCCTCCGAGCGATTCCAGACGATTTAGAATATGAAAGGCCTTCCGCTTCCGGGTTCCTTTGAACGCCATGTGTTCCCAGAAATGGGCGATCCCCTGGTTAGCCAGCGTTTCATCGCGGCTGCCGATATCCAGCATGATGCCACAATGAACAATTTTGGTGGTCGTCACCCGGTTATGGACTACCCGGATGCCGTTTTTCAGGGTATGGATGGAGTGTTCACGCATAATAGATCTGCAAGTTAACCGTCAACACGGATGTCTCAAGGACGAACAAAAATGCCCGCATCCGGTCGCGCTGCCTGACTATTTATCAAAATTTTCTTTAAAATAGAGCTTTAATTCTGGCATTAGTCTTGTAAAATGAAAATCATCATGGAAACACAAAAAGTTAAGACCTGTTTTACTATCGTTTTTACGGATGATCAATACGATCATGCAAAATCCTATGTCCAGGACATGAAAAGTCACCCCAAACGGGTGTTTTGGCAGGGAAAGGAAGGCAAAAACGAGGAGGAATTGGTGGTAGAGCAAATCGCCCATAGGATACTTTCGGGCTTCTATAACAACGATGCACTCCAGGCTGCCAAGCATATCATCCGGATGGATAGTATGACCACGGCTTAGCGGTGATCAGTGATCGGTGACAACATGTAAGTAAATCGGTAGCCAACACCCAGCATCAAGCATCTAGTCTTTAATTTTCTGAGCCGGGTTTCCAAATAAGCAGTGACTTCCAATTTTTGTGCCGGGTCCGGACGTAAAGCCGTTATCAAAAAAGTTTCCATGACCGATCTCCGATTTGGGCGAAAGGTGGGCCAATCTGTGGGTGGCATTTACCGGCTGTATTCCACCAGACTATCAATGGATTTTTGTAAAGTGCTAAAAAAACTAAAAATGGCAGGAACCCAATTTTATACCGTGAGAGTGTTCCAAGATTAGGTGTTGACAGGGCCAGAAAGGTGGCGAGTATAATAATGTAGGTAATCATCGCAAACCCAAGCAATCGGTGAGGGGTCTTAAAAAAATTAATCAGCGAGGGAAGGGCACTCAGTACCAGCAACAACAAGATAAAGTTTTCGAGACCTGCCGTCATGGAAAGTAAATTGTGTGCCTCCCAAACAAAAGGTCGAAAAAGTCCGGCCACGAGAGCTTTGGGTGAATTTGCTATGACACTGGATGCCGTGGCCTGCAAGTCACGATAGTGAACTGCATTTTTTGGATCTGTCAGATCCATGAACTCCTGGTTATTCTGCACGATGACTTCCAGAAAGCGATGGGGATAAAAATTGGGATGAATGCCAGTGGCTACAGATAAAAAAATTAAGAAGAGACCTATCCAGATCATTAATTCAAACCGAACCATTCTGGGGCGTCCACGCTTCAAAAGGCTAACTACAACTGATGTAATGGCTATGGGCATCAGGACGCCGATCCAATAATACTTTAGGTTCCAGCCAATCCATAGCGAGAGCACACCGACGATCCACTCCCACGAACTAATTTTTTCATTTGTCATGAATGTCAAAAAAACGCCTGCAAGAAAAAACAAAGCGCTGAGACCCAAACTTTCTTTGATGATTCCAGAAGACCAAAAAACCACCGATGGGTAAAATAAAAATGAAATGGCAGCAGCCTGCCGGGATGAAGGAAAGGAGTGTAAAATTTTTTTAAATAAATACCAGGCCCCTAAAAAGGAAAGGAACGAAATAATTCCCGACATCATCCAATAATTACCTACACAAATCAGTGCAAGTACGCCTATTATTTTTACGAAGAAGAGCGATCGTGGCGTGTCATTGACCACACCAGAAATAAGTTGCAGATCTGCATTTTCTTCCCAGTAGAAATTCCATGCGCCTCCTGGATCTGACATGATTTTTTCGGCAAGCACCTTTCCATCCAACCAGTAAAAAATTGTATCGCCTTGTCCGTAGTGATAGAAATACAGCCAACCCACCGCCAGGCCCCCCAGTAGTTTGAACCCTAATGCGGGCCAATAAAAAAATTTGACCGGTTCGGGTTGCTTATTGTAAACCCACCACGCCACGCCAAAAAGGATCGAAAGATCAATCAGGATGGTGAGTGCCGCAATCATGATAAAGGACGCATTAACGAGGCGCCGATGGCGCAGTTCAGGCAACTTTTTTGTTGGCAAAAGCTGTTGTACAGTTCTATCAGCGCCTGCGAGTCAAAGGAGGTTTGTGGTGTCATGCCAACATTTTTCCAGGCGCGTGTAATCTTGTTTTCTTCAGCAGGAAGTTGTTGGAGCACCTGAACCGCCCGGTCGATGTAGGACTGTTCATCCGACAGTTTTCCATACGCAACCCACACCGGCACTACTGTATTGATAATGATATTTTCTATACTGGGTTTTCCCAACGCATGTTCTTCATTTTTCGACTTCTTCGTAAATTGATAATGGTTGAGCCAGTAGTAGGAAGGTCGCACCGTGAACAGTTGGAGGAGTGATGTTACGTTCTCACACTCCCGAACGGCAGAAAAAATATTTTGATGATGATGAAGAATGGATCCGAGCTGGGCCAGCCGCAAAGAAGGGAAATTGGCGGGTCGCAATCGGAGGAACCGCCATTGAGCTTTTGACATCATATTTTGCTGTAGTGAATACTTTTGAGTCAGCAATCGATGCTCGCGCCTCAATTTCAAATAATAGTCATCACCTTTTGAAGCATCCAGAAATCCAGCCTGGCCGAACAGCATGGCCTCGATCTGGTCCTGTTTGTCGGCTTGCTTAAGAAGCAATTTCAGTGGAAGCAACCTGGCCAATTGAAAAAAAGGTTCTGCATTGATTTTAAAACCAAAGTTACGCGCCAATAATTGATAAAACGTCTCTTCCCAATTACTTCGATTTTGTTGGTAAAGCATCTGAACTTCTTCCGCCTTTCTCTCCAGCCGCTGCATCAGCGCTTTTTCCAACATGGAGAGTTTTATAAGATGATCAACACCCGGCAATGACCGCTGACAAGGAATAGAAAAAGAACTATTAATGAGCTGCCGGTAGGTATTGATCAATGTCGCGTCCACACGGCCCTTCAATTCCAGGGTTGGCAACGGTGTCTTATCATTTCGGGTTATGACCTTGTCATGCTGCCACACGACGTGAAGGATCACATTATCATAGCCCCTGTCTTCATCATGATGGTGGTCTAGCCAACCAGAGGAAAGCAAATGTATTTCAACGCTCCCTACCCATCCGATTTGACCGATCTTTATTCGTGCGTTTGCAAAGTCAGGGCCGGCATCCGTATTCAGAACGCCAAGGCTAAAAATTTCGATCGTCTCCCCAGCTGTGGTTAGCAGTTCCCTTTTATTAAAATATTGCATTTGCCAGAGGTAATGGAGAAACGATTCCTGCATACACGGAAATTAGGGAATTAAGAGCCAGTGGGCAGAAGGCTGTCCAAATATTGACTCATCTCCAATTTCATTTTTTTTGCTTCTTTTCCTGCTGCAATCGCAAAATCTTTTCCTGATGAAGTGTAAATGATCCCCCGGGATGAATTAACCAGCAATCCACATTCCTTATTCATACCAAACCTCGACACCTGTTCTAAATCTCCACCCTGCGCTCCCACACCGGGAACGAGGAAAAAATGGTCAGGCGCACACTTTCGAATCTCCCCAATTTTATCCGCACGGGTAGCACCTACCACATACATGAGGTTATCGGGCGTGCCCCATTGTTGGGATTTCATGATCACTTCTTCATATAACTTCCGCCCGGTGGGTGTTGATTCAAGCAGTTGAAAGTCGGCGCTTCCCGGATTGGAGGTATGCGCCAGTAAAATCACCCACTTATTTTCAAACGCTAAAAACGGTTTCACCGAATCTTCTCCCATGTAAGGGGCCACCGTCAGAGCGTCAAAGTTCATTTGCTCGAAAAATGCTTTAGCATAGAGTGATGAGGTATTTCCAATATCACCACGTTTGGCATCGGCAATCTTAAAAATATTATCTGGAATGTACGCAATGGTCTTCCGCAAACTCTCCCACCCTTTCGACCCAAGTGCTTCATAAAAAGCCAGGTTGGGTTTGTAGGCCACGCAGTATTCCTGAGTGGCGTCAATAATCTGTTTGTTGAATTCAAATACCGGATCGGGTCCTGCCAGCAGATGTTGAGGAATCTTTGCCAGGTCGGTGTCGAGTCCGACGCATAGATAAGATTTCTTCTTCTTTATTTGCTCAACGAGCTGTGCACGTGTCATGTAAGAGCTTTGTCGGGTTGTCAATGGCCACGGCCTTAAGGCCATGGCAATTCTTACCGAAGATCAATCACTTCAACACCCGGGTATTTTTTTAAATCAAACGTAAAAAAGCTGTCATCCACCTTCACCGTTGGGTTGAATTTCGTAATCAGATATTTATAACGGTTCCCGGCTTTGTCAAACATAACCCAGCTTTGAACGCTCTTGTCTTTCTTCACAATATTCATTCTTACTTTAAAATATTGAGCATCCTTCTTTTCGGGGACAAGATCCACAACTTCACACATAACACCTCCCTCCGTTTTATCTTCCAAATACAAATACTTATAGCCCTTCTTATAAATCTCATAGAACTTCGAAGGATTCAGATCATCAGAGTTCGGGTCGAAGTTGTCAATGTTCACTTCCTTGGCATCCGGAAGATAGGTCCATAACGTTGTCCCGTTGTTTACCACCTCTTGTTCAGGGAGGGTCAATTTGTATTTATCACCCTTCACCGTCATTTTTCCCTTAAACTCTTCGTTGATCTTCTCCACATCATTGGTTAGTGTATATGAAAAGTTCGCTTCAAAAGATGGGATCACCCTGTATTTTTTAGCCATCGCCTCCAGTATTTCAAGGGCTTTAGGATCATATTGAGCAAGAAGTACACCGGCAAAACTTGAGAAAAGAGTAAGAAAAAACAGTTTTTTCATGAATGGGTGCAGATTTTGGTGAAATTGGCTGGCAAATTTAATTATTGCCCGTGCTTTTCTTTGAGGCTGCTCAATAATTGTTCCAAACTCATTTCATCCTTGATTAATACCTCGCGGGCTTTCGATCCTTCAAAAGGTCCCACGATGCCGGCCGCTTCCAACTGATCGATCAGCCGTCCCGCACGGTTATAGCCTAGTTTTAATTTTCGTTGGATCAGTGACGTGCTCCCCTGTTGATGCCCGACAATCAACCTGGCCGCATCTTCGAACAAGGCGTCGCGATCGGCAAGGTCGACATCACTGGCCCCGTTCTCTTCATCGCCCTCAAACTCCGGCAATAAGTATGCAGAATCATATCCGCGCTGTGCCCCGATGTAATCACATATCTTTTCAATCTCCGGCGTATCTACAAAGGGACTTTGAAGACGGATGATATCGGAGCCCGCCGAAAGCAGCATATCACCCATTCCCACCAATTGATCGGCGCCTCCTGTATCAAGGATGGTGCGGGAGTCAATTTTTGACATTACCCGGAAAGACAAACGCGCCGGGAAGTTCGCCTTGATTACACCGGTGATCACATTCACAGAGGGTCGCTGGGTAGCCAACACCAGATGTATACCAATCGCTCTCGCTAATTGCGCCAGTCGGGCAATGGGCGTTTCTACTTCCTTGCCAGCAGTCATCATCAAGTCAGCTAATTCATCAATCACCAGCACGATGTAGGGAAGAAAACGATGGCCTTCTTTCGGGTTCAGCTTGCGCGAAACAAATTTTACATTGTATTCTTTGATATTCTTTGCACCCGCATCTTTCATTATCTCGTAGCGGTTTTCCATTTCAATGCAAAGGGAATTCAGAGTATGCACTACTTTGCGCGTATCGGTGATGATGGCCTCTTCACTGTTGGGCAGCTTCGCCAGATAATGCCGCTCGATCTTGCTGAAAAGAGACATCTCGACTTTTTTCGGATCGACCAATACAAACTTCAGCTGGCTGGGGTGGCGCTTATACAAAAGGGAAGCAAGGATTACATTCAGTCCCACCGACTTGCCCTGGCCGGTGGCCCCCGCCACGAGCAAGTGAGGCATCTTCGCCAGGTCGATCACTAACACCTCATTTGAAATTGTCTTACCTAACGCGACCGGTAATTCCTTGTCGGTTTTTTGAAAAGCCGCCGATGACAGCACCGATCGTATGCTGACCATCTCACGGTTTTTATTAGGCACTTCAATACCGATTGTTCCCTTGCCGGGGATCGGTGCGATAATACGAATGCCCAGCGCCGCCAAATTCAACGCAATATCATCTTCCAGATTTTTGATACGTGAAATCTTAATGCCGGCATCCGGTACAATTTCATAGAGTGTTACCGTGGGGCCAATGGTCGCCTTTATGCTTTGTATGCCAATTTTGAAATTGACCAACGTAGCAATGATCTTGTCTTTGTTTTGATTGAGCTCCTCCTGTGTCACCTGCACCTTCCCCGTGTCATACTCATTCAGCAACTCAAGGGGAGGAAATCTATAATTACTAAGCTCCAGGGCGGGATCATAAAAACCTTTCTCTTCTACCAATCGCTCGGCAAGGACATCGGTATCACTCTTTGGTTCTTCTACAAAAAAAGCAACCTCCGGTTTCTTTTCCACCTTCTCCGGTTTCACTTCTTTCAGGTCGGGTTTTGTTTCCTGTCCTTCGTAATTCTTTGTAATTAAAACTGGTTCGGATTCAGGCTCCGGAACTGTCAGGTCTGGCCAATTGTCGCGATCGTCTGTGTAGGTGGGTGTATCCGGATCAGCGGGAAGCAGGGCATCATTGCCGATCGGCTTGGGGGTTTTTACCTGGAAGGCGTTGATGGCCGTAACGTTAAAAAAGTAAATGATGAAAATAAAAAGTGTGAGGACAAGAAATAAGAATGTTCCCCAACCCAATAAGTTATCAGCAACGTAAGCCAGCTCATACCCCAGGCCGCCGCTCAGAAAACTAATTTCAGTCGCTCCTGTAATGCTATGGGTGAGGTAGCCCATGAGCAAGCTAAGCCATAATCCTGCGAACAACGAAAAGGTGAAGGCTGAGAAAAATGACAACAAGACTCGCTTGAACACCAGACGGAAGCCGAGCAAAAACAAAAGAGGTGGTATAAAGAAGGCGGAAATTCCAAACCAGCGGAAGATAAAATAGTGAGAGGCAATCGCGCCATAAAGGCCCAGCCAGTTATCGGTTTCATTTCCCGAATCCAATACACTCGATTCACCCAATCCTTCCACAACACTTTGATCGGCCTTACCTGAAAAGAGGTAAGAAACGAATGCAGTGATCAGAAACAACGATATACCCAAAAGGAAAAATCCCAGCGCCAGGTGGAACCGCGGATCTCTGAAGAAATCCAAATTGAAAGGTGATTTCGATTTACCGCCCTTGCTCTTTTTCTCTTTCTCGGGCTTCTTAAAAATATTCGACTTGTAGGTGTTTTCAGCCATCAGTTTAAAAAGTATTCAAATCTAAAGAAAAACTGCATAAGTTCTTAAAATTAGGTTGTTATCATAAAGGGCTTAGCCCAAATGAAATAGTTGACCGCGATAATATGAATGCACCCACAATCAGGTGAGTTAGATTTCTATCATCAATCTTCGTTAATCATACGGCATTGTCCTTCATCTTTAAAAAACGTTTGTTGCAACCGGCAAGTATTTTTCCAATATTCGCTGCTTAAATCCATAAAGTATGATCCAAAACATCCTTAAAGTCTATTTGTTCTTAGGCTTGGTCGCGCTTCTGGCAGCAT
Source organism: Cyclobacteriaceae bacterium (assembly GCA_025350305.1). GTDB lineage: Bacteria > Bacteroidota > Bacteroidia > Cytophagales > Cyclobacteriaceae > ELB16-189. The sequence goes on along the minus strand of JANXYC010000024.1, from coordinate 8,010 downwards.
GTTCGCCTGGAAAAGAAACCGCCAAACGACCGGATGTAAAACCTCCCGTTGCCAGGAAGGTGCCATTTGAATTAGTAGCCAAGCATGGTCACAAACGCATCGATGATTACTACTGGCTGAAGGAACGTGAAGATTCGTCGGTGATCAATTACCTGACGGCGGAGAACAAGTACCTCGATACGATGACAGCCCACACGAAAGCTTTGCGTGAAAAACTCTACACGGAGATGAAGTCACGTATTAAGGAGAAGGATGAATCAGTTCCGTACAAAGACGGAGAATACTATTACTATACCCGTTTTGAGGAAGGATATGACTATGCTATCTATTGCAGAAAGAAGGGATCCCTGGAAGCGGCCGAAGAAATCATCGCAAATGGAAACGAGCTTGGAAAAAATCAAAAATATTTCAACCTTTTTATTGAGCACAGTCCTAAACATGATTTGGTCGCGCTTTGCATTGACACCATCGGCCGCCGGTTTTACACCATTAAAGTTAAAAACATGACCACCGGGCAAATGTTGCCGGGCAAGATCGGCAACACCACGGGCAACCTGGCATGGGCGAATGACAATCAGACGATCTATTTCAGCAAGCAAGATCCCACCAGTCTCCGCTCCAACCAGGTTCATCGCCACACCCTGGGCACGAAGGCAAATGATAAACTGATCTATGAAGAAAAAGATCAGACACTCTCCTGTTATGTGAACAATACCAAATCACATAAATACATTCTGGTGAATTCCGGACGCACCGATGCCTCTTTCTCCCAGTTCCTGGATGCCGACAACATTGACAGCAAACTCACCATGATAGAACCCTTGCAAAATGATATCGAGTATAGGGTCGACCATGCGGGTGATAAATTTTACATCCGCACCAATTTAACTGCAAAGAATTACCGCCTGGTGGAGACGCCCGTGACCAAGCCCGGAAAAGAAAACTGGAAAGATATCATACCTCACCGGGAAAATATTTTCTTACGCGGATTTGAATTGTTTAAGAATTACCTGGCCGCGGAAGATGAAAGCGAAGGGCTCACTAAAATCCGGCTTATCAAATGGTCGGACAAGTCTGAGTCTACTATCGACTTTGGTGAACCGGCGTATGTAGCGGGCATTGACAACAATCCTGAGCTTAACACCACCTTGATCCGCTACAACTACCAGTCCATGACCACGCCTCCTTCTACCTACGACTACAACATGGAAACCCGCGAGAAAAAATTGTTGAAGCAACGGGAGGTCTTAGGAGGATTCAATGCATCCAACTATCAAACAGAACGGGTCATGGCCACAGCCCGCGATGGCGCTAAAATCCCGTTGTCTATAGTGTACCGGAAAGACAAATTCAAAAAAGATGCTACCAATCCCTGTCTCGAATATGCATATGGTTCGTACGGTTCCAGCACGTATGCAACATTCAGTTCCAACCGTTTAAGTTTATTGGATCGCGGATTTGTCTACGCCATTGCACACGTGCGTGGCGGTCAGGAAATGGGTGGCCAGTGGCATGCGGATGGAAAGATGATGAAGAAGAAAAATACATTTAATGATTTTATCGATTGTTCAGAATATCTGATCGCGAATAAGTATTCTGCCAAAGACAAACTGTTTGCCTACGGCGGCAGTGCGGGAGGTTTATTGATGGGGGCCATTACCAACATGCGTCCTGAATTATATAAGGGAATAATTGCAGGTGTACCCTTTGTCGATGTTATCTCCACCATGATGGACGAAACCATTCCACTGACAACGTTTGAATGGCGTGAGTGGGGCAATCCAAACATTCAGGAACAGTATGAATACATGCTCTCCTACTCACCGTACGACCAGGTAGAAAGGAAAAATTATCCCAACCTGCTGGTGACTACAGGCCTCCACGATAGCCAGGTGCAATACTGGGAACCGGCCAAGTGGGTGGCCAAACTCCGTGATATGAAAACCGACGATAATGTTCTATTGCTTTATACCAACATGGATGCAGGTCATGGAGGTTCCTCTGGTCGTTTCCGAGCGATAAAGGATGAAGCGAGGCGTCAGGCGTTTATGCTGGATTTAGTGGGGATTAAGGAATAAAGTAGATGTCCTTAATTCATTTTTAGCTTCTCTAACCAATGACTAAAAAAGATATCATAAACGGTCAATACTTTCTTGTTGTCAAACACTTCTTGGTAAATAAATTCCTTATCAAGAAGGGCTTTAACAGATTTAAGAACCGCGGATGAACTTCCCAATCTGTGTTGATGGATGAAGGAATTCGCTGTTGGAGAAGAAACTGATCCTTCTTTGGCTATGGCACTCAACAATCGCCATTGGTTTTCGGGTAAAATGTTTTTGTAATTAAAGTAGGTGGTCTCATTTTCCTGAAGGATAACTGTGAAAATGCTTTTCACATCATCTTCACTTATAATTTTTGGATTTAAAGCGATTAATCTGTTGCAGACCATTTGCACATAAAAGGTGTGAGACCTTGTCCACTTCAGAATCAATTGGATTTCGTTGTCCTGGATTTTCATTTCCGAGTCTGAGAATTTTTCTTTGATAAATATGCTGTATTCTTCCTCCTGGATTTTTGTAAGGCTGTGCATTTGGGTAGAGTCAAAAAAAGGGCGTGAAGTTTCAGTGAACATTTGGCCGAGCAGGTGCTGCTGGCTACCCGAAAAAATGAAATTGATATTTTTTAAAGATTGGATACTGGATCGTAACCAGGCTTCCAATCTTTTCTCAGGGTACTGGGTGATTTGCTGAAATTCATCAAAAGCGATGATGACTGGTTTTGGTAGTTTTTCCAGCATGGAGAGCAACTGTTGGATGGTTTGGTTTTTGATCTCCTCCTGCGAAAGCCCAAAAGTAATTTCCGGTTTTTGCGACAAGTCATCATAAGAGATAACCGGGCGAAGCAATTTAATAAAACTCCATATGGTTTTTCCAATCGTATTTTCTTCCGGATAGGCTCTGGCAATTGCTGTAGCGAAGGTTTCAGTAAAGTGTTTTAGATTCGAGGTGGCAAAAACATCCACATAAATAGTAATGAACCCTTTTTTATTCAACTGGTGAAATACATGATGGATCAGGTCAGTTTTGCCCATCCTTCGCAGGGAATGAAGGGTGATATTTCTCCCATTCGTCAGGGCACTAATGATAGAGCTGGTTTCGCTTTTACGGTTGCAAAACCACTCCTGTCCCTGGTAGCCGTTGACAGGAAATGGGTTTTTAAAGCGTTTTTCCACAAAAAAAAAGGTTAATAACCAAAAGTACGTAACTAAAGGTTACTTACCAAAGGTTACAAACGTGAAGAAATTTGATTCTTTATTTCAAGACCTTCGCCAACACTCTATTTATTCTCGCCACACAGCCAGGCCCTTCATATATAAATCCAGTATAAATCTGAATTAAATTCGCGCCCGTCTTGATCATTTCTACTGCATCTTCAGGGGTAATAATGCCGCCTACTCCAATAATAGGATAATCCGGGCCCAGCTGACTTCTTAGATAGCGGATTACGCTCGTCACCTTTTCACGCAACGGTTTTCCACTCAGGCCACCAGCGCCGATTTTTTTTACATCATCATCATGCGTGATGAGTCCTTCACGGGAAAGGGTTGTATTCGTAGCAATGATACCATCCGTGCCCGTCTCCTTTAAAATTTGTATAACATCATCCAATTGCTCAACAGACAGATCAGGCGCTATTTTTAGAAGGATAGGCTTGGGTTGCTCTTTGGCAGCATTTAAGCTTTTCACATCCGTTAATAATTTCTTAAGAGGCTCCTTCTCTTGCAATGCGCGAAGGCCAGGCGTATTGGGTGAGCTCACATTGACAACAAAATAATCAACGTACGGATAAAGTGCTTCGAAACAATAGTTATAATCTTCAGACGCCTGTTCGTTGGCCGTTGTTTTATTCTTTCCAATGTTGCCACCCACCAGTACGTGTGACGTCCTTTTCTTCAACCGCGCCACGGCAGCCAGCACTCCTTCATTATTAAAACCCATTCTATTGATAAGCGCGTGGTCCTGCGGGAGGCGGAACAAGCGGGGTTTTTCATTGCCAGACTGCGGTTGGGGTGTGACGGTGCCGATCTCGATAAATCCAAAACCAAAACACGCCAGTTCGTCTATCAGCTTGGCGTCTTTGTCAAAGCCTGCGGCAAGGCCCACTGGATTTCTGAACGTTAATCCAAGTATTTTTCTCTCCAATGTTGGATGTTGAAAATAAAACAGCCTGCGTAGCAACGGCTTAACACCCGGTACAACAGAAATAATTTGCAGAAATCGAAATGTGAAATGATGGACGTTTTCCGGACTGATGAGGAAAAGTATGGGTCGTATAAAAAGTTTATACATGAAGACATAGGGAAATTACGAATGATGAATGACGAATGACGAACTTAATACATTGCGGTTTATTCTTAGATTCGTCATTTCTTTTTCGCCTTCTTCGGCTTCTTCGGCTTAAGGGAGAATTTTTTAAAACCAGCGGAGACTACTTGCTCAATGAGACCCTCTGTATCTGAAATACTCGAGGTAGTCGTAGCATTTACCCGCCAAATAAGATTGTTGCTATGATCATTCAAATCGATGATCAGACTTCCCATCCGGTAGTCACGTGACCAACTTTGACTGGTGTTGCCGGGGACGGTTCCGAGTGGGCCTAATTGCCCAAAGTCACTCTGTTGCTTAGAGCCAATAACATAGGAGGCAACCAAGTCCCCCAGTGAATCAACCTGTTTCAATCCCTTTTCTTTCAGCTCCCCGGCAATGGAATTTCTCACCCAATTTTTTAAAGAGGCTTCATTTCCCTGTTGCTGGTCTTTGGGGGTGATGACTTCTCCACCGCCAAGGGAAAAGGTTTTGTACCTGGAAAGATCGCGCCTCTTATCATACTCAACGTTAATGTCCTGTGCCTGGGAACAAAAGCTTATGAGAAGTAAAAACGGGATATTTCGCATGAGGATTCAAAGGTAAGAAATCGGCTGAATTGTCACGGGTTTAAACCCGTGACAATTCAAGTACTCAACCCCTAGGATGTAATTCTTTGATGACTTGTTTGAGATAATCGCGGTCGAGATGGGTATAGATTTCTGTAGTGGTAATGGATTCATGGCCCAACATTTCTTGAACAGCACGCAGATCGGCCCCACCTTCAATTAAGTGAGTAGCGAAGGAGTGTCGGAATGTGTGTGGGCTAATTGATTTTTTCAAACCAATTTTGGCAGCCGTGGATTTGACGATCAGGAAGATGGAGACCCGCGATATCTTTCTTCCCGCGCGGTTGAGAAAAACGTGACTTTCAAAACCTTTTTGTACGCTTTTGTGGACGCGGATTTCCTCCAGGTAGATTTTCAAATACTTCATCGCATCTCTTCCGATGGGCACCAGTCGTTCCTTGTTTCCTTTTCCTATCACCCGTAAAAAGCCGAGGTCGAAATAGACATTGGCCCTCTTTAATTCCACCAGCTCAGAAACGCGAAGGCCTGAGCTATAAAGTACTTCCAGCATGGCGCGATTGCGACCTCCCTCCGGTGAGGAGAGATCGATGGCCTCGAGGAGCCTGACTATTTCTGAATAGCCCAGCGTGTCTGGAAGTTTGCGGCCCAACCGGGGGCCTTCAATTAGTGCCGTTGGATCCTTTTCCACCAGTTCTTCAAATAAGAGATACTTGTAAAATGCTTTAATACCTGACAGTATCCGGGCCTGACTATGAGCGCTCATCCCCAGTTCATTAATATGCTGGAGAAAACTCCGGAGATGTTTGGTTGAAATCGCGAGCGGCGACAGGTTAAGTTTTGAAACCTCCACATACTGTTCAAGCAGGGCCACATCGTGCAAATAGGCATCGATGGAATTCTGGGAGAGCGACCTCTCCAATTTGAGATAGTTGCCGAATTCTTTACCGTACAAGACCCATGAATTTCCTGCCATACTTTTTGATAGCCTGTTAATTTAACGACATTTGTAAAGATCGCTAATCCTACTTTGTCATATTTAGATTTTTGGGGTCACAACGAGCACGAAGATGACACAACGAGCACAACAAAACAGAGCCAATGATCCGTTGGAACTCGATTTCGTAGTGCTCGCAGTGGTTCGTTGTGTTCTTCGTGACTATACTTCTGATTCGCTCTTCGGGCTGCAACCTTATGCTATTCAATAGATTGCCTAACTTGACAAAGTAGGACTAACCAATCCTTAGCTTGATAAAAAATACAATTGTTTTTTGAATAATAAACAAATCCTTACAACCCCTCGTCGGTCACCACATCGCAAAAAAATTAAGATCACATGAGAATTCAAATCATCAATGGCCCTAACCTGAACCTCCTCGGCAAGCGTGAACCGGAGGTATATGGAAATCAGTCGTTCGAAACTTTTTTTCAAACACTCACCCAGAGTTTTGCACCCATTGAGTTGCATTACTTCCAATCAAATGTGGAAGGTGAGATTGTTGATAAGCTTCAGGATGTGGGATTTTCATTTGATGGAGTGATCTTGAATGCTGGTGCCTACACGCACACGTCAGTGGCCATCCACGATGCCATCGGTGCCATTACTTCCCCTGTAGTGGAGGTCCATATCTCCAATGTTTTCGCGCGTGAAGAATTCCGGCATCACAGCCTCATCACCTCCAAGTGTGCCGGTCTCATCACCGGGTTTGGTTTGCAGAGCTATGCACTCGCCTTGATTTATCTCATGAACCGCGGCAATTCATAATCCCATTCCTAATTCGTCAATCATAATTTTCTCCAATGGTTTCCTTCTATCCCGGTCCTTCACGCGTGCATGATCAAGTACCCAAGTGGGTGAAGGCGGCGCACAAGAAAGGCATTCTCAGCATGAATCACCGAAGCCCGGAGTTTGTTGACCTTTCAAAAAAAACAATTGCCTTACTCAAACGGAAACTTAAAATTCCAAATGAGTACATGATCTTTTTTGTCTCCTCTGCCACCGAGTGCTGGGAGGTGATTGCACAATCACTCGTCAAGACAAAAAGTTTTCACCTGTACAATGGCGCTTTTGGCGAAAAGTGGTTCGACTATACCCAACGGTTGAGGCCGGATACACAGTCAATGCCTTTTGATCCTGAGAAAGAACTCACGCCAGGCGAATTGGCGTTGAATGAAGGTGATGTCATTTGTATCACGCAAAACGAAACTTCCAACGGGACCGAGGTCCGCAACAAGATTATCGCTGCCGTCAGAAAAAACAATCCCAACCAGTTGCTCGCGGTGGACGCGACCTCTTCCATGGCCGGTATATTTCTCAACTTCCAATCGGCCGACATATGGTTTGCCTCTGTTCAAAAATGTTTTGGTCTGCCGGCAGGCCTGGCAGTGATGGCGTGTTCTCCCCGTGCTATACTACAGATGCAGGTCATCGGCGAGAAGAATCATTACAACAGCCTTTCGTTGATGAAAGAAATGATGGATAAGTGGCAGACATCTTACACGCCAAATGTCCTGGGAATTTATTTATTAAAATGCGCCTTGAAAAGTATGAACAAAATTGTTCAGGTTGATCAAAAAATTACCCGAAGACAAAAAGTGTGGATCCGTTTCTTCCACGGCTCAAAGAATCTTCATCTCCTGATCGCTAATCCGCAGGTTCGCTCCAAAACCGTGCTTGCTCTCAAGGGCAGCACCAGATTAATAGAAGTTATAAAAGCTGTGGCTCGAAAAAATGGAATGCTGCTGGGTGAGGGGTATGGAAGCCTAAGGAAAGAAACGTTCCGTATTGCAAATTTCCCAGCCATAAAAAAGAAGGAAATCACAAGGCTTATGAGTGTGCTGCAGGCTTACCGGTAAACCGATCTCTTAGAAACTTTACAGTCAAGGATTGCCGATTACCCCAGGCTAATGAAAAGTACTCTGAAATTAAATTCAGGGCGTCTCTAAAAACTCCTTGTACCCTTCTCTTCCGGAGAAGGGTGACGGGTTGAGGCCATAAAAGGCAAGGTTTTTAGAGATGCCCTTCAGTCTTTAGGTGCTGACCATGCTATAACTGTACT
>JANXYC010000169.1 GCA_025350305.1 Cyclobacteriaceae bacterium | reverse complement strand
GAACTTCGTGCGCCAGGCAGCCCGCCGCGGCGCCTAGTCATCGAGCAGGTCTTTGTACGCGACATCGGCGGATGGGCGCTCGTCTCGACCGTCGTGGGTGGCGCGCCATGATGCGCGGCGCAGTCGCCTTGGTCCTCATCGTTGGCCTCGCGGCAAATTATCGATCGGAATGCTTGAGTGATTTTTCCTTTCGGGGTTGATTGTTCTTTCATCAATCGCTCCGCAAAGACGCGCGATGCTTCAAGAATAACAGGGTCGTTGAGCAACATCAGCGCTTGAAGGGGTGTGTTCGTTCGTAACCGTTTCACTTCGCATTGATCACGATTGCTGGCATCAAATACCAGCATCCCCGGAGGGGGCACCGTGCGCTTGATAAAACTGTAGAGTCCTCTGCGGTAGAGATCATCACCATGGTCCTGAACATAATGTGCGAGTACACCTCTTCCTGAAGTTGAAGATTCCCAAATTCCTTTTGGTTGATAGACTTTTACACTGGGTCCTCCAATTTCTTTTACCAATAGCCCGCTGCTTGCCAACGCCAAATCACGGACCGTTTCGGCGGCCATACGAATGCGTGGACCTCTGGCTAATAAAATATTTTCAGGGTCCGCCGCCAATTTCTCCTTACTAATCGCCGAAGACTGACAATAGGTTGATGACATCACAATTTGTTTTACCAGCCGTTTGATGTTCCATCCGTTGTTCATAAAATCAAGGGCCAACCAATCCAGGAGCTGCGGGTGAGAGGGCATGTCGCCCTGCATCCCAAAGTCGCCCGATGTTTTTACAAGTCCTCTCCCAAAAAACTCCTGCCAAATCTTATTAACGAATACCCGGGCTGTAAGTGGATTCTTTTTGTCGAACAACCATTTTGTAAGTCCCAGTCGATTATTTCCAAACTTTACAGAATCAAATGGAAGAATAGAGGATGGTAAATCAAACATCACTTGCTCTCCATGGGCGTCATAAGCTCCTCTCTTCAACACGAACGTGGGCCGACGTTTGCTCGAATCTTTCATCACCATGACCTCCACTGCCGCTGTATCTTTTTTATTAATGAACGAAAAAATTTCGCGCACCTCTTCGGAAGTGATCTTGATTTTTGGCGGATCAGCCAGCGACGCAAGTTGAATGTCTCCTACTAAACCTTTCTCCGGCACCTGGTTGAAGAAGGCGAACGTGCCATAGTAGGTCTTTTGTGAAATAGGATCGTATTTATGATCATGGCAATGTGCACATTCAAATGTAAGCGCAAGAAAAGATTTACCGAACGTGTTGGTGCGGTCCGTCACATATTCAATGCGGTACTCTTCCTGGATAATACCACCCTCCTGCGTAATTTTATGATTACGATTGAACCCTGTGGCCAACAACTGCTCCTTTGTTGGGTTCGGAAGTAGGTCTCCCGCCAGTTGCCAGGTGACAAACCGATCGTATGGATAATTCTCATTGAATGCGTGGATCACCCAATCCCGCCAAGGCCACATGGTACGCAAGCCGTCATCCTGATAGCCGTGTGAATCCGCGTAGCGTGCTACGTCCATCCAATAGACTGCCATCTTCTCGCCATAGTGCGGCTGAGACAATAGTTCATCAACCATTTTTTCGTAGGTCTTAGCAGATTTATCGTTCCGAAATTTTTCTTGTAACGCCAGGGAAGGCGGCAAACCTGTTATGTCAAGACACATGCGTTTCAGCAACCGTTCCTTGTCAGCTTCTTGATTGGGCTGAAGACCAGCGTGCTCCAACTTCGCCAAAACAAATGCGTCGATTTCATTTCTTGGCCAGTCCTTATTGACAATGCTTGGAAGCGCAGGCTCTTGTGGTGGAATAAACGACCAGTGTTTTTTATAAACGGCGCCCTGATCAATCCATTTCTTGATCAATTCAACCTCCTGTTCGTTCAGTTTAAGGTTGGAGTTGAGGGGTGGCATGCGCTGGGATGTGTCGCTGGAAGAAATTCTCCTGTACATTTCGGATTGAGATGCTTTCCCCGGCATGATTACATGAGCCGTTGGATTATCTTTCAACACCGCCAGCGCATTTTCACGAATGTCAAGCCGAAGATTTGCTTTACGCTGATTAGCATCCGGACCATGACACTTGAAACACCGGTCTGATAGAATTGGCCGGATGTGAAGATTGAAATCAACGGAGTCGGTATTACCAGCAAGCGTTCCGTCTCTCCTGCAAGCTGAAGCGAGGATCAGTAAAATCAAGAAAACTACCAAAACAAGTCCAAAAAATCGCATAGCGTTGCCGGAAGCTATAAAGTTGCAGATTTTAGATAACTATTAAAACCATTTTTACAGGAGGTTGTTTTAAGGGTGATGAAGATCTACCAACTTAGTCGGAAACAATTTCTGCCCATTTCCGTGAAAGCGGCATGGAACTTCTTTTCATCACCTAAAAACCTTGCCCACATCACACCGAAAGACATGAATTTCAGGATTCTATCGATTTCAGGGAAGTGGACGGTGGCGTAGAAATGACTGATGAAATCGACTATGCCCTTCCGCTAGGACGTCTTGGGCAATTGGTCCATTTACTTTTTGTAGAGCGTAGGGTAAACCTTATTTTTGAACATCGATTCAAGGTGTTGGAGGAGTATTTTCAAAAGAGCAACCAGGGTTACACGGTAGATTGAAACAAGCAAAATAGCATGGTACTCGGTAACCGGTAATCAGTAATCTGTCGATGCCTGCTGTTGATTCTGTTGAATGTGAGTATTTTTGAATATCTTCAAAAACGCTCATCATCCGTTGTATGAAATTATATATCCTCACTGTTCTCGTTCTTTGCGCCGGCAGTAATCTTTCTGCTACTACCATTTCTGGAATTGTCTTCAACGACTCCAACGGCAATGGCTTGCGTGATAAAAACGAAGTTGGTATGAAGGGTGTCGTTATTTCCGATCAGGTAGATGCTGTACAAACCGATGCGAATGGGTTTTACCAAATCCCAGCAACAAAAGGTTTCGGCTTTGTTTTCATCTCATTGCCTCATGGATTTAAATCATCACGATCATTTTACCATAAAATTGATCTCGGGTCCAACAACGCTCAGGTAGATTTCCCGCTTGTCAAAACTTCAACACACCCGCAATTCACTTTCATTCACGCTTCCGATACACATATCAGTGATAAAAGCCTTGATCGCATGCAAAAATTCAGGGCCGTGGTGGATTCTGTTCGCCCTGATTTTGTGTTGGTCACCGGTGACCTCGTAAAGGATGCTTTACGAGTGCCTGAAAAAGAAGCTACATCATTGTATGAGTTGTATAAAACCGAAACGCTGAAATTTCCGGTGCCCGTCTGGAATGTGCCAGGCAATCACGAAATTTTTGGTATCGAACGGGAACTATCCAAGGTAAGCACACTACATCCATTGTATGGAAGAAAAATGTACCGCAGCTACCTTGGGCCCGATTATTATTCATTCAACTATGGAGGTCTTCATTTCATTGCCCTGAATTCACTCGAGTTTGACGACATGTGGTACTATGGTTCCATCGATTCGGTTCAACGCGAATGGCTTAAAAAAGATCTTGCAGCCCTTCCACCGACAACACCAGTTATAACATTCCAGCATGTACCCTTTCTCTCTGGCGGGCTCAGCATTTCAGGATACACAGAAACTGGTCCCGGCCGGACGCTGGAGCGGGAAAAAGGACAACTCAAATTCAGACACGTCGTATCCAATGCACAGGAGGTCATTACGATCCTTCAGACTCATCCTTTTCCACTTGCCTTGGCAGGCCATCATCACTCCAGGCAGAGGTTCTTCCTTGAAACAGAAGGTCAACAAACACGCTTTGAACAAACTGCCGCCGTGCTGGGTTCTGGTGTCGAAGGTGCCTTCAAAATGCCATCAGGCGTTGTCGTCTATCAAGTGAAGGATGGAGAGATTGATGAGGGAGTCTTTGTCACTATAAAGTAGGGTCAAGCGATAAGTTAAAAGTTAAAGCTAGCAGCTAAGAGCTCGAAGTTAAAAGCTAATAATCAAAAGCTAAAAGCTAAAAGCCAAGACCCAACACCCAACACCCTCCTTTCAATTCATCTTCGTGCTCTTCCACTCAGCATTTTGCTTTAAAAGATTATATGCCTTTTCAACTTCCACTAGCTGCTGCTGTGTGATATTGTACACCTCCACTTGCTGATCGGTTGGCGGACTGTCGGCACTCGACACGATTCCTTCTTTGCTCATTGCCAGAAAGCGTTCTAAAACCTGCGGGGGATTGCGAAAAATATCGAAACGGGCACCAGTTTGACGGATGTCATGAAGCTTACCTTCCAATTGATAAATCTTTTCTTCCAATGCAGCTGCCGTCTTTCCGATTTTCTTATCATTCACCAGTGTTAGCAGTTTGGACCTTGATTTTTCCATCTCATCAATCAATTTCAACGTGTTATTGATAGCGTTGAATAAAATAATTCCGTGCGCAAATTGTCTTTGGATGTCGGCATCCATTGCTTTTGTATTTGGATCTTTAAGGACCTGAACCGTTTGTTTGAAATCCTTTCCATTCGCTTTCAACACGATGGTGTAATCACCTGGGGGGACCAGCGGAGCCGTAAGGCCCGGGCCAATATCAAGGTCATAAATAAACATAGTACGCGCTCCGGTAGAATCCGGTTTTACCCAGTCGGCACCTCTTGGCATTGTGTGAAGTTTGGGCAGTTCATAATCTTGCAGACGAAGATCCCAGTACACACGATTTATGCCCGGCTTGTTGCGTCCTTTGATTGTCTGAACAGTCTCTCCTTTTATATTGAGCACAAGGACTTGAACGCTATCCTTTGATTTCGCTTTTAAATAATAGTTGATATCAGCACCATAGTGGGGATTCTGACCATTGACAAAACTATCTTCCGTCTTAATGGCATCCTTCTTTTGAAACCGGTAGGAAGGCCTCAATGAAAAAAGGTGAGCATCGGTATTTTGCACTTGTTCTGAATACTCGCGGATGGGTGTGATATCATCCAGTATATAAATTCCCCGGCCGTACGTTCCAAGTACGAGATCGCGAAAATTTTTCTGAACGGTAATCCCATAAATCGGTACGGGCGGTAAATTATTTTTTAAACGTAACCACTGCCTGCCATCATCCGGGGAAAAATACAATCCATTATCAGTGCCTAACCACAACAAACCTTTCTTACCGGGGTCTTCAACGATCTGGTGTACGAAATTTGAATTCGAAGGAGGAAGATCAACAGAAAGTCGGGTCCATGTTTTCCCAAAATCTGTAGTCTTATAAACATATACCCCAAAATCACCGTTGTGATGAGCATCCACGGCAATGTAACAGGCGCCGGCATCGAAATAGGATGCTTCGATGTGGCGGATCGTGCCCCATTTCGGCAGTTCCGGAACGAAGGAAGAAACATTCGTCCAGGTTTTACCACCATCCTGCGTTACACTCAAGATGCCATCATTGCTTCCAGCCCAAAGCACACCTTCTTTTAAAGGTGATTCTGCAAGCGAGTAGAGCGTGCATCCATCCCAGGTCATAAGATTATCACTCGCCATGCCGCCGGAATTTTGCTGATGGCTTTTGTCGTTGGTGGTCAGGTCAGAACTAATTTCTTTCCAACTTTGTCCGCGGTTGGAAGTTTCATGCACAAACTGACTGCCTACCCACACGCGACCGGGCACATGCTTCGAGAGCACCATGGGAAAATTCCAATGCCACCGATATTTCGCATTTGAGGGCGCATTCCCAATTTGCGTTTGTGGCCACACGCGCACATCACGGGCGTGCATCGTGGTAAGATCAAACACATCCAGGCCGCCATCGTAGCAACCTGACCAGACAATATTATTGTCAAAAGGGTCCGGTTGAGCGAAGCCACTTTCGCATCCTCCTACTCCGTGCCAGAGGCCAAGCGGAATAGACCCTCCTTCAAGATTGCGACTCGGTCCGCGATAGGACCATGCATCCTGCCGGTTGGAATACACATAGTATGGAACGCGATCATCCACGGCGATATGATACATCTGCGCGATGGGCACGTTGATATTTTTCCAGGTTTTGCCTCCATTGAATGACAAATTTGCACACCCATCGTGGGCACACATGATTCGATCTGGAATTTTTGGATCAAACCACAGGTCATGATTGTCACCGCCGGCAGCCCATTGGTTAAAATCTTTGGCAAACGTTTTTCCGCCATCTACTGACTTTTTGATCCCAACACAAATGGTGTACACTTCATTTTCATTTTTGGTTGACACCCGGAGGCGTGTATAGTAACCGGCACGTTGGCCCATGGAGTGGTCACGCTGCATGAGCTTCCAGCTATCACCGCCATCCTCTGAACGATAGAGTCGAGGCTCCTTATCTTCAACCAAAGCATATACAATTTTTGGATTGGAGTAAGCAACATCTACGGACGTTTTACCAACCGGATGAGTGGAACCGCTTTCCAAACCATTTTGAAGCGCCGCCCAGGTTTTACCACCATCCTTGCTTCTGTAGATACCACTGGAAGCACCTCCACTCTTGAGGTTCCAGGTTTTGATTTCGACTTCCCACATTGCCGCGAAGAGCACGTCAGGGTTCTTAGGGTCCATTGCCAAATCCGAGCAGCCGGTGTTTTCATTCAAGAAGAAAACACGTTCCCAGGTGGTTCCTCCGTTAGTAGTTTTAAACACACCGCGTTCCTGCTGTGGGCCGGAAGCATGACCAAGGGAAGCAACATACACAACGTTTGTATCAGAAGGATGAACAATCACACGACTGATGCGAAAGGTTCTTTCAAGCCCCAGATTCTTCCAGGTTTTTCCCGCGTTGGAGGATTTATAAACACCGTTACCAACGGCATGGGCAGGGCGTATTAAAAATGTCTCGCCGGTGCCCACCCACACTTGTTTTGGATTGGAAGGCGCGATGGCCATGGCACCGATGGAAGAATCATCCGTCTTGTCGAAAATGGATCGCCAATGAAAGCCCATGTCTTCCGTCTTCCAGATACCGCCCGAAGCAGCACCGATATAGGATACATTAGGATTGCCTGGTTCACCCACTACCGCAATGGCCCGATTGCCATCAGGACCAATAAAGCGAAAATTTAATTGGGAAAAGGCCTTCGGATCGAAGGCTTGACCATTCAGTAAGGAAGTGGAAATCAAACTAAAAAAAAACAGGAGCAGTTTTCTCATAACGCTAATTTATGAGAAAGTTAATGCTCCTGAACTTACTTAAAAAACTACGGCTTAACAGAAGGTCGTAGTATTTTGATGAATGGTACAAAAGCCATTCTCAAAACATACAATACACTATAATTTTATGCTGCCTGTGCGGCAGTTTCTCTTTTTGCTTTCTTTGGTTTGCTTCTCTTAAACTCCTTCTTTAAAAGATAAGAGAATTCGATCGCCATTTTCCGGGTGCTGCGGCTAATGATTTTCTTCACCTTTTTGTTTGGCTTGGGTAACTCCAGATGACCAATCGACTGTTGAAGGGAATCTTTCAAAAGGCTGCGCAAGGCTTTTTTAGACACTTTTTTGTTTTCCATAAAATGCATTTTTGCTCACCAAAGTTACTATGGGTTATGGAATTATTAATTGAGGATTATGGCAAGAAATGCACATCTTATCCACATAAAGAAAGTGCTGACTGACAGCGCTTTCGCCGCTCGATTGTGGATAACTCATGTTCGACAGTCTCCTTATTCGTATCGCAATGAACTAACAGGATTTGAGGAGGCCGCCTTCTCCGATTGGTAAGAAACTGTAGCCCAAGCAATTACAATAGCACCAAACGCGCTCCCCACAAACAAAAGTGGATTCAACTCAATTCGGTACATAAAATCGCCGAGCCACCAATCGGCTACATACCAGCCCACGGCCACAGCAGGAATAATGGCAATAAGAACCAAGCGCGTAAACTCTTTTGATAGTAAAATGGTCAGGCTATACACCGACGCTCCCAGCGCTTTTCGAACACCGATTTCTTTGGTACGCTGTTCAACTGATAAAATAATTTTACGCGGGTCTCCTTCATAACGTACCATCAACTGCCGTGATTTATCCGTTAGGCGAATCACCACCGGTCGCACTTTTGCTTTCAGGGTCTCGAAGTTGAAATCCTTGACCACCCCGATAATTTTCAAATGTTGAGGTGTGATGCCATTTGTGTTTCAGAATATTCCGAACGGCAATTTTGAAGTAATTTTTAATCATCGGGATTATTAATCGCTGAGAAGAATTTGTATTAAGATTATTTACTCATCCCGTAATGTCTTTGTCGGGTTCAACGAGGCTGTACTCAAGGTCTTGTAGCCAACCGATAGAATGGCAATCATCACCATCGCTATCACCGAAAGGGCAAGGCTGATTAGTCCCATTTTTAAATAATATGCCCAGATCGACTTCATCAACCAATTGGCGGCCATATATCCAAGCGTCCCTCCAACGGCTGTGGCGATACCGAGATTTATCATGAACTCAAAATTAATGACGCCGGCAATATTTGCGATGGAGGCACCCAGTACTTTCCGCACCCCGATTTCCTTCATCTTCTTAACAATGTTGAGTGATACGAGTGTAAACAAGCCTATTCCGGTCATCAGTGCTGCAAAAAATCCAAGGAAGCCAAACATAATGACTACGTTCTTGTTAATGTCATTGGTCTCCTGAAGCTCCTGATCAATCATCTGACCGTTGTATTGGGTATTGGGAAAAACTTCTTTCCACTTCTTCTCCATAAACTCATTTACGCCTGCGATTTTTTTAGGGTCCATTTTCACCACGAGCTGCTGATATTTATCGGGGGAGGTGTATCGAACCATGAGTGGCTGGATCGGCTGCCACAAGGCCCTGGCATAGACATTCTTGACCACACCTACAACGAATAATTGGACTGTGTCCATCCAAACCAACCGCTTCCCAATGGGGTTATCTGTCCAACCAAATTGCTTTACCAATTCTTCAGTTACAATCACCGATTCTTTCCGGTCGGTTTCAGAATCTTTCTGGAATTTTCTGCCCGCCACCAAGGTCATATCCATCGCTTCAAAATAATTATCGCCCACATCCATAATGTCCACTTCACGCTCGAGCGATTCAAATTTTATCGGATCATTGTACCATCCATTGGCAACATGATGCTTCGTTCCGGCGATCACCTCAATGTCAGTATTCGACGCAAGCGCATCACGATACGTGTTGAACCCACCTTCATTGTTCACCCAGGTAGAAATGACACCATGCGTGGCAAACCCCAGGTCATAGTCCTTCTGGTATTGGCCGTTTTGATAAAACGCAAATGCCATGATGATCACCATTAGCGAAATAACAAATTGACCACCCAGCAAAAACCGGGTAAACCAATTGGTGCCACCGAATTTCGCCTTACCCTTCAAAATACTGACGGGCTCAAACGATGTGATGTAAAATGAGGGATACGAACCTGCTATGATCGCCGTTACAAATAGCAATCCAAAAATAAATAGTAGAAAGCCGACGTCTTCAGTGTAGCTCAAATTCAAATCAAGCCACGTCCACAGGGCATCATAGGCAGGAACCAGTAACTCCGCCAAAAATAAACCAGCAATCAGTCCAAGGAGGCATAGCACCAGGTTTTCCCCCAGAAACTGCGCAATCAGCTGCGACCGCATCCCACCCATCACTTTTCTTATGCCAATCTCTTTCAACCTGCGGCAGGAAATGGCAATGGAGGTATTGGTAAAGTTGAAACACGCCAGCAACAAAAGCATGGCAGCCAGCACAGAAGGCACTGTCACCGCTTCATCTGGAATTCCACCATTGAGATAATCGCTGTCAACCCGAGGATTGACTCGGTTGCGCTTCATCATGCCAGAAAAGTTTTCCAGATAGTACGACGTGATCTTAAAGTCTTCCCTTACTTTGTTTTGAGGTTCTATATATTCCTGCAACTGCCGGGTGACGTCCGCGACGCGTGTCGGGTCGTCTATCTTCAAAAAGAGGACGTGCGCCCATTTCTTCCAACTGGTCTCCGACAAATCGGGATCGATGTTAATGTCCCAGAAATTGTCAAACATTGTGATGATATCGAATCTGAAACTTGAGTTGTGTGGCAATTGCTTAAACACCCCGCCCACTTCAAATTCTTTTGGCCTCCTGATTCCATCTTTTCCCAAAACAATTTGTGTGATGAAGCGACCCACGACGTCCTCGCTGTTAAAGTATTTTCTGGCAACTTCATCGCTGATGAATACTTTCCCTTTGTTATGGAAGTCACCAATCGATCCGTACTTTAGTTCATAAGTAAACAAATCGAAAAATGCCGAGTCGGCAAAGACCATCCCGGTGCCAAATACTTCGTCCCCGATACGTATATCGCAATATGAAGACATGTACCGCACAGTTGCGCCTACATCTTTAAAGTTATGTCTGATATAACTGGCCAGCGGCATTGGAGCCATCCCGTTGCGTTCGCGCTTACTCTGGAAATCTCTTACAAACTGAACCCGGTAGACCTTATCTGCTTTCGTCTGGCTATAGTCCCACTGATTGCTGAATTGCCAATTCAAATAGGCAACAATACAGCAGGCGACAGCAATGCCCATCCCAAATACATTGATGAAAATGAAAAGTTTGTTCTTCATCAGACTCCGAAAGGTGATGAGCAGGTAATTCTTGATCATGGACTAGGATTAAAGGAGTAGAGGATTAGAGGATAGGATTATAGGATTTGGGTGATGACGATTAGACCTGAAGAATGTTACATGGGTTGCATGCGGCAACGATATTGTCAAGAATAATGCCAATGAGGATGGTGAGAAATTAAGCTGATTATGAAAAAATTGTGTTCAAAGATGAACAGTGAGTGTACGGCCCCAGCCCTCTCTTCCGGCGAGGGAGATTTTAAATGGGGGGAGATAACTTTTCCAGCTCCTCTTGATAGAGGGATTAGAGTGAGGCGTGAGGCCCAAAACAAAACCCACACCGATACTGCATCAGCGTGGGTCTCATCCTAACCTACCTTCGACAGGCTCAGCCTAAGCTTGTCCGACTGATCCTGTCGAAGGCTGACATTCCACTTATACGTGGAAATGCTCCTTAATATTTTCAGTGACCACTTTACCGTCAAAAAGGTTGATGATGCGGTGGGCGTAGTTGGCATCGTATGGTGAGTGTGTTACCATCACAATGGTTGTCCCTTCCTCGTTTAATTGCGAAAGCAGCTTCATTACTTCTTCACCATTGGCTGAATCCAGGTTACCAGTAGGTTCATCGGCAAGGATTACTTTTGGTTTCGCAACAATGGCCCGTGAGATCGCAACACGTTGCTGCTGACCACCGGAAAGTTGCTGTGGGAAGTGGTTTCTGCGATGCATGATGTTCATGCGCTCCAGCACTGCTTCCACGCGCTGTTTTCGTTCGCCGGCAGGTACTTTCATGTACAACAACGGAAGTTCAACATTTTCAAACACTGTAAGCTCATCGATCAAATTAAAGCTCTGAAATACAAAACCGATAGAGCCTTTGCGCAACTGTGCACGCTGACGTTCGCTGTATTTTGCAACTTCATGATCGCCAAAATGGTATTCCCCATTCGAGGGATTGTCGAGCAAACCGAGGATGTTGAGCAATGTGGATTTACCGCATCCTGAAGGGCCCATGATCGCCACAAATTCGCCATCCTTGATCTCAAGGTTGATGCTATTGAGGGCGGTGGTCTCTACTTCTTCTGTCGTGTAAATTTTTTCAAGGTTTTTTAGGAGAATCATATGTAATAGCGTTAAGGTTAGAGGTTAGAGGTTAGAGGGTAGAGGGTTATAAAGTTTTATTTAATCCTACTTCAGTATGAGAATATGGTTCAAATTCCACCCCAATTCAGTAAGACTACAGGCTTCAAGCTGTTTGTATGTGAAAATAGCATGAGGCTTGACGACTGCAGCTTGTAGCCTCGTGAAGCGTAATTAGAATGATTATATAATAATGGCCTTGACATAGAAGTAGGATTAATACTTACTTAATTTCAAATAGTTACAGAGCATTAGACGCTTTCAATATCAAATAGTTGCATTAATTCAGGATTAAAACTTCATTGTTCCCAAAATTCTCGTACGAGGAAGTAATTACTTTATCACCTGGCTTCAGGCCTTCCAGCACTTCAAAGTACTCGCTTCCCATCTTGCGGCCCAGCTTAATATCCCGGCGCACGGCGCGTTTTTCACCATCCAGAATAAAGACCCAGTTGCCACCTGTATCCTTATAGAACCCACCCATGGGCAACAGTAACTCCTCGGAAGATTGGCCCAATTCGATGCGTAAGCGAAGCGACTGGCCACGGCGAATACCTTGTGGTGTTTCGCCATCAAAATCCATATCTACTTCAAATCTACCGGCCGTGATGTTTGGATATACATACGTGATTTTGAGACTATATGTTTTTCCCGCAAAATCGGTAGTAGCATGCAACCCCTGAGAGATCCGGGGCAAGTACAACTCATCGATGGGTACCCGCACTTTATAACTACCCACGATGTCCACCTGACCTAAGCGTTGACCAGTGGCAACGGCCTGGCCAACTTCCCAGTGTGGCGTTGAAAGTTGTCCATCGATGGGTGCACGAAGTATAAGGTTATCCAGAATCTTGCCGATTCCCTCCAGGTTAATGGCCATCCGTCTTTCAGAAACATCCAC
Organism: Cyclobacteriaceae bacterium; assembly: GCA_025350305.1. Lineage (GTDB taxonomy): Bacteria > Bacteroidota > Bacteroidia > Cytophagales > Cyclobacteriaceae > ELB16-189. The sequence continues at coordinate 21,153 of JANXYC010000169.1, read as the reverse complement.
GTCATGGAGCTGTTGAAGACGGTTAATGGAATCTTTCCTATAAACATCGTATGTGAATTTCCTGCGAGAAAGGTTGTATTTGTAATCCGCTTCTGTCCGCTCAAAATCTTGTCTTGCAATAAGTTTCTTTTCCAACAGTTGCTTTTGGCGTCGGTACTGAGGCTCGAAAATAGCTAATTGATTATCTATTTGTGCCAATGCGGAGTGTTGATCGAGTTCATTTCTGGTGATAAGCAAGCGGGTATCCCTGGAACGGTTTATACTTTCCACCAACTGAGCTTCCTGCTGTAAAACCGCAAGCTCCCGGTTAAGATTGGTCAACTCCAATATGACATCACCCTTCTTCAACATCGCTCCGCTTTCGCGAGCAATGCGCTTAATATTTCCTCCTTCAATGGCGTCCAGGAAAACCTGGCGGCTGGGTTCTACAATACCCGTCTGAGGTATATACTCTTTGAATTCACCGCGCTTAACTTCCGAAATGGTAATCTTATCCATTTCAATTTTCAGCTTCGAGCGCCGGTCAGCAAAAATAAATTGGTAGGAAACGAAAATGACAAATAATCCAATGCCTCCGAAGGTTGCAATGCGCTTTAGCGTCCACGTCTTTTTTACAAGTTTCTTATCCATTCGCGATGTAATGTTATCCATCATCCCAATGTTTTTGATCTGAAATGACAACTCCCCATTGCCAACTACCGTGCCAACGGCCAAAAACAATAAAAAGCCATCTTTTCTTTAAATATCTCGTTCAAAGGTGAACGTATGTGTCCGATTACGGACGTGATTTTGGTAACTTGAAAACTAAATAATTGAAAATTAACGCCCTGTAAGGGTTTCATGAGTGCGGTATCAACTTTGCCCAATTGGACTAAAACGTTCGATAAAACAACTATAAATGACTGATCAAAAGCAAGGAAAAATCCTGATCGTTGATGACAACGAAGACCTTCTGAAAGCAGCCAAGATGCACCTGAAGCGTCACTTCGTCCAGGTCGATATCGAAAAAAATCCTGAAGCCATCCCGGCGTTGATGAATAACGATGACTATGATGTCATCCTGCTCGACATGAACTTCACAAAAGATTTGAGCAGCGGCAGCGAGGGATATTACTGGCTGGAGAAAATCCTCCAGATCGATCCCTCCGCGGTGGTAGTGCTCATCACTGCGTATGGCGACATCCAGATGGCTGTCAAAGCTATTAAAGCCGGCGCAACAGATTTTGTTTTGAAGCCGTGGGAGAATGAAAAACTGCTTGCCACGCTTTATTCCTCCATGCGCCTGCGCGAAACGCGTGATGAGGTGAATACATTAAAAATCAAAAACCAGGAAATCAACCAGGCCATCAATGACCGCTATCAGGAAATTATCGGCCAGAGTGCCGTGATGCAGCGTATTTTCCAAACCATTGACCGCGTGGCGCACACCGACGCTAACGTACTCATCCTTGGTGAAAACGGTACCGGAAAAGAATTGATAGCACAGGCGATTCACCGCCACTCAGCAAGATGCAAGGAGACCTTTGTATCGGTAGACCTTGGCTCCATCACTGAAACACTTTTTGAAAGCGAGCTCTTTGGACACAAAAAAGGATCATTCACCGACGCCAAGGAAGACCGGCCTGGGCGATTTGAAATTGCCAACAACGGAACCTTATTCCTGGATGAGATTGGAAACTTATCCATCCCTTTACAAGCAAAGCTGCTCACCGTTCTGCAGAACCGCAAAGTAAGCCGGGTAGGTGCGAACAAGGATATAGCCATTGACATTCGGCTGATCTGCGCAACCAATCTACCACTCTATGATATGGTGAAAGAAAATCGCTTTCGCCAGGACTTGTTGTACCGTGTGAACACAATTGAAATTGAAATACCTTCCCTCCGCGACCGGATGGAAGACATCCCCCTGCTCTCACACTATTTCCTGAAGCATTACGCAGAGAAGTACACCAAGAACGTAACGAAAATCAGTGATGGAGCGATGACCCGGATGAATAAGCATCCGTGGCCGGGCAACATCCGTGAACTGCAGCATGCTATTGAGCGTGCCATCATTCTTTCCAACAGCTCGGTACTACAGCCAGAGGATTTTAATTTTAATTCCACGTTGGGAAAAGAGAATGAACAACCCTTAAATCTGGATCAGTTCAATCTGGACGAAGTGGAAAAGCTATTGATTCGTAAGGTGCTTAAAAAATATAATGGAAACATCACACAGGCTGCCGCTGAACTGGGTCTCACACGCTCCTCACTGTACCGGAGACTCGAAAAGCATGGACTGTAGAGCTAAAGGCCAAAAGCTAAAAGCTATACCAGAACCAATTAGGGTTGATCCGATAAAATTATTTAATCCGCATTCTTATAAAAGATGAGCTTTACACAATGAAGCTATTCCATGATTTTACTTTTCGTATTGCATTCCGTGTCATCCTGATCGGGTTGACAATGGCCTTATTTGTGTACATGGTCAACCATGCCAATATGGTTTTCGCTGCGATGCTCACGGGCATGATCATCATTGGACAACTGGTGGAACTTTTCCGGTTCACCTCGCAGACCAACCGCAAACTCACTCGCTTCCTGGAATCTGTCAAATATTCCGATTTCATTTCCGGTTTCACTGCGGATAATAAATTAGGTTCGAGCTTTCGCGACCTCAATGCAAAATTCAATGAGGTACTGGAGGCCTTTCGCAAAGCACGCTCAGAAAAAGAAGAACACTGGCAGTACCTCAACACAGTGGTGCAGCAGGTGCGAACCGGGATCCTTTCATTCGATACAGAAGGAAATATTCAACTGATAAATGCCAATGCGAAACGCTTTATGGGCACTCAATCGATTAAGAACATCGAACAGTTAAAAGAAAAAAAACCAAAATTACTTCAGGCGATTAAAGAAGTGGAGCCTGGGAAAAGCACCTTGTACAAAGCCGACCAGGATTTTTTACTTACGATCCAGGCAACGGAATTGCGAATCCGTGGAAACACGATGAAGCTGCTTACCCTGCAAAATATCCAGACAGAATTGCAACAGCAGGAAATTGAAGCCTGGCAAAATCTTACACGCGTGCTTCGTCACGAAATCATGAACTCCATCACCCCTATTTCCTCGCTCACGTCCACCTTGCGGGAAATACTGGATCATGATATGGTGCAGAAGAACAGTCACTACGAATTGAAAACCGAAGGTGCTGAAGATTTGCGTGAAGGGTTAAGTACCATTGAGAACCGCAGCAAAGGACTTATCAAATTCATTGACGCCTACCGGGAGTATACTTCTCTGCCACAGCCAAAAATTAAAACGGTGCTGGTAAAAGAACTGATCGAAAAGGTGGCGCAACTGATGAAACCAGAAATCAGAAAAACTACGATTGAATTTAGGTATACGTGTGATTCAGACTACCTGACCATTCAGGCGGATGAAGAAATGATAGAACAGGTACTCATCAACCTCATCAAAAATTCAATTGAAGCCCTGGGTGATGTTCAGGATGGAAAAATTGATCTGATCGGAAAATATTCGGGGAGTGTTGTTTTGATAGAAGTTGTCGACAATGGCTCCGGAATTATAAAAGAAGCGTTGAGCCGCGTGTTTGTTCCATTCTTCACAACTAAAAAAACGGGTTCTGGCATTGGCCTGAGTCTCTCACGACAAATTATGCAAATGCATGACGGTTCGCTCTCCGTTGAATCCGAGCCTGGCGTAAAAACAATCTTCCGGTTGAAATTCTAGCAGGCTGGTTATCCCAAAAACTCATCCCATTCTTCTTGCTTCATGCCGCTGATATCACGAAGGAATATCGTGTACGAAGGCTTGAATGGCCGGCTGCGGATAGTCATATCAGCCTCCTCCGGCGTAAAGTCGCCCTTCCGGGCATTACACCTTTTACACGCTGTCACCAAATTCAACCAGGAGTGAGGGCCGCCCCTCGAACTTGGTATCACATGGTCCAGCGTGAGTTCTCTTTTGGTCCCACAATACTGACATTCAAAATTATCGCGCTTGAGTATATTCTGCCTGGTCAGATTTACCCCTTTATACGGGGCATTCACGTAGCGATTCAGCCGGATAACCGATGGCATAGGGAAGCTGCGCGTGATGCTGTGTATTTTGTGGCCGTTGAGAGAACGCACCATTTCACTCTTATTGAGATAGACAAGAATGAAAGCGCGCTCCACCGAACACACCATCAGTGGGCTAAAGTCTTGATTCAGCACCAATACCCTACTATCCATGCTGAAAAGATAGAACCAAAGTTTTAGTTCTGCAACCCCCCCGCCTACGCTGAGACAAGCTTCGGCGGGCAAGCCCACCGAAGCTTGTCTCAGCGTAGGTCAAAGTACAATTGAAACTATGAAAATGGATTGTGCGACTAGTGCCGTTCCAACTAATAAAACCTCTTAATGCCAGAATCTGTTCATTGGTACTGATACTGTACCTCAACTTTTTTATCGTTTAATAGTTGGAGTGGCGCTAGTTCAGGATATCAACTCAGGAAATAATTCTTCTTATAGAATGAAGGAGGTGGGTGTAAATTTTAGTTTCTGGATTCAGGATTCCTTCTTCGGTGATCGCATCGACACGAACCTGGCCGAAGGAGTGAATAATCTTTTCGTCATCCATAATCATCCCCACGTGAGCCACGGCGCCATCCTTTTCCGAAAAGAATGCGAGGTCGCCTGGTTTGGCTTCTTCAATAGATTTGATCTTCCTTCCCTGAATCGCCTGGTGGCGAGCCTCCCGTTGAAGTGAGTACCCTGCAATTTTATAAACCATTTGTACAAAGGCGGAATCATCAATGCCAAACGGGCTCTTGCCTCCCCACTGATACGGTGACGACAGATATTTCTTTGCTATGCTTTTCAAAAAATCAACATCCCTCCTTTGGCCCAAGCCCTTCGATTCCCCATTAAAGGCAAACTGTTCTTCTACCTTAAATAATTCGGAGTTTGAAATTGGTACAATGCTCCCCATCACGATAGTAAGCGGACTTTTTTTATAAAGAACAGGTGATGCGATCTCTGTAGTAATCTTGTAGTCGGTTTGATTGATCTGATCAAAATATTCTTTCGAAATCGCATGATGCTGCTTTACATCCAACCAGCCTTCGCACTGGTCAGCATAAATTTTGATTTGTACCCATTTTCTGTCAGACGTGACGGATAGCACCTCATAGTGGTCGCCGAACAGAAGCTGCGTCAATTGCTCAACGGTATCTCGATGCTCATTGCGGACCGGCACAACGGCCAGGCGGCAAACTCCAAACGCTGCTGGTTCCATGAATAATTGTGGCTTCTTAAAATTTAGTGCGCGCTAGTTCTCTTTTTGCTTCCCTTTCCTTGATGCTCTCCCGCTTATCGTGGGTCTTCTTGCCTCGGGCAACAGCAATCTCCAGTTTCGCATAACCCCTGTCGTTGATAAACAACCGAAGGGGGACAATTGTTAAACCCTTCTCCTCTGTCCTCGCTCTCAATTTATTAATCTCGCTTTTTTTCATCAGGAGTTTGCGTTCACGGGCTGCCTCATGATTATAATGAGTCCCCTGAGCAAAAGGAGAAATGTTAACACCTTTTACGAATGCTTCTTCACTTGAAAAATAAACATAGCCATCCTGTAAGTTTACTTTTCCTTCACGAATAGATTTAATCTCTGTTCCTCTTAGCGCAATACCCGCCACGTACGTATCCAGCAGTTCATACTGAAAAGAGGCTTGCCGGTTTTTAATGTTGACGGTATTTGAAAATCGGTTCGATGACATGTATAAATTCTAAGTTGTAATACTTGATCAGTAGTGTCCCATTAAAAATGATTCATACAAACTACCTCATTTTGGCTAAAGCCCTTTTAATTTTGTCACCTGTAACCCCAGCCTTAAGGCTTGGGTTACATAATCAAATCGTCACCGCATAAAATTCACGCTACGGTTTTGAAAAGATCGTGGCAAGTTTTTCTTTTTTCAGCATTTTCTGCCCGGTCCTGCCCGATGCAATCAAACGATTATTAACTCGAGCTTCAATTCCACACACAAATTCCCGGCCGGTATTGTCTTCAACAGTCGCGGTAAAAACAATCTCTTCATCTACGAACGCCGGACCTTTGTGATCAATGTGAAGAAACGTGCCCACACCTTCTTCGTCCGCTTCTTTCATCTCCAGAAAAAACAAACGCGAGGACCATTCAAAGTCTCGTGCCAGCGCAAAGGTAGAACAAACAGGATGCAAAAGTTCACCATGAAAAATGGCCTGATCCGATGCTGTCACCTTCCTACAATAAATTTTGGTATCTCCCCGGGCAAAAATATTTTTCATCGGCCTTCATGATCAAAATTCAAATTGGGCACCGGTGCACAGTCCATCCCCGCAAAATCTCCTTTCAAGTATTTGAAGTGCGCTGCCATCGCAACCATCGCCGCATTGTCCGTGCAATATTGAAACTCCGGTATAAATGTTTGCCACCCCAGCGTCTTTCCCCTTCGCGCCAATTCCCTTCGTAACTCCGTGTTGGCCGATACTCCACCGGCAATAGCAATCTGTTTTATGCCGGTTTGAACGCTGGCCTTCTCCAAACGATTCATCAACATTTCCACAAGTTTATGCTGCAGGCTGGCACAAATGTCTTTGAGATTGTTTTCTATAAACCTGGGATCCTTCTCCTTGTTATCGCGGATGAAATACAAAAAGGCCGTCTTGATTCCACTGAAAGAAAAATCAAGGGCCGGCATGTCGGTGTCTGGAAACTTGAATTTATCAGGATTACCTTCCTGGGCATAGCGATCAATCAGCGGACCACCCGGATAGGGCAAGCCAAGGATTTTGGCAGCCTTGTCAAATGCCTCACCCGCCGCATCATCTTGTGTTTGACCGATGATGTCCATTTCAAGATAGTCACGGACTACTACCAATTGCGTGTGCCCTCCGCTCACCGTCAGGCACAAGAATGGAAATGAAGGTTTTAAAATACCCTGTGGGGTAGGAATGAAATGCGCCAAAATATGCGCCTGCATATGATTCACTTCAATTAAAGGTATACCGAGTGACAAAGCCATGCCCTTCGCAAACGACACACCCACCAACAAGGAACCCATAAGTCCGGGGCCGCGGGTAAAGGCAATGGCATCCAGATTTTCATTCGTAATGTTTGCAAGCTGCATGGCCTCTTCCACTACACCGACGATCTGCCGCTGGTGTGCGCGGGATGCCAATTCCGGCACAACACCGCCGTATTTATGGTGTTCATTTTGCGAAGCAACAATATTATTGAGTACCTTGCCGTTGCATATTACAGCAGCGGATGTCTCGTCACACGAGGACTCTATGGCAAGGATGGTTGGCCGCATATTCAGCTAAATGAAATGGCAAGTTATTAAATTTCGGGTTCTGAAATGGCTGAAGCGAATTGTCATCTACGGTTTTTTTGCGACGGTTGCCTTTACAATAATCGGCTTCAGCATCCTTCAAATTCCGGCCGTCCAAAAGAGTTTAATTAACCGAATCACCGGTGGCTTTTCCGCAGTCTCCGGCTTTGATATTAAGTTCGAGCGGTTTTACATACTCTGGTATGACCGTCTGGAGATTACCGGACTGAAAATCTCGGATCCTCAACACAACTCCATGATTGAGGCGGGGGAACTGTTCGTAAATTTCAGTCTTGCCAGCATTTATAAAAACAAGGATATCAACCTGGATGCTGTGTCTCTGAAAGGTGGAGTTGTAAACTTGGTGACAATTCCTGATTCGGATACTACCAAAGATCTAAACATCAACATCTTTATTGCGGAGATCAATAAACAGCTCTCCTCTGGCAAACGAGGCGGCCGCAGCCCGAAGATAAAGATTGGTGAGGTGCTGGTGGCGCAATCCATGTTTTCCATGAACCAAACCGACCAGGATTCTATCGGGAACGGTTTTGACTTCAACCACTTCCGGGTTGCCCTGGATGAAGGCAATTTGAATAACTTCAAAGTCATTGGTGATACCATCGAGTTTCAAGTGGAGTCGTTGCTGATAAAAGATCAAAAGACGCAGCTAACGGTTAAAGAACTCAGCACATTCTTTCGTATCAGTCAATCGTCAATGGAATTCCAGGGCCTGAACCTGAGCTTTAACAAAAGTCACGTTACGGACACTGTTATTTTCATGTATAAAAATCAAGCCGATTTAAATGATTTCAATAGCAAAGTAACCATCCACGCCAGCCTGAAGGATACCAAGCTGTACCCAAAGGATATCTCACTCTTCTCATCAGGCCTGGAAAAATGGAAAGAACCGGTGCTCCTGAGTGGACACTTCAATGGAAAAGTCAACCACTTCATTTTTAATCCAATGGAAATAACCATCGGCACCTCCACGATTCGCGGAAGTCTTGAAATGGATGGGCTTCCTTCTGTTAAAGAAACATTTATTCATGCAAAACTGCGTCCATCCACCGTTTTTGCCCGTGACCTCGATTTCATAATTCCTGAAAATGTTGCAAGCAGTCTTGATATGTTGAAGAATATTCAGCTCAAAGGAAATTTCATCGGCTTCGTCAATGATTTTGTTGCCGACGGAGATTTCGTTACAACTTTTGGGCACATGCAATCTGATATCAATTACAAAATTGCGGAGAATAACATTGGTCAAAGTTCGTACAGTGGCAAACTAAAATTAATTGATGTAGAGCTTGGGCGATTTCTTAAGGACACCGTAAATTTTCAAAAGGTTAACCTGAGCGGTCAAATAAAAGGACAGGGGTTTACGAGAGAAGCAGCCGACTTTAAGCTGGTGGGCGATATTGCATCGATTGGCCTTCGGGGGTACAATTATTCCAACATTCATTCCAACGCGCGGTTTGCCAAACAATTTTTTAATGGCGAGTTGGACATTAACGATCCCAATTTGCAGTTTACGATGACGGGCTCCATTGACCTGCGTCATGGCAAAGACCTAATTAAACTACATGCCAATCTTGATACGGCCTTTCTGCATAAACTGAAATTATCAGAAGAGGAAATATTTCTCCAGTCCTATGTAGATATTGATAGCCGGGGATTAACCCTTGATTCGATCGTCGGTACGGCCTTATTCAAAAAGACATTTGTCAAGTACCGGGACGATTCCATTCATGTTGATTCAATTCGGCTAATCTCAGAAAATGAAAAAGGGAGCCGGTCGCTGACCCTTCGAAGTTCGATTGCTGATCTTTCTCTTACTGGAGACTTTTACTATTCGTCTCTTTTCAATGATATACAAAAACTTATTCACGAATTTGCTTTGAATATACAAAATGATCCCCGTGCTATTCAACAGTACTATGAATCCAAACGAAAGACTGACCAGGCATACAAGGCCGTTATAAAAGCTGACCTTCACAATATTGATCCGATTTTCCGGGTGTTTGATATGGCTGCGCATACGTCCAGAGAAACACTCGTTCAGGGAGAATTCTCAAACAACACCACCTCCAATCTGCATGTGTTTACGAACATCGATTCACTGCTTATCAACGGTCAGACGTTCACGGGAAATGAAATTGAATTTAGTGGTTCTAAAATGCGGGATAGCACCCAAGTGCTGGCACAACTCACCATCAAATCAGCAAGTCAGCAACTAAACAAAACCGTGAATACCAAAAATCTTTTTGTAGAAGGCATCTGGAACAAGGACCATATTGACTTTGGCGTGGATGTTGATCAGGAAGGCTATGACAACTCCGTTCGCCTACGATCTGAAATTGATTTTTTGAAAGACAGTACAAAAATCAAAATTCTCCCATCCGTGATCAAAATACTGGGAGACAACTGGTCGATCAACAAAAACAACTACACACTCCTGAAGGGGCCTGAATGGAGTATCCATCACCTGGGTATCGCACACGAAAACCAATCCATACGGATTGATGGCCTTATCTCACATGACCCCGCCAAGATTCTTCATATTAACATCAGTAACTTCGATCTCTCCTTCATAAACTTCTTCAGTTCTGAGAAATTCAAAGGCCGTTTGAATGCCGAGTTCAGGCAACGTGATTTGTACACCAGTGTGTTCATCGAAAATATTCTCACTATTGATTCTCTTACAATCAATAATTTTCTAGTAGGCGAAGTACAAGGGAACAATACGCGCGACCCGGTAAGTGACCAATTTAACATTGACATAACCATTGACCGGCTCAAGAGCAGGATTGTCGATATCAAAGGTTATTATGACCCAAAAGATAAAAACAATCCGCTTCACACAAAGGCTATCCTTGAAAAAGCCAATCTTAAATTAATAGAACCCGTGGTTAAAGACCTGTTCTCCCAATTGGATGGTACGCTGACAGGCGTCTATGACATTCAGGGAACCTTCACAAAACCGAATATCACAGGGGAAGCAAAAATCAGGGATGGTAAGCTCATGATCAACTATCTAAAAACCATTTACAAAGTCACTGGAACGCTGGGTATCACACCTGACCAAATTCAATTCACCAATTTTGAATTAATCGATGCCTTTAAGAATAAAGGAAAACTTGAAGGCTACATCGCCCACAGAAGTTTTTCAAGGATGCGATTAAACCTTGATGCCTCTTTTACAAATTTTCAGCTTCTCAATACTACACCCAAGGACAATAGTTTGTTTTACGGTTTGGCCTATGGCACTGGAACGTTGAATATTCTAGGCCCAGCCTCCAATCTTAGGATTTCATCAAGTGTTCGAACAAATAAAAATACCCGCCTCTCCATACCCGTGGGTGGCACTGCTTCCCTGGAGAAAAAGGACTTTATTCAATTTTCAAATTTCACCGATAGTTTGAAGAAGAAAATAGTTAAGAAGCAGCTCAACAAACGCGAACTTTCCGGACTAACCCTCAACCTGGATATCGACGTGACACCTGACGCCTACACAGAAATAATATTCGACATCAAATCGGGAGATATTATTCGTGGGAGAGGCCGCGGTGATATTAACCTGCAAATCGATACGAAAGGTGACTTCAATATGTTTGGTTTGATCGAATTCACGGAAGGAGCATACAACTTTACCCTGTATGATGTCATCAACAAGGAATTCACCATTAAACCCGGAAGTCGTATTACCTGGTTTGGCGATCCGTATGAAGGCAACTTAAACATTACGGCAAGCTACCGGCAACTCGCCTCGATGGGACCGATCCTCCCTGACCAGACCTTGATCAATGACCCTAACATACGCAGAAAATATCCGGTAGAAGTATTGTTGAAACTGGATGGCCCGATGTTGTCACCACAAATCAATTTTGACATCGCGGCCATCAACCTTCCCGACAATATAAATGTGACGGTCGATGGCAAGACTAGATTGGAGCCCTTGAAGTTTGACTTCAATGCTTTCAAAGCAAAACTTGACGAACAAGAAACGAAGCGCCAGGTATTTAGTCTGATTATCCTTCGAAAATTTTCTCCTCCGGATGCTTTTGCTACTGGTGGTTCACTCTATAACAGTGTGAGTGAACTTCTTTCAAATCAATTGAGCTATTGGCTCAGTCAGGTTGATCAAAATCTTGAAATTGACCTCGACTTAGGCACACTGGACCAGGAGGCATTCAACACGTTCCAGCTCCGTCTCTCCTATTCATTTCTGAACGGCCGTTTACGGGTAACGCGCGATGGCAGTTTTGGAAATCAATATAACCGTTCTGAGCTTTCTACCATTGCCGGTGACTGGACTGTCGATTATCTTCTGACGCCCGATGGGAAGTTTAAAGTAAAAATGTTCAGTCGCTCAAGTGTCAATCAGTTGCAAAGCTCACTGAATACGCAGACTGCCGCAGTTACTACTGGAGTCAGTCTTTTATACACACAGAATTTTAATGAATTTAAAGATTTACTAAGGTCTGCACGGGAAAGGCGAAGGAAAGAACTCGAGAAAAATCCACCTCAAGAGGAAACGGATGGGAATAAAGGAGCTCATTAGCACGTTCGTCCAAAGCTTCTCCCGGGCCCGCTTAAACTCTCCCCGTGTAAAAGGTGTGCTACTGTTTTCAGCAGGTATATACACATTGATCATTGTGTCGCTGGGGTACGCCTGGTACTCAAGACAATGGGTTTCCGGATTTCATTTTTTTAATGATGCAGCTGAATGGAAGCAAATGGACAAGTTCGCCCACTTCTTCTGGGCCTTCCAGGTCAGCGCCCTTGCAACCCGACTAATGTCATGGGCACACCTTGATGAAAAGGCAGCGGCTCATGTCGGTACGATACTTGGTTTTTTATTTGTTTCTTCCATTGAAATACCGGATGGCTTTTCAGAGCGCTACGGTGCTTCCCTTTTTGATGTGCTCGCCAACACCCTGGGTTGTGTTGCCTTCCTCCTCCAGCGCATCTTGTGGAAGAGAATCAATATATGGCCCAAGTTTTCGTTTCATGCAACATCCTTTGCCCCCCTTCGTCCAGCCATGCTGGGTGATGGTTTTTTGGAGGAACTACTAAAAGACTACAACGGACAAACCTTTTGGTATTGCTTTCAAATCAAAAAACTGCCCTTACCACACTGGCTGACGCTGGCGGTGGGCGTAGGTGCCGAGGGAATGGTGTACGGTAGAGATGAAGAAAATGGATTGATGAATTTTTCGCCGCACCGAAAATATTTCCTGTCGTTCGATCTCAATCTTTCACACGTAAAGACATCGTCAAAACTTTTAAATTCGGCACTCTATATATTGAATATCATCAAAATTCCGGCCCCTACCCTGGAGTTTTCCAGTCAGGGTATAAAATTTCATCCTATTTACTTTTAACTACTTTTATTGCCAGGAAATACCTACTTTCAGCAAGTGTTTTTCACAGACCTTTAACCTAAAAAAGTATGGATTTAACATCGTTCATGAAGAAATATGCTGATCAGATCAGTGGACAATATATTGAGTACAACAAAACACTTTCAGTCATTATTATTCCCGTTGCCGGAAACCGATTCCAAACGGTGATGGGAAATATTAAGCAAAGCAGTTTATACAACCGAAAGGTGATCACCTTTACTTCTAAAGTTTGCCCGATCAATGACTTGATTGACTTTAAGATGCTGCTGGAGCAAACGGCCTTTTTCAACTATTGCCGCTTTGTGATCAGTGAAAATTATCTTCAAATAGAAGCCGTCTCCTCATTGGATGGCGCGGCAGAGGATGATATAAAAGAAATGCTCCAGGAGGTCGCCAATATCGCCGATCAGTATGAAATGAAACTTACCGGGGCGGATATACATTAGTACCAGAAAGGTCATTAAGACAGTTCTCAAAGAAACAACGGGTCCTTTCATCAATTAATCTTACCTTTGCAAAGCAAGACGTCCTATCACTCCATGTCTGATAGTTAAATAGAAGACACGGGGAGGAAAGTCCGGGCAACACAGAGCATCGTACTTCCTAACAGGAAGGACCCGACTTGTCGGGGACAGACAGTGCCACAGAAAACAAACTACCCCGCACGACTTTGTCGTTATAGGGAAAAGGTGAAAAGGTGAAGTAAGAGCTCACCGGTCTCGAAAGTGATTTCGGACGCATGGCAAACCTTACGAGTTGAAAGGTCAAATAAGTGGCGCCCCTTTGAGGGAATAGCGGCTCGCTTATGACGCGCAAGCATCAGCGCCACGGGTAGACTGCTTGAGCCCGTCAGTGATGACACGGCCAGATAAATGATAGGAGCTCAGGTCCCGATAAACTGCCTGTCTAACGACAAACAGAATCGGGAGGGAGAACAGAACCCGGCTTACAGGCTTGCATTTTTTTTAACATGAAACCTATTGCGTGAAAGCGCAATGGGTTTCGCTATTTTTGCCCCATGCCAAAAATCCTGATCATTGAAGACGAAGCCAGCATTCGGGCAGTGCTTAAAGAAATATTGCTTGACCAAAAGGAAATGAAGCTTACCGTCGATGAAGCCAAAGACGGGGCAGAAGGACTTCTTCTTCTCGAAAGTTATTCATATGACCTTGCGCTGTGTGATATAAAGATGCCAAAAATGGATGGCATGGACGTGCTTCAGAACGTCCGGGAAAAAAATATTCACACTCCCTTTATCATGATCTCTGCACACGGTACTACCGAGATGGCGGTGGACGCTGTCAAAATGGGAGCCTACGACTTTCTGCAAAAGCCACCCGATCTCAACCGGTTATTGATTACCGTGCGAAATGCCCTGGATCGTCAATCCCTGGTTAAGGAGACAAAATTTTTACGGAAGAAAGTCTCACGCAAGTTTGAAATGATTGGTCAATCTCCTGCGTTGGATCAGGTACGGGAAGTGATCGATAAAGTGGCGCCTACAGAAGCACGTGTTTTGATCACCGGACCCAGCGGTAGCGGAAAAGAATTGGTAGCCCGTTCGATCCATGAAAAAAGTAACAACAGTGAAGGTCCATTTATAGAAGTAAACTGTGCGGCCATTCCGAGCGAGCTCATTGAAAGTGAGTTATTCGGTCATGAAAAAGGTTCGTTTACATCCGCGATTAAGCAACGTATTGGAAAATTTGAGCAAGCAGAAAGTGGCACGTTGTTTCTTGATGAAATCGGCGATATGAGTCTCGCTGCACAGGCCAAGGTACTTCGTGCCTTACAAGAAAATAAGATTACACGCGTGGGGGGCGACAAAGACATTGTCGTGAGCGTACGTGTAGTCGCGGCCACGAACAAGAACTTAAAACAAGAAATAGCAGCGGGACGCTTTCGTGAAGATTTATATCATCGGCTCGGCGTAATACTTATCGCGGTGCCTGCACTCAGCGACCGAAAAGAAGACATACCATTATTGGTGGAGAAATTCCTGAAAGATATTTCGGAAGAATACGGCTCCAAGAAAAAGGAGATAGAGCCAAAAGCAATCAAACTGCTGGAAACTCATCCCTGGACGGGTAATATCCGTGAGCTGCGGAATGTCATAGAGCGGTTAGTAATAATGGCCGGAGATACAATAGGTCCGGAAGACATTAAGAAATACCGCTAGATGATTAATCTCTGGATTTTATTCTCATTTTTCTTCACTTCCTTCTTGCTGTACGTTGGGCAAGTGTAGGAGCTACAAGATGCGAGAAAACCAATGAGGGCGATAACAGCTAAAACTCTTTTCATAAAGTATTGTGTTTAACAGCAACAAAATTAAGAATACTGCCTTCTTTTACAAATTCGACGTATGTTTTTGTCACTTTAGCGAAAAAAATGGTCACTCGACCATCAGATTGCAACCACGAACACTACTGTTGTCCATCCGTCCAAGCACCTCGAAATGACCATCCTGGTGCAACCTTCCTAAATCCTGGGTTTCAATAAATGCACAGGAATGCGCGTTTGCGAGGTCAATCACGTTAATAATACCGGCAGACGGGATTTCGTGACCAAAGGGGTCATTTATTTCCCTTAAAATCACACGCATGGATGGAGGAGAGCGGAATAATCCATCCCCCTGGGAATAGGCTTGAGAAAGAAGTTCTGTCATTCCATACTCCGAATAGACTTTCTCAATATTCAGGTTCTTGCAGAGTATTTCCTGCAGTTCCTGCCTTGTAATCTCCTGACGTCTTCCTTTCATTCCCCCTGTTTCCATTACCATACAGTGCCGAAGGTCAACTTCATATTGTTCCGCCAGATCAAGCAAGGCAAACGAAACCCCCAGCAATAAAACTTTTCGATCATCTTTCAGGCGCTCCAGTTGGGTGACTAGCCCCTCCAGATCGTTGAGGTAAAAGCCAGAAACCGGTGACTTACTGATGTTAATGAAATGATTTACCATGGCCACCAAGGATGATCCCGTGCGCTCAAGGTAAGAAGGAAGCAAGCCCACGACATGAAATTGCTCCAGTGGACCAAACAACGTTTCAAAGATTCGCTGGCTGTGATGGAGGTAAAATGACAATGATGGTACCGAATGCCGGCTTACTTCTTGCCCGGTTGTGCCGCTGCTGTTGAAAATCAATTCAGGTGTCCAAATCCCGGAAACGATAGTGTGGGACTTGAAAAAAGAGATGGGAAGGAATGGAATCTCATAAATCTTGGTAATCTCCGCCGCCGCTACCCCGAGATAAGTGAGGTAATTTTGATATACTTGACTGTTAGTAGCCTGAAAACGGAACAATTCCAACGCAATTTCCTGAAATGAATCATCGTTTAACGGATATATATCCTTGGTAAAACTTTTAAAAGTCTGCAAGCGTTTACAATTTTACAGGTTGGTAAATGTATAATAAATGAAATTGGTAGTAAATTGGGTTGCTGGGTGTGTGATGGTGGCCACCTTCCTGGCTTCCTGCGCCGACCCCCCCCAGTATTCCAATGTCCCGGAAATTATTTTTGACAACATCATTTTCAGGGATATTGCCGACCCTTCGGCAGTTGACTCCTTGATTGTAACAGTCCGGTTTAAAGACGGCGACGGAAATCTTGGCCTTGATGCCTCGGAATTATCGGCACCTTACAACGATAAGACCTATTTCAGGTTTGCCGATGGCACCTACGTTACCTATAAAACCAAGCGTACCATTGCCCAGTATGACACGCTCCCACCTTTTTCTAAACCGTATAACTGCATCAATTGGGAGATTAAAACAGTGAACGCAAAGCTGGATACCTTTTACTTTCAGCTCAATCCAAATCATTATAATTTTTTTGTTGACTTCTTTATAAAAAACAATGACGGCTCATACACTAAGTTCGATTGGTTAGCACAATTTGCTTACCCGAATTGTGGAGTTACCTCGTTTAATCAACGTTTCCCTATTCTCTCGAAAGATCTCAGCCGGAAAACTCCTCTTGACGGGAGTATTCGAAATAGTATGGAGAGCGCTGGTTTTCTTCCTTTATTCAGCATCAAGACGTTAATGCTAAAGATCACCATCCAGGACAGGGCCTTGATTAAGAGCAATACCATTACAACAGGGGATTTTAAGCTGCTCGATATTCGTAAAAGCGGATAGCGCTTAGTAGATAGACTTGAATTTGTCCGGATCCACCTCCTGCATCATCACATAAATCGTATCGACGATCTCTTCGGGATTGGGTTTTGAGAAATAATCGCCATCACTGCCATACGCTGGCCGGTGCTCCTTTCCGGTGATGGTCAGGGGCTTTGAATCGAGATACTGATAGGCTGTCTGCTCCTCCACTACCTTTTGCATCATAAACGATGTAGCGCCGCCGGGCACATCTTCATCCGCAAACACAACCCGGTTTGTTTTTTTTATTGACTCCACGATCAAATGATGAATGTCAAACGGCAGGAGCGTCTGCACATCAATAACTTCACACGAAATGCCCAATTTTTCCAGATCATGGGCCGCTTCCATTACAATCCGGCACATCGAACCGTACGTCACTATCGTTACGTCTTCACCCTGCCGGATTAATTCCGGCACCCCCAATGGCAGCGTAAACTCTCCAATATTATCCGGTAACTTTTCCTTCATCCGGTAGCCGTTCAGACATTCAATCAACAAAGCCGGATCATCTGACTTCAGCATTGTATTATAAAATCCGGCAGCTTGAGTCATGTCGCGGGGCGTAAGAACATAAATCCCCCGAATGCTGCCCAGCACCAAACTTATCGGTGAACCTGCATGCCATACACCTTCCAGCCGGTGGCCGCGTGTCCGGATGATCAATGGCGCCTTCTGTCCGCCTTTGGTCCGGTATTGTAAACATGCCAGGTCATCCGACATGATTTGAATCGCATATAATAAATAGTCCAGGTATTGAATCTCTGCTATAGGGCGAAGGCCGCGCAACGCAAGACCTATTCCCTGACCGAGTATTGTACACTCGCGAATGCCCGTATCCGTTACTCGGAGGTCGCTATACTTCTCTTGTAATCCCGCAAAACCCTGGTTGACATCTCCTATTCTTCCAACATCCTCGCCAAAAGCCAGCACGCGGGGATCTCGCTCGAGTGCTGCACGAAAGCATGCCTGCAATATCTCCCGGCCGTCGACCAATGGCGAATTCTCCGAATATACCGGCTTTATCGCTTCCACTTTCAAAGCGGACCACTCCGACTCGCTATGGAGATGCGAACTGAAACGCTCCAGATTTTCTGCTGATGTGCGCTCCACCCACTGGATGATTTTGTTTCGCACCTCAGACGTCTGGCCGCGCAATTGACGCAATGACTTTTTAGCGGCCTTTACTGCTTCCAACCGAGTGGGATTAATGGTCTTCTCCAATTCACGTTTGATCCCTTCAATCGCCGGCTCCAGGTCCTTTCCCTCTTCCAGGTATCCCATCAATTCCTCCTGGTCGTGCTGAATACCTTTGTTGAAAGCTTTCCATGCCGAATCCTTTTGCACTTTCGCGAAAACCTTGGCTTCCTTTTCAATTTGATCTAACTCATCTGGCGAGCTGAGTTCATTCTCCAGTATCCACTCGCGCATTTTGCGGTTACAATCATGATCGACTTCCCACTGCAACCGCTCTTTTGATTTATAACGCTCATGCGATCCGGAGGTAGAGTGGCCTTGCGGCTGCGTCATCTCAGTAACATGGATCAGGACCGGTACATGCTCCACGCGACAAACTTTTTCGGCAGCTTCAAAAGTCTTACAGAGCGCTTCGTAGTCCCAGCCATGAACCTTAAAAATTTCAAATCCTTTTTCGTTATGTTCCCGCTGGAAGCCGGACAGTATTTTCGAAATACTTCCTTTCGTAGTCTGAAACTCCTGCGGAACAGAAATTCCATATCCATCGTCCCACACTGTTGTCAGCATGGGTATTTGTAGTACACCGGCGGCATTGATCGCTTCAAAAAACATTCCTTCCGATGTTGAGGCGTTGCCGATCGTGCCGAAGGCTATCTCATTTCCGTTGTTGGAGAGATCTTTATATGAACTTAATCCCGGATTATTTCTAAAAAGTTTCGATGCATACGCAAGACCCACGAGGCGCGGCATTTGCGAGGCTGTGGGGGACACGTCGGCGCTGCTGTTTTTTAATTTTGAAAGCTGCTTGAAAGCACCTTGATCATCGAGCATGCGCGTGGCGTAGTGGCCATTCATCAACCGACCGGCAGAAGCAGGATCGGCTTCTATATCCGGATGCGCATACAGCTGCGCGAAATACTGTTGTAACGTAAGCTCACCGATGGCGAGCATCAACGTCTGGTCGCGGTAATAGCCTGAACGAAAGTCACCGGGGCGGAATACTTTGGCCATTGCCAGCTGCGCCACTTCCTTGCCATCACCAAAAATGCCAAACTTGGCTTTGCCCATAAACACTTCCTTACGGCCAAGAATACTCGCCTCACGACTCGCGCAGGCAAGGCGGTAGTCATCCAGAATGGAGGCAGCTTTCTTTTCAGAAAATTTTGACTTGATGGTTTTTATCTGGTTCATAACCTCATCCTTGGTCCTTCTCCTACAAGGAGAAGGAAATAAACCTCATCACATGATTAAATCAAAATTAGGGAAATATAAAGAAGCGTTCAAAACTGAAAATTTTCCCAAATAATATAGCGGTCCGGGGATCAGGAGCCAAAGAATTGGACCCAATCCCCACTTTTGACCAAAGTTTCGGTGCCCGCCTTTTTAAAAAGATAGATACCCACATTCCCGTCTCGGATCTTTATCTCATCATAATAATAACCCACACGCAACTCCAGGGCATGGATGCTCTTTTCTATTTCCGGGTTAATGATCTTAAATACCTCTACCACGATCAGGTCAGAGGCGCTATCCGTTTTGACGGCATAGGGATATTTTTCGAGTGCGTATAACTGATAGCCGCTGATGATTTCCTGAAACAAAAACTCAAGAGAGCTTTCAAAATCTTGGTAATTGCTCATTCCCCGGCGAAGTGAGCCGTAAAAAGCATAGGTTGCGTGAGCGTTCATGGATGAAAAGTTAGAGAATTAGACGTTTCAAACGTAAATGAAATATTTATCTTTAGGGACGAAGTTGAAAGCCGAAGGCTAAAAGTTGAAAGCTGAAAGCTGAAAGCTAAAAGCTGAGGGTTAACTGTCAACTTTGAACCTTGAACTTTACTTTGAACATTGAACCTTGAACTTTTAACTAAATTAAACTATGACAATCGGTGTACCCAAAGAAATCAAGAACAATGAAAACCGCGTGGCGTTGACCCCAGCCGGAACTCAGGAACTTACGCGCAGAGGTCACACCGTGTATATACAAGCGACCGCCGGAGATGGCAGCGGTTTTAGCGACCAGGAGTACACGAAGGCGGGCGGCAAGATTCTTCCGACGGCTGAACAAGTCTTCGGTACGGCGGAGATGATTATTAAAGTAAAAGAACCCGTTGAACAAGAGTATAATTTGATTCGCAAAGATCAATTGGTCTTCACGTATTTTCATTTTGCTTCGTACGAGCCACTGGCCCACGCCATGATCAAGACCGGTGCCGTTTGCCTTGCCTATGAAACAGTAGAGCGTGTAGATGGAAGCCTTCCGCTGCTGATACCGATGAGCGAAGTGGCGGGGCGGATGTCCATACAGGAAGGCGCCAAGTATTTGGAGAAGCCTTTAAAAGGACGCGGAATTTTACTTGGAGGAGTGCCCGGTGTGATGCCGGCAAAAGTACTTATCCTTGGTGGTGGTGTGGTTGGGACTAACGCAGCAAAGATTGCGGCAGGCATGGGTGCAGATGTGACGATCACCGATGTGAACATCAATCGCTTGCGCTACCTCGACGATGTGATGCCAAAGAACGTTCACACGATCGTCTCCAACGACTACGTGCTGCGCGAGTTAGTAAAAACCCACGACCTGATCATCGGTGCAGTGCTTGTTCCCGGAGCCAAAGCTCCCAAGCTCATCACGCGCGACATGCTCTCCACCATGCGACCCGGCACCGTGCTGGTGGACGTGGCCGTAGACCAGGGCGGATGTATTGAAACCTGTAAACCCACCACGCACGAAAATCCTACCTACATCATTGACGATGTTGTTCACTATTGCGTAGCCAACATGCCGGGGGCGGTACCGTACACCTCTACCCTTGCGCTCACCAATGCCACGCTTCCGTACGCGATCAAACTCGCCAGCCACGGCTGGAAGAAAGCTTGTCAGGAAAGCACCGAGTTGCGCAAAGGTTTGAATGTGATACAGGGCAAGGTGGTGTACAAGGCGGTGGCGGATGCGTTTGGTTTGCCGTTTACGGAGGTGAAGGAATTTTTGGGGTGATGATATGGTGACTATGTATACTGGGTGTACTTAGCCGCTAGTT
>JANXYC010000154.1 GCA_025350305.1 Cyclobacteriaceae bacterium | reverse complement strand
CACCGAACAGACGGTTGTTTTAAAAGCTTTGTTAGGACATTTTGAGGGTAAAACTGAAAAACAAAAGAATCATTACAAAGAAGGAACATTAGCCTGGGCAGCATGGGTTATTGCACGAATGGGTGGATGGAAAGGATATGCAAGCGAATCTAAACCCGGTAATAAAACCATGAGGATAGGATTGATGAAACTGGAAAGTATATCTCTTGGATGGAAATTGGCTCAAAGGATATGTGCATAGGCAAGGCCTTTAGGCTGGGGGCCAGGCAACAAGTACTTTTGGGCTTTAGCCCAATTATAACTTTATGTCATTCGTCAGAATTATGGTCCATTGCGTATGGGCAACCAAATACAGAGAAAAAATTTTATTAGAAGAGCAAAGAAGACTTCTGATTACTCACATCAATGAAAACACAAAAAAGAAAGACATTTTTGTTGACACCATCAATGGCTATACTGACCACCTTCATACATTAATAAGTCTGGGTGCCGATCAAACTATTTCAAAAGTTATTCAGTTGATAAAGGGTGAAGCCTCCCATTGGGCAAATAATGAAAGGCTTTTTTATTCCAGGCTAGAATGGGCGGATGAATATTATGCAGCATCTGTCAGCGAATCGCAGTTGCAAAAAGTGAGGGCTTACATCGCTAACCAGGAGGAACATCACAAGAAGGTAACCTTTCAGGAGGAATATGATGAATTCATAAAGGACTTTCCAAAGTTCCTGTCCAATAAAAAACCCTGACTTTCTGATCAGGGTCTCCTATTGTAAGTTAATGCAGATCAGCTCTTCTTTCCCATTCCCAGCACGGCGCCAATAATTCCTCCTGCGATAGCATTCATGATAGTGAACGCAATGATGTCCACTGCAACTGCAGTAAGGTCCATGAGATTGGACGTGGCAAACATCACCATGTCAAAGCCCATAGACCCGAAGAAGCCGACGACTGCCGCAGCGGTGGCGCCCGCGGCAAATGAGCTTATGTTGGCCCATTTCAAAAAGATGTAGGAGAGCAGGGCGCCCGAGGCGAGATTGCCCAGAATAAGTGCCCACCAAGTAAGTTCTCCCATTGGCTTCTGTACTCCCGTGGCAGAGCCTGCATGTGAGCTCATAAAGCTCATCAGTGCCATGCCATAAATCAGGTACCCCAGAAAGAAGAAGGCAATGCCTCCCACCAAAGTACCCGTTAAGAATTTTTTGGTATCCATAAGGTTTGGTTAAGTGAAGGAGAAAGCTACAATTTTATATTGTGTATTGCTATCCTAATGGGGTCCGTAACCGAAAAATGGAATATGGACGAAGGTAAGATTGCCCATAGTAGCCAACTCAAGTTAGAAATATTGTTTTTACATTGAAGGGTATTTAGAATCCGTGCAATCAGTGGCTACAAAGTCCTATGTGATTATGATTCATACACCCATTTTCCGCCAGCCATCGTGCGCTCAATTGGAATAGTGACAAGCGTAGATGGATCTTCCTTGAAAGGGTCGCGGCCTAGCACCACGAGGTCGGCCAGCTTATCTTCTTCAATTGATCCCTTGGAGTTTTCTTCATAGGATGCGTATGCTCCATTGATAGTGCCTATACGAATCGCTTCCTCCACTGTTACCTTTTGATTGGCGCCCCAAACCGTACCTTTCATATCGGTCCGCGTAACGCTGGATTGCAATGCCATCATTGGTTCAAATGGACCTGGGGGATAGTCGGAGGCTTGCGTTGGCCGTATACCAGCATTTAAGAAACTACGCAGCGCAAACATATTCTTCAAACGTTCCTCTCCATACTCGCGCATCTTTTCTCCATGATAGTAAACGTAGGTAGAAAAAGGCGTGGGAATAACACCCAGCGCTTTCATTCTCTGAATCAATGAGTCATTAATTAATGTGCAATGTTCAATACGAAAACGCGGGTCGATTCTTGGCCTTTCTTTCTGCAAGCGCTCGTAAACACGAAGGGTCGTATCAATTCCAACGTCTCCATTGGCATGTACACCAATTTGCCAGTCAGCCTTGTGTGCTTTTTTGGCGTAGCTGTACAGCTGCTCCTCAGTCATCACCAGGATTCCATAATCGTTTGGCCGGCCTATGTACGGTTGCGAAAGTCGTGCTGTGCGTTCTGAAATAGAGCCATCACATGTCAACTTCATGGCTCCCACCCTCACCCACTCGTTGCCTACACCTGTGCGAATACCTGCTTCAAGCATTTTGTCAATGTGTGTATAGCCAATCAGACAATATACGCGAAGCGATAAATCTCCCGCCTCGTAAGCATCTTGATAAGCGCGAAAATATTCCGGCGACCCATAGGCATCATGAACGGAAGTAACACCTGTACGTGACATCATTTTGGAAATCAGCTTGACACCTTCACGCAAATCATCACGCGTATAGGTATTTGGGATAACCTTGTCAAAGGCGTTTGCCGCACTTTCCTTGATCCGGCCATTCAATTTTTTTGTCGAGGGATCTCGATCAAACATACCTCCTTGTGGGTCGGGAGTACCTTCCGTAACGCCTGCTATTTTCATGGCCAGCGAGTTGACGTAAATCGTATGACCGCCTCTATGCTGAATACGTACAGGGTGTTCCGGTGCTGCCAGGTCGAGGTCGGCAATACTCACCAACCGACCTTCATTTGTTTTTGTGTCATCATACTTGAATCCCAATATCCAATTTCCTCTCGGCGTTTGAGAAGCGCGTTTGCGGATGGCGTCCTGGATATCCTTTATGGATCGCAAGTCACAATCCACTTCACGCAAGTGCTGAAAGCCCGAACTACCCGGGTGCGAATGCGCATCGATGAAACCGGGCAGAACGGTTTTACCGCCAAGATCAATTTTTTTTGTCTTACCCGTAGCAAGCGTTAGAATTTCCTTTTCATCACCCACTGCAAAAAACCTTCCTTGAATGATTGCCACCGCCTGGGCACGTGCGGTATTCCCCATGGTTACGATGTTACCATTGTATAAAATTATTTCCGGTTCGCGCTGAGCAAATGATGGAAGAACGGTCAGCGCAGCGAGCGAGCCAAGGAATTTTCTACGGGACTGGGGAGGTGTGGTGAATTTAAACATGGGTTTGTGGGTTTTGAAAAATTTAAGCTCTGGAAAGTCTTTGTAAAAAGCAAACCACCTGTGGAGAATTGTCCGGAATCAGGAGCCTAATTTTTTTAGTCGCTTTTCCGCATCTTCTTTTTCTGGAGCCATTGTATATCTTAGGTGGTTTTTGTGAAAGAGAACGATCGGGTGCATTTCAATTTGTCACGGTTCATTTGGGCTAAAGCCCTTTAACAGTATCGCGATAATAACCCCAGCCTTAATGCTTGCCTTAAGGCTGGGGTTATTCAAGTCCAACCAACATGGACTTTAGTCCAACGCCACACTTAGAAATGCACCCGAACGATCGGCTTTTAGCGTCGTGTTAAAATCCGTTGATCTTTTTTTGCCGAATTGAGTAATTTGCACCAATGCCGAATCTTTATATCATAGCCGGTTGTAACGGCGCCGGGAAGACAACTACATCGTACACGGTGCTTCCTGAAATGCTTAACTGCAGAGAGTTTGTAAATGCGGATGAAATTGCCCGTGGACTTTCTCCATTTCAACCCGAAACGGTTTCTTTTCAGGCCGGGCGCATCATGCTAAACCGAATCAAAGAATTACTCAACGGAAAAAACGATTTTGGTTTCGAAACGACACTCTCTACGAGGAGCTATGTTCACCTAATCGGACAAGCAAGGAAACTGGGATATACGGTGGTGTTGATTTTCTTCTGGTTGGAATCCGCGGATCTTGCCAAATCCAGGGTAAAGGCCCGGGTTGAAATCGGAGGTCACAACATTCCATCAATTGTGATTGAACGCAGATACACACGGGGATTGGAGAATTTCTTTTTACTTTACAAAGACCTGGCTGACAGTTGGGTAATCTATGATAATTCAAACCAGGAACCGGTTTTGGTGGCGAAAGGAAACGCTTCTTTGGTCAGTTACATCGAAAATGACGATCTTTGGAAGAAAATCAGGTTAAAAAAATGAGCCCTGCAGAATCCGATCAGTTGGTGGCCAAAATTACAGAAGGCGTCAAGCTTGCCGTTCGACGCCTCATTGAGCGCACGAAGAAGGAGGATGGCGAGTTGGTTATTTCCAGGGATGGAAAGATCGTTCGGGTAAAAGCGCGTGATCTCAAGACTTAACACCTATAAAATTACGTTCAATCGCTGTATTTTGTAAGAAGGTCTTGCACACGCTTTTCATTGATCATTTCTTTTAAGTCCCGATCTTTTCTTATCATTTCGACATCGGCTCCTTTTTGGAGCGATCTTTCAAGGTATTCGTAGAAGTTAACAGTATCCGCTTTGAGAAGGTACAAACCGCCAATGTTATAATACAATATCCAATCGTTCTTATCCAACACCAGTGCTTTCAGAAAATAGCCCATGGCCGAATCATACTTAGCCAGATAAGCGAATGAATTGCCAATATTACAATACATGGTCCCCCTCCGGTAATCGGAGAGTTCATCCTTTTTTGCCAGCTTGAAAACCATTTTGTATGTCTTGATGGCTTCTTCATTCTCACCCAATGCCGTCAGCACACTGCCCCATGCGTTATAAAGCCGCAGGTCATTAGGAAATTTTTCCAAGCCCTCTTTAATTTTTGCCTGGGCCTCCTCCAATTTATCTTCATACATTAATCCCCAGGCCCAACTGTCGTAGGCATGACGTACCATTTCAGAATTTTCTGAAAAATTCTCGATCAGATACTTCGCCATTTTTACTGTATTCGGACCATCGTGCTTGATGTTGGAGTAATACAATTCAAGGGCCATCGGATGGGTGTATTTAAGAATTGCCTTGGAAGCCTCGTCCACCAAGACTTTTGATACAGCCTTCAAATCGCTTTCTCCTAAGTTGATTTCAAAAGATTCCGCCGGGTGGCCAGTGATGCGCAGAATCATGATGACCTTCCCAGAGGTCACAAAAATATCGCCGCTGATTTTTTTCCCCTTGCGAAACCCCAGCGCGTCTCCAACGAGCGCAATAAAACCTCTGATCGGCACACCCAGGCCAACCATATCCACCTCCACTTCAGCCAGGTCGGAGGACTTGATGTATTGGGCCGATTCGTCTTGGGATCTCAACACCTCAAAAATTTCCATGAGCCTGTCCGAGACAAGATTCGCCACCACTACGCCAGACAACCCTGTTTCTTCAAAGGATGCCGGAACGTTCATTTGCTGGATCGAATAGGAATCATCAGCCAGTTCGCTGAAAATAAATAGCGTGGCTACGACGATAACGCTGATCGTGAATAGCTTGGATAGGATTGAAAATGTAGCCGCGACTCTTTTTTCAAACTTGAGAACATTAAACTTTCGTGAATGTCTTTTCTTC
>JANXYC010000136.1 GCA_025350305.1 Cyclobacteriaceae bacterium | reverse complement strand
ATCTTTTGAACAAGCCGGTCATTCCGGTCCCGTGGTTGCGAACCGCATTTACTACCGGATCCAGCAAATCATACAGCGTGTAAGTGCAACCGAATTCTCAAAACGGTATTCCACCTCTGCCACCGAAACCGACGTATCTGTTGACCTGGCCGGAATGGGCTTGCCATTGAAAGCATTTGTCGAGACGCTGGGTAATGCGCTGGGCATTCATCGGGGTAAGAAAATCGATGCAGATATCTTTCTTGAGAAAAATATGGTGGTGATGCTCTTACGGATAACAGGGCACAATGCAGAGCGCTTCGAGGCTCCGATGAACGATGCCATAGATGTACCGTTGAAAGCCTTGATACTCGAGGCAGCCGAAAACATCCTGAAATACAGTAACGATGAAGTGTTGCAAACCTACTATGGCCTCATCGAACAAATAAGCGACAAGCAAATACGCCTGGCCAAATACCGGCTGGAGATTTATAAGGATAAGCCGGCTATGCTCGTCAATGCGGTGGCAGCCCTCGTTTGGGGACTCTGCATGGTAAAGAAATATGACGAGGCGGAGGAAAAAATAAAAGAAGAAATTCCAAAATTCAAAAGACCCGGACGAATTTATGTGATTTGGGGGACGCTTCTCATGCAGGTTGGAAAATGTGAAGAAGCCATTGAAAAACTGTTGTTGGCCATAAAGTACACAGCCAAAAATGAATCCAAATACAGGAAAGCGAATATACTTGTCACCATTGGCAGATCACTCTCTCGCCTGGGACGGCAGGACGAAGCCATCGAATATTTTCAAAAAGCCATCCGGATGGATGAGAATTCCCACGGAGCCTATTTCAACCTTGCGAAAGAGCATCTCCGGTTAAACCATGCTGCAGAACTAATTCATGAATTGCTGGAAAAGGGTTTGGCTCGGGGGCTAAAAGTCAAGGCTGTTTTAAATGATCCGGATTGCAAACTCATGCTTGATGATCCATCCCTAAAAAAATTGCTTGAGAAGTACCTTGAAGAAGGATAGCCAGGGCCGATTTTCAAAATGATGCAGAGGCCATCTCTGATTCCCATCTGCCTTTTGTTTGAGCACAATAAATACGATGAGGCTGGAATAAAGCCCAAATAAATTTTGTCTAACTTAGAAATCCACAAAAGAAGTACGGTTCGAATTAATAAGACTATCCAAAATCAATTTTCTATGGCTACCCCGAATATGAAAACACGCATGATCAGGCTACTTGCTGCAAATTTTCTATTGGCCGCGTTAGGGTCCGCGGCTACCGACTGCATGGCGCAGTCCGATCAAGCTACCTTGCTTGCGCTTTCAAAAAGCGACCATACCTTGGCCATTGTCAACGCAGTCACCTTGAAAGTCATTGCGCGCGTGCCTGTCGGCCCAGATCCACATGAGGTTATCGCATCCTACGACGGCAAGACCGCATACGTTACCAATACTGGCGGAGGCAGGTCATTTGAGATCAACGTCATTGACCTTGTCGGGCAAAAAGCGTTGCCCAACATTGATACCAGGCCGTTGATCGGCCCTCACGGCATCACGTTTGTCGGCGGAAAAGTGTGGTTCTCAGCTGAAGGTACCAAGTCGGTGGGCAGATATGATCCGGCCATGGGTAAGCTCGACTGGAGTATGGGAACGGGCCAGGACCGCACCCACATGATCTATGTCACGAACGACGAGAAGAAAATCTATACAACCAACGTCAGTGCCGGAACTGTCAGCATTCTTGCTGATTCGATGGTCCAATCAACAAACCCAATGGGTGTCGCACAAACGCGCAGAGACTGGATTCAGACTGTTATTAAGGTGTCCAGAGGTGCAGAGGGATTTGATGTAACTCCAGATGGCAAACAATTGTGGACAGCAGCAGCCGATGATGGGACGATCTCGGTGATCGACCTGGCAAAAAAGAAACTGGATGTTGTAATCGATGCCAAGGCACTTGGCGCCAACAGGCTTAAGTTCACGCCAAACGGAAAACTCGCTCTCGTGTCCAGCCTGAGATCAGGAGATCTCCTTGTCTTCGATGTCGCATCCCGCAAAGAGATAAAGCGCATAAATATCGGTCATGGGGCTGCAGGGATCGAGATGGACCCTGATGGATCACGTGCATTCATAGGTTGTACTGGCGATAACTACGTCGCGGTAATCGATCTCAAAAAACTGGAGGTCAGCGGCCGCATCGATGTTGGTCCCGGACCGGATGGTCTGGCCTGGGCAATTCGACGATAAAAAAGTGATGGAACATTCCTATCTGCAAAACAAAAATCATTTACCTTAATCAACCATGAAAAGAATAACACTCTTGTTTCTCACGGCATCAATCGCCACAAGCGCTTTTGCACAAGCTACCTGGTCCCTGGACAAGGGGCATTCCAAAATCGGATTCACCGTTACCCATCACATGATCTCTGAAGTAGATGGCTATTTCAAAACATTTACCGCCAAACTAACTTCTTCAAAAGATGATTTCTCTGACGCCGTATTTGAATTGTCTGCCGAAACCAACAGCATCAACTCCGAAAACGAAATGCGCGACAAAGACCTCAAGGGTCCGGGATTTTTTAACGTGGAGAAATTTCCTGCGCTGACCTTCAAAAGCACTTCCCTGAAGAAGGTAAATGGCAACAAATATTCCCTGGTGGGTGATCTCACCATCAAAGACGTAACCAAATCCATCACCATGGAGGTTACCCTGAATGGGCCAGAGCCTCATCCAAGAACCAAGAAACCCGCTATCGGTATCAAAGCAACCTGCAAGATAAATCGCAAGGACTTTGGCGTAGGGGCCGATCTGGCTGAGTTGATGGTGGGCAATGAAGTTGAACT
>JANXYC010000130.1 GCA_025350305.1 Cyclobacteriaceae bacterium | reverse complement strand
AAAGAAACACTTTGGAAAAAACTTGAAGGGTTAGCATCTTTTCTAAAAGCAGATATAATCGACACAACCCAAAAATAGCTGAAAATCAGTCCGTATTACATTTTATTCGTCGCGTACTTTGGGTGAGAAAAGAATATTCTTACACCTGTATTCATGAAAATTGTCTATTTATTTGTAAATTGTGCTTTCAGTTTTTCTTCAACACAAAACACAAAAGTTTATGCAACGAAAATTATTCTTTTTCACACTCATGATTTTGACGGGCTCTTTGCTTCTTTCCTGTAAGAAAGATGCAGTTGTACCTACCCCGACGATTATAAGCTTTACTCCAACGAATGGTGTCGGGGGATCTTCCGTTGTCATAACCGGAACGAGCTTTGATGCGACACCGGCAAATAACATCGTAAAGTTTAACGGGGTCGCCGCTGTTGTTACGGCAAGCACAACAACGACTATCACAACTACCGTTCCGACCGATGCAACGACAGGAACATTTGCCGTTACAGTGAATGGTAAAACCGGCACCAGCACGGGGTCTTTTAGAGTCGACGCACTATTTAAGGCTACGATGACTGGCGCGAGTGAAACCCCGCCCAACGCATCTACCGCAACCGGGTTAGCATTACTTACCTTTAACAAGGAAACTAAAATTTTTACGGTTGTTGTCACTTACACCGGAATAACACCAATTGGCGGGCACATTCATAAAGGTTTAGCGGGTGTCGCTGGGTCTGTTATTTTTGGATTTTCCAATCTGGCAAGTCCAATTAATTACACTTCTGTGGCGCTGACTGCCGATCAGGAAACAGACCTGAATGGCGGACTTTATTATACGAACCTACATACTACAACGTACGGTGGAGGAGAAATAAGAGGACAACTTATAAAGCAATAGTACTCCATTATTTTTTGCAATAAACCACGAAGACTGCCTTAAAAGAGCAGTCTTCGTGGTTTATTTAATGATATCACCAGAACAACTGGTACATTTTTATTGGCTGTCAGAACCCAACGGAAATCCCCTCGGTCAAACCAAGAGAGTTATTAGTTTACCACGCCAGTGGCCTTCGTAATATCCGATGGGCAATCGTATCAAACGACATTGCAAGAGTGAGAACAACCAATCACACGGTTTTGAAGGTTCCTGAGCGGCTATTCAATCGTTTCAATAAGAAAAGTTTTGCCTTTAAAGTTAAACGATTCATTTGGGCCCAAGCCCATTAGTTTTTGGCCAACGGGTGAAGCTGGAGAAATTGCGAAATAGATTTTGTTCTGGATGGTAAACTGACCTGCGCTTATAGCAATGTAGAAGCTACCCTGGCTGGTGTGCACCAAGCTACCGCGTTGAACGCGGGACGTTTTTATTCCTGGCTCGATTTGATCCAACGCTTGCTTTAATTTCACCGATTCAGCTTGCTGCAATATATTTTTCTCGATTTCCAATTGGGCCATCGCGCGTCCGGTTTCATATTTATCGCCAGCACTGCTCTTAGTTTCTTCGTTGGCTGAAAGCTGGGCTCCCCGGATAGCCTCTTCGGCACCTGCCATTCGAACCTGGATATACGCAAGACAAAGCGCATGAAGGTTTTGTTTTAGAAAAGTCAAGCCAGGTTGGATTAAAGACGATCGTATAGCACGTAACCAGGAACAAATGAGAAGTGTTTCAAATTTAAGGATTTCACAGTTGATTTATAGAGATTAAATTTCCGGAGTGCATTTCAATTTGTCGCAAAAGCCATAAGCAAAAAAAGCCATGACCGGTAGGTCATGGCTTATTAGATAAGTCTTTATGAGAACTCTTGTGATTAACTCAACTCTTTTTCAAGGGTAGTAATCTTTGATTGCGCGTCCATGTTGCCCATGGAGAGCGAAAGCTTATAGAGTTCCAACGCTTCCTTTCTTGTTTCTTTCTTCTTGCGAGGAGCAAATTTGGTTCTGTTGGCAGCTGTTTCCAGCGCCTGGGCCTGCGCGAAATAAAGGTTCGAA
Organism: Cyclobacteriaceae bacterium; assembly: GCA_025350305.1. Classification (GTDB taxonomy): domain Bacteria; phylum Bacteroidota; class Bacteroidia; order Cytophagales; family Cyclobacteriaceae; genus ELB16-189. The sequence continues at coordinate 9,181 of JANXYC010000130.1, read as the reverse complement.
ACTTTTATTCTATTTTGCTCATTGATATCCTCTACCAATCCTTCCAGCGATGCCACATCTCCCTCTTTCACTTTAATGATCTCATCCCGGCTCGATAGAATTGAATCTTTCTTATGACTGCTCACCCAAAGACCGCGGTTTTCTTCGCGCATCTTTACAATATCCAATTGGAGGGCAGTGATTTCCTCCGACCTGGCTGCCAGATCAGCTTTTAATCTCCTAATGGTGGCCGAGGACACACGATTTGAATTCTTGAGTGCCTTCTGAACTGCGTCGAGTTTTGCCTGGGTATCTTTAATATGGTTGTTAATGTCTTTCAACCGGCTGATATAGTCAGCATAGGAGGTACCTTCTACCATTTTGTTCCGCAACATTTTGCGGCTTACGTCAATCGAATCAATTAGAATACCCACCTCGTTCATTGATTGCTCAACTTGCCGACTTGCCTTTAGCTCAACGCTCAGGGAGTCTACCTTGCTTTGGAGGCGTTCTTTCTCTTTGGTGTCGCAGCTGAAGAGCATCACAACAAGACTTAGGCCTAAGACATACGTTTTCATAATTTTCATAATAGTATTATAAATGTTTTGGTCTGAGATAAGAATTTCTTATCCCGTTAGTATTAGAATTACCAATACTGAAATAATAATGCCAGGCAAATGGTGGTTATTTTGCACAGCCGCAGGCAGGAAGAGAAAAACGGTAATATTCAAAAGACCGATTTCGAGTATAAATCTCTACGATATGAGTTTGTGGATTATACAGGACTTTATGGAAACGATCTTGCTGCCGCCAAAGTCTTCATGTAGCCGTTCGAGCATCATGGCCTTACCCTCCAGATTATCAGCGGCTTTTCCCTGCACTGTGGTACCGGAATTTCCTTCAGCGATTTGAGCTCTCATCGGTTTATCAATCAAAATGGAGTTTTCAGCTAGCCCCATGGATGGAGTGAATGACAAATTAGTTTTAAACGAACAGATTATTTTCCACAGACCGCGCGAATTTTCGCAGGTAAAATACAAATCCAGCGATTTTATCTGCGTTAATCCCCGAAATCCGCAGGAGAACTTAAAATGATTCCGGGAATCTGCGTAAATTTCATGACCACATTAGATTTACTGAATACTATTCTCTATCTTTGCGCAGCATTTTTAAGTAATAGTGCTTTCAACAGTGCCCTCCATCAAGGTTTTTTGTTGTTTCCACCTTTCTTAATAAACGAATCATCCGATCCATGCTTGAATTCCTGTGAGGGAGTCGAAATAAATTGGATAATTTTTGCTAACGAAATCGAATTCTCTTAATTAATTAATTTTATAACAATGCAAGGAACAGTTAAATTTTTCAATGACGCCAAAGGGTTTGGTTTCATTAAGCCATCCGATTCAGGCGAGGACATTTTTGTCCACTCTTCAGGTCTTATCGACGAGATCCGTGAAAACGATCAAGTTGAATACGAAGTAGAAAGAGGCAAAAAAGGTATGAACGCAGTAAAAGTTAAAGTAGTCAACTAGGAAATTCTTGTTGGGAGCACTTTAATTAAATGCTTGAACAAAGACCACCCAAAAGGTGGTCTTTGTTTTTTAGGTCTATCTCAAAATTATCTTCCAAAATCATCCTGCGCACGAATGATATACCATTATAGCGCGATAGAATGAGCAAAGCATTGATGATCACAGACGAAACGGTAGTCAATAAGATATACTTGATACGTGGCAAATGATGGACAGAGACTTGGCGGAGATGTATGGTGTGGAAACAAGGTGATTAAATGAACCGGTAAAGCGTAATGAAAAGCGTTTTCCCGATGATTTTATGTTCCAGCTCTAAGAAAATTACCGAATGTATTTACAGAACAAGGGGTAGCAATGTTGTCGAGCGTTTTGAACAGTGAAACAGCCATGCAGATCATCTTCAAGGCCTTACGGGAATAATTAAATCCACCGACCGAACCCATACGAAAGATTGGGTTCAAACTATAAAGGGTAATCCACCGCACGGTCGGCCCCATTATAACGCGCGCCTGGCCGGGTGATTCTGGCGTGGCGCGTGCCGGTGCGAACTAGAAAAGAAAATGTATTCCCTAATCTTTGTAGAAGACCGGGGCTCTACATAACGAAATCCGGATTGGTGGAGGATGGTACCTTGGCAGTAGTGAAGGGAGTACCGAAAATTATGAGTGAAGTTGTCTTAGGGCCATACGTAATTACGGGCTTTGTGAGCAACATTTCTAAAACAGTCAACCACGGGAATGCCAGATCCGATCTAAAGGATTCTTTAGTTATCTAAAGGATCCTTTATGAAAACTAAAGAAACCTTTAGATCAAATTTCTTTTCAGCATGTAATGTTTGAGTGGATTCTCAACAATTTTCTTTCCCAAGCTTGCCTTAAACATTTAAAAATGGACTTATTCAATAAAGTCAGGGCAAATTTATCATGTAAGAAAATCTTGAATATTGAATAGAAAATCAGGACGATTTGGTAGTTAATGCGGATAACAAAACTTTAACTTCGGGTTATTATCCAAAATCTGGTAATTATTACAATGGATTGTACGGTTTTCCTGATTGATTTCAGTACTGTATTCCGGATATCGTGAATTAATGGCAACTTGGGTTTGTCGTTGGGTCGATAGAACGGATAAATAAATTCTTGAATTAGTCAAATTAAAAAATAAGTATCATGAAGAAACTTGAACTGACCATCACAATTGCTCTGATAGGAGCAAGTCCAATCCGTGCTGAAAATACATTTCCTTTTTGCGGAAACGTTGGCATTGGTACCGGGCTGTAACATGATACAAAAAGAACACCATTTAAAAAACGGCAATTATGTTCATTTCATCAAGGCCTGCTGACACTAATTCCTGGAAACCCCTGCAGATACTGAAACGGGGAATCCTGTGCTGGACAATAGGAGTTTTGTCAATCATTTCATTGAAAGCGCAGGACAATTATTTTAAGCAGGCCGCTCCTCCATCCGCGAATGCGGCATCGTTAGGAAAGTTTGGTGACATACCTGTGAGCTACCATACCGGCGTGCCTGAAATCTCCATTCCGATTTATGCTGTTAAGCAAGGGAATCTTTCTGTGCCGATTACATTAAAATACCACTCATCGGGAATAAAAGTGGATGAGTTGGCGAGTTGGGTCGGTTTGGGCTGGAGTTTGGATGCGGGTGGTGTCATCACCCAGCGGCACTGGAAGTTTTTGTGCGGGAGGAACAGGTCTTACCATCGGATTGAGTGGCTCCCAGTCGGGTGTAAACTATCAACTTAAACTGGGTGGAGTTAACATTGGTTCTGCCTTGCCCGGAACAGGCAGTGCATTGAGTTGGGCCAACAACACATCCGCAGGAACTTATACTATCAGTGCGACCAATGCAACTACAGGGTGCCTAAATACGATGACGGGAAGCGCCACAATTACAGTCAATCCGCTGCCTTCCACGTTTACGGTAGGAGGCACTGGTAGTTTTTGCAGCGGCGGCGTGGGCCTGCCCATTACACTTTCAGGATCGGTCACCGGAACTAATTATCAATTGAAGATCGGCAGCACCAATGTCGGGGCGACCGTTGCAGGAACAGGTGCTGCCTTGACCTGGCCGAACCAAACGACGGGAGGAGCTTACACAATAGTAGCAACGATTGTCAGCACGTCCTGTTCTGCCACCATGACCGGCAGTGCAGTGATAACAGTCAACCCATTGCCTGCTGCTGCCACGGTAAGCGGGGGCGGTGGTTATTGTGCCGGGGGCACAGGAGTGACCATCAATCTAAGTGCGTCTGTGACTGGAATAAATTATCAATTGAAAAACGGAGCTTCCAATGTGGGAACACCTGTAGCCGGCACCGGATCACCCTTGAATTGGGCTAGCCAAATGGCAGCGGGGATTTACACAGTAGTTGCAACGGATGCTACCAGCGGCTGTACTAATACGATGACATCCAGTGCCACCGTTACGATCAATCCCTTGCCCGTGTCCTACAGCGTCACAGGTGGCACCGTGTGCGCTCCCGGAAGTATCACAGTTGGATTGTCAGGTTCACAAACTGGTGTTAACTATCAACTAAAACTTAATGGAGTGAATTCAGGTGCTGTCAGTGCCGGCACAAACAGTGCACTTAGCTGGGGTGCTCAAAGTACGGCTGGTACCTATGCGATCGTAGCGGCCAACGCCACCACGTTGTGTACGCAGACGATGACCGGTAGCGCGATCATTAACCCCCAGCCATTGTCAACTTTCACCATGAGTGGCGGTGTTCCGATATGCGCCGGATCGCCGGGGACATCCATTTCCTTGAGCGGGTCAGAGGCAGGCGTCAATTATCAATTAAAGATTGACGGCGTCAATTCGGGTACTCCTCTTGCGGGCAATGGAAGTGTGTTAAACTGGAACAATCAGGCGACTGCCGGAACGTATTCAGTAACGGCAACAAACGCTGCCACAACTTGTGCGACGGCCATGGCCAGCACTACCATTGTCAGCATAAATCCTTTGCCATTATCATTTGCTGTAAGTGGTGGGGGTGCCATCTGTGCCGGCGGTGTTGGCACAACGGTGACACTGAGCGGCTCGCAGACCGGCGTCAACTATCAGCTCCAGCAAAATGGTTTGAGTTCGGGTGGAGCCCTCGCTGGCACTGGTTCTGGAATGAGTTGGTCCAGCCTGACTTCCGCCGGTGTCTACGCAGTCGTGGCCGTCAATGCAGGTACTGGTTGTACAGCTACAATGAATGGCAGCGCGACTGTTACTGTAAACCCGCTTCCAGCTTTATACACCATGCAGGTAAGCAGCACCAGCTTCTGCCCGAATAGTGGCGGTGTTTCTGTGAATGTGAACGGCTCAGAGACCGGTGTCAATTACCAGTTGCAAGTCGACGGTGCTATTGCAGGCGCTGCCCTCGCCGGCACCGGCAGTATGCTGACATGGCCCAATCAAACATCTGCAGGAACTTACACGGTAGTGGCAACCGTAGCGCTTACCGGGTGTACCCAAGCGATGACAGGAACGGCGGTTGTGAGTGTAAGCGGGCTGCCGATCCAATATGCCATGAGTGGAGGGGGCGCATACCCGGGCACAGGACCCGGACTAACAGTCACTCTGAGCAGTTCCCAGGCAGGCGCCAGCTACCAATTGCAAATCAATGGTGTTCCTACCGGTGCTGCAGTCCAGGGGACGGGCAATCCCCTGAATTGGCTGGATCAAAAGACCGTTGGCACTTATACCATACAAGCCACCGGCAATACAACGACTTGTACACAAGCCATGACCGGCAATGCCGTGGTGACCATAGACCCCGTCTGGAGCAGCCTTGATCATTGGGCATTTTTATACAAGTACGATGGCCGCAACCGCATGATCCAAAAGAAAGTCCCCGGTGCCGACTGGACCTACATGGTCTACGATTTGCGCGACCGGCTGGTGATGACCCAGGACGGCAATCAACGGCTTGCCAACCAGTGGTCGTTTACCAAATACGATGCGCTTAACCGGCCCGTCATGACGGGTATCTATACACATGGCAGCCCCCTGGACCAAGGCGGCATGACCGATTTGATTAGCACAACAAATTTCTTTGAAACCTACAACGGAACCTCTTCCACTCATGGATACACCAATAATGTATTTCCCAACTCCAGTACCAATGTGTTGACGACTACCTATTATGATGATTACAGTTTCAAATCCATGGTGAGCGGTTACGATTATGTGAGCAGTGATATTACAGGTCAGCCTGGGGCAGAATTTAGCCGTGTAATGGGTCATCCCACCGGAACTAAAGTCAATATTCTCGGGACAGCAGCATTCCTCTGGTCGGTGAGTTATTACGATGACAAATATCGATTCATTCAGACCACAGCTACCAATCACGTTGGGGGAACGGACAGGGTTACGAATCTGCTGGATTTTGTTGGGAGGGTACTCAAGACAAAAACAACGCACTCTTCATCCACGTTGAAGTGGAAAGACGTTCACTATGTACATATTACTCCAAATTCTGCAAGGAGCTTTATTTCAGGACAAGGCGCAGGCCTTGCTTCAGGACAACTACTGGCAGCGAATACAGACGGATGGCTGGAATTCACCATCAGGCAGATAAGTACCACGCAATATGTCGGCTTATCCCTGACCAACACGGATGATTCTCCAAGTTCCATCAATTATGCCTTCCTGACTAGCTGGACCTCACTGTGGGCATATGAAAATGGTGTGCCAAAAGGGGCGGGTCAGTCAGTCGCCATTGGAGATGTACTCAGGATTGACAGGACAGGGAGTACGATCAGGTATTACAAGAACGGGACTTTGTTCTATACATCGCTTGCTCCCACTACTTCAACCTTGTTGGTCGATATTAGCCTGGATTCATTTGGATCGGTTGAGGATTTACGAGCTTCCTTCTCGTGGAATCAGACCCACACCGCCCTCCGTCGTTATGATTATGACCACGCCAGCAGGATCATTAATGTTTGGCACAGCCTCGACGCGAATCCGGAAGTACTGCTGGTGAAAAATGAGTACAATGAACTTGGCCAGTTGGTTGACAAAAAACTCCATTCCACGGACAACGGATCAACATTCAAGCAGAGTGTTGACTACCGTTACAACATACGGGGCTGGCTGAAATCAATGAACAATTCCCAATTGGCGAATGACGGCAGCCTGACCAACGATGAGACCAATGATCTCTTTGGCATGGAACTGGGTTATGATATTGCCCTTGGCACGAGCAATGCTCCCCTTTATAATGGCAACATCAGCGCGATGAAATGGAGCCAGAACTTGGCGTTGGGTACGGTGAAAGATGTAGGATACAATTATACCTATGATCCCCTTAACCGCATCACCGGAGCCGCATATCTAAGCAACACTGCCGGAGTATGGGCTAATGCCACTAATGCCTTCAATGAGAGCGGCTACACCTACGATCTAAACGGAAACATCACGGCCCTTACAAGGAAGGCTGCAGCCGGGGCATCGATGGATATTCTTGCGTATGACTATGGAAATCTAGGAAACCAGTTGTTAAAAGTTTCCGACACGGGAGACAAAACAAAGGGATTCATAGAACCAACCTCGACGACGGGTAATGATTATCTTTATGATGCGAACGGCAACATGACCTCCGACCAAAACAAGGGCATCGGAGCGATTACCTACAATTACATGAACTTGCCGGTACAGGTGACTAAGAGTGACAACAAGTATGTGAATTACGTATATGATGCTTCTGGCCGGAAGCTGGCGCAGCATGTCTATGCTACGGCGAGTTCGCTCCAGAAGGTAACAGATTATTCCGGGGAGTATATCTCGCAGAACGATACATTACAATTCGTTAATCATGAGGAAGGGAGAATCGTAATGACCGGCGCTACTCCAGAGTACCAGTATCATTTGAAGGACCACCTGGGCAATGTACGTACGACGTTTACGACAAAGCAGGTCAACGACACGTACGCAGCCACCTTTGAAGACAACACCCGGACGACAGAACAAAGCCAGTTCAACCACTATTCCAGGGTGACCAACGACTTGTATGATCACACCGATGCAGGCACGGTGTACGACAAAGTGCAGTTGCTCAACGGGGGATATAATTCGCAGGTTGGACTTGCTAAATCCCTGGCGGTGATGCCAGGCGACACGGTGCGAGCGGATGTATTCGCAAAATATTTCGGTACCACAGGTACCAGCGGAAATTTGGCCGGATTTGCCGCGGCGTTGCTGAGTGCATTTGGGTTGCCGAATCCGCCGGTTGGAGAGGTGGGGACAGTTTCATCGGCTTTGAATAATTACGGAGGCCTTATTGCTGCAGGAGGGAATCCAGGCAACCCTGCCTGGCCGAAAGGATGGTTGAACGTGCTCATGTTTGATAAAGACTACAACCTGGTGGACCTGGCCTACCAGCAACTGGACGGCGCCTACGTGCAAAGTGGCTCCACCAAGGCACCACACCAACTGCTCAGTAGGACGGTGCAGATCAAACAGGCGGGATATGTATTTATATATGTGTCCAATGAAGGCGCGATGCAGCAGGATGTTTACTTTGATGATTTTAAAGTAACACACGTAAAATCACCTGTAATCGAAACAAATGACTACTACAGCGGCGGGGCGATGTTCAACACTTACACCAGAGAGAATAGTTTACTCAATCGCTTTAAGTACCAACACAAAGAATTTCAAGATGATCTTGGTATAAATCTATACGACTTCCATTGGAGGCAATATGATCCGTGGATATTGCGTACTACAACGATGGATCCGGAGTCAGAGAAATTCTATCCGTGGTCTCCATACAGTTGGGAGATGGGTGATCCAGTAAAAAATGTAGATCACGATGGCCGTATAGTTGGAACATTAATTGGTACTGTAGTGGGAGCAGTTGCTGGAGCAATTGATGCACATGTTAACGGAAAAGATGTTTGGGCAGGCGCGGCAGAAGGTGCGGTGGCAGGAGCAATAGCTGGTGCTATAGTTGACTTAACCGTAGCAACCGGAGGTGGCGCAGCAGTGGTCATTGGTGCAGCAGCAGCGGGAGGAGCTTTGGGCGGCGCAGCAGGTGATGTTGTGGGCCAAGTTGTTACCAGCGTTAATAAAGGAGATAAGCTTAGCACTGCTGCTAGTAATGTAAACTTTGATAATACTGCAAAGAAAGCCTTATCAGGAGCAGCGACTGGATTAATTGGTGGAGCTGCGGGTGCTGGAGTAGGTAAGGCATTAGGTGCTGTTACAAATTCCACAAAAGCTGTTCAAGCAGTAATGGGGAAAAACATTGTTCAAACTGCTAAGACCCTTACTCAAATGGGAGCCAGCACACAAACAACCGGAAAGGCTGTTGATAAAATAGTTCAGGGCATGGGCATAGTAGGAAAGAATACTGCCAATGCTGTAGCCAAGACAGAAGCTGCGGCAACCATGATTACAGAAGGTGCCATTAAAACAGGTGAAGCAGCAACTCAGAAAAAACCTAACCAATAAGCCTGATTATATATGAAGAAATTAATCAGGATCGTTTATATCATAGGACTTTTATTCTGGGTTTCATTTTTAGTCTATGCGATTGGAAAATTGATTAGGTACAATGGTCTAGGTGATCATTATACATTTACATGTATAAAAGCAGATAGTTTAAAGATTGAGCAAATGCCAAACTATCTAAAGATAGATTACTCATACAAC
>JANXYC010000124.1 GCA_025350305.1 Cyclobacteriaceae bacterium | reverse complement strand
AAGCTGGTGATCCGGTGTATGTTTGGGATTATCAATGCGGCGCGGAATTCTGCGTGACCACGATCAATAAAGTTGACAAGAGATACTCAAGACTGACCTTAAGCCTTTTGTTTGAATCCAATCTTATGCAACGGCTCTGTTTTTGGATTCAGTAACTCTTTCAAGTAGGTAAAGACGACTTTAAAGTTCTCATCGTGTTTATCAACTTTCCTTTCCATCTTTTCCAACTTGATCAGTATATCTTTATGCGCCATTACCATCCCCCTCAACTTGGCGTATATGCGCATAATCTGAATGTTTACCTGAATGGCCCGATCACTGTTTAGCACGCTCGAGAGCATCAAGACGCCATGCTCTGTGAAAACAAATGGCATTTTTCTGCGGCCACCCCAACTTGATGTCGCAATTTGCGACATCAAGTTTTCCCATTCTTTTTCTGTCAATTGGAACATAAAATCGAGCGGAAACCGATCAATGTTTCTTTTCACTTGTTCATTTAATCGACGGGTTTCTACTTGATAAAGCTCCGCCAGGTCATCGTCTAACATGACTTTATGATTTCGGATCATATAAATTTTACTGATCACTAACTCGTCCGGTAACCCCATGCTTGTTTTCATACTTAACCAAATTTCTAAAATTTGATTGAGTCATGGCATGCGGTATTTGAAATCGTCAGGTTTTCCTGACCGAAATGAATCTCAATCGCATGGAGTGGGTCTAAATATTAAGCGCCGTTGTCAGGACAACAGAAATAAAAAGATTAGCGGAAAAACCAACCCCAGCATCGCCAGCCACCAGCCCCGGTTCCTGAAACTGTTCTTACCTTTTTCGATAAACATACCCGTCATGGCCATGGTAAACATGGCGATACCGAATGCGTCGGAGTAGTAGATCCACCATTTGCTGGTGTCTTGATGAAGTTGTGTCATCTGGCCGAGTAGTGGTGTAGTGCGATAGGATTCAATTTTTCCCTTGCCCGAGGTGATATCAACTTGCACGTCGTTACTGGTGTAGGAAATTCTAAGATTATTCTTGTCATCCACTGAAAATCTTCGCACGTTGTCCTCGATGCCTTGCGACTTTGTGAAGTCGGCAATGAAAGCATCGTTAATGGCTTCCTTGCCGGAAGGAACCGGTATTGTAATTTCCTTCGACGAATAGACGTAACGGCGAGGATGCCAGCTATTGCGATGGTTGAGAAAAATTCCGGAAATCGAAAATGCGATGATGAGTCCGAGAAAAAAATACGCGATGTCGCGGTGGGTATTGCGGGCGGTTAATGCCATGTCATGTGGTTTTTTAAAAATTTAAAGATAAACATCAGAAAGGTCCCTCACCAATTCTTTCGATTCCTATGCCCGCTTTTTATTCTTCCTTGATGATGCGCCCGACCCATTGGATGACCGAAATGAAAATGTGTTATTCCGGGTAGAAAAGCTGATCGATGGTTACGGTGTCTTCCGTAATGATAGTTGTTCCGGTCCGCACGCGGTTCGGCAACTTTCTTTTCCGGTTCCGTTGATTGGCTCCGGGCTTGTAGAACGGTCAACAGGAAGATTCCAAGGATGGCGATTAAATGAAATTGCTTTTTCATAGCTGTAAGGTTATAAAATTATTCACGTACACTTATTTAGACAACTGAAAAAGTCAGTTTATTCCCTGATGAGTTCCAATCGATTGGAAGTGCTAAAAAATCTCACGAGAAAACCCTTAGCAAAGTGCCCGTGAGCGCCGTATTATACTGTGTGAGTGATCGTGGGGCCGGACCAGAGGTCACCTGGCCCGCTGCGTTATAGGTAGCACCGTGATTCGGGCAGAGAAAACTATTTGATGACCCGATGTATTGTATGGTTGTGCCCTGGTGCGTGCAGGCAGCGGACACGGCAAGAAAACCTCCTGAAGTAGTGCGGGCAACTATAATTCTGTCTTTCACAAGGAAGCCACCATTGCTGGACAATGCCCCAGAGGAGATATCGATGGTAAAGTCAACATTGGTGGGCGCTGCCGGTACTGAGCCACTATCGGAACAACCGGAGAGTGTGCTAAGGCAGGCCGGAACCAATAACGCGGCTGCTCCTGTACCTATTTGTAATAAGAATTCATTTCTATTCATGCTATTGGTATTTTAATTTCAACCAGGCCCATCCATGTAATTCTTCAAAAAGTTTATTCTGAGAATGCTAATTTCGGATAATATTCCTAATGCCCAACTTTAAAAGACCTCCCATGAGATATGTATGCTATGTAATTCTCTTAGCTTGTTTTACGACAGCGAAAGCCCAGTCACTGGTTGATTCCCAAAAACAGGAGGTTGTCTTTAACGGTGTCAATGTAATACCCATGGACAGCGAACGGGTTCTTGAAAATCAAGATGTCGTCGTGAGCGATGGAAAAATTACCGCCATGGGCGCCACCTCAAAGGTCAAGTTCTCAAAGGGTGCCTTGATCGTGAACGCGAAAGGGAAATATTTGATCCCCGGACTAGCGGAGATGCACGCGCACGTGCCACCGGTAGATGACCTCCAGCCAATGAAGGAAGTACTAATCTTGTTTGCCGCCAACGGCGTCACCACGATACGCGGCATGTTGGGTCATCCGCGACACATTGAACTACGGACAAAAATTCAAAGCGGCGAGATTTTTGGGCCGCATTTCTACACATCAGGTCCATCGTTCAATGGTATTAGTGTAAAGACTCCGGAAGGGGGTGAGAAGATGGTGCGCGACCAGAAGGGGCTGGGCTATGATTTTCTAAAACTCCATCCGGGTCTGACGCGTGATAATTTTAATGCCATCGTTAAAACCGCAAAAGAAGTAGGAATTCCTTTTGCGGGGCATGTGTCATCAGGTGTGGGAGTCTGGCGTGCGATTGATGCCGGCTATGCTTCGATCGATCACATGGATGGATTTATTGAAGGGATGGTGCCTGGCATTGAAGCAATGACAGACCAGGAGATCGGTTTCTTTGGAATGTTTGCAGCGAAAAAGATGGACGAAACACAAATCCCGAAATTGATGATGGGATTGCGCGACCATCATATTTGGGTGGTGCCTACACAATGCCTTGCCGAACGATGGATTGCATCCGACAAAACAGCGGAGCAATTGCGTAGTGCCCCCGAGATGATTTACATGGACACCAAGACACTGGATAGTTGGACGGAGAATAAGAAAAGACAAATGTCAAACCCGCTGTACAATGAGGCGGAGGTAAATAAGTATGTCAAGCTGCGGAGAAAATTGATTTATGAATGTAATAAAAATGGAGTTGGATTATTGCTTGGCTCAGATGCTCCGCAGGTGTTTAATGTTCCGGGCTTCTCCATCCACCACGAGTTGCAATATTTAGTGGATGCCGGACTGACGCCCTATGAAGCGCTGCGTACCGGCACGGTGAATGTGGCTACCTTTTACAATCGGTCCAATGATTCGGGTACTATAAGGATTGGTAATGTTTCAGACCTGGTTTTGCTGAGCGGAAATCCGTTGAAGGATATCACCCAGACAACAAAGATTGAAGGGGTTATGCTTGGTAGCAAGTGGATGACGAAGGATTATATTGCCAGTGAACTGAAGAAATTGGTAAAGCAGTAGTGCTTCAAAGTAGAAAAAGTCTGGTGACTTTCCGAGAATTGCGTTACTGGGCAGATTTTTCCAGGAATGATACCGTAAACGTATGCCGTGCTTCAAGTTTTGAATATGAAATTGTCCACTGGTTAATCTCACATATCTTCTTCACGATGGCCAGGCCCAGACCCCAGCTTTCTTTATTGGTCGACTGTTTATAAAATCGCTGAAATAATTTTGGCTCCGGAATGGCCTCACTTCCGGATGTATTGGAAATTGTAAAGCGGTGGTCGGACACGGAAATATCAATCGATCCATGCGCGACGTTATGGACGTAAGCGTTTTTGATCAGGTTGGTAAGCAGCAGGTCAACCAGCACCCGGTTTCCACGAACAGAAACGCTTTCTTGAATTTGTTGATCAATGTTGATATGCAAATTTTCCTGTTGCTCCTCGAAGTTGGTCAGTATCTCTTGAACTAACGGCTTAAGTTGAACCGATTCTTTCTCCAGGAATTGCTGGTTTTCGATTTTTGAAAGAAGGAGCAGGGTCTTGTTAAGCCGTGCAAGTCGTTGGGTGGAGTTGATCAGCGTCTGAACGATTTCCGATTGATGCTCGGTCAGTTGAGGGTCTTCGATCAGAAGCTCGAGTTTGGATTGCGTGATGGCCAATGGAGTTTGCATCTCGTGAGATGCATTCTCAATGAATTGCTTTTGATTGATAAACGTACTACGGGTCCGGTCTGTCAAATCCTGAATGGATTTATTGAGGGCCATGAACTCTTCAATTCGTCCAGGTTTCAATTCCAGGTCTTTTGATTGATCGACTTCAAAATTATTTAGTTGTTGAAGGGTATTATAGAATGGTTTCCAGAGTTTCTTCGAGAAGTAACGCGTTGTAAAGTAAAATGCACCAGCCATTAAAATAAAAACAACTGCCAGGGTCTGAATAATGCTTTCTACGATTTCGTGCGTTTCAAGTCTTGCAATTATAATTTCCATCCTATACGGCGTTCCATTCAACTCAACATTGGATATGAGCTTTCGAAATTCATCCCATTCGTTATCAACCGTTTCGTAAATAAGTGTATCTGAGTAGCGATCTTTTAAGGGATTGGTTGTGGTGGCTGGCTCAAAGAGAAAATCCGAATACTGGAATACCTCCGGTGAGACCTTGCCTCCGTTTTTCTTCAACTGATCCAGAATGTGCATTTTCCGGTTATACAAAACCTCATCGGTGCTTTTGAAGACTTCCTTTTGTATGACGAAATAAAAAACACCAAAGAAAGACACGGTGAGCACCAGGAAGATGATCATGTAGCTTCGGGAAGTAAGCGTTAATAATTTGATGGGGTTCATATTTCCAGGAGCTGATACCCGACGCCATAAATGTTTTTGATCTCCACGGATGCCTGGACTTGCTTTAGTTTCTTTTTAAGATTCTTAATGTGCACAAAAAGAAAATCAAACGAGTCTACGCTGTCGACGTGGTCACCCCAAATGTACTCGGCCAGGGAAGTTTTGGAAATCACCCGGTTCTTGTTGGCGATGAAATGTTGAAGTATGTCAAATTCTTTTTTTGTCAGGTTAACGATATTGTTGTTCACTTTCACGGAATGGAGTTGCAGGTCGACCTCAATATTGGCAAAGGATAGCGTATGCGGCGCATCAAACTTCTTTCGTCTGATGACGGCTTGAATTCTGGCGTTCAATTCCGGGAAATGGAATGGCTTTGTCAGATAGTCATCCGCCCCGAGATTGAGGCCTTTGATTTTATCATCGAGTGAATTGCGTGCGGAGATGATGATGACTCCGTCCGTTTTGTTTACGTTCTTAAGAGTTTCAAGCAATTGCAACCCGTTGCCATCGGGTAAATTAATATCCAGGAGAATGCAGTCGTAATCGTAAAGTGAAATTCGCTCGGAGGCTTCTGAATACGTTTTGGCGATGTCATAATGATAGTTCTCCTTTTCGGAAAAGGATACCAGGCTGGAGAGCAAATCAATTTCATCTTCGATGATGAGTATTTTCACAAAACTTGGAATCGTTGATCCGCGAAAGTAAAGCCAAATATGGTGGGAATTCTGAATTTTATCTGTAGGAGGACTTTTAGTTTTCCTTTAGAATTTACGTCTACCTTTGAGTCAAAATTCTTGCATAAAATCAAGGGAAGGGAATAAATGTGTTGCACGACAAACCTTGAAAGTATGGTGGTTGCGTCTGGACGGCGGGTAATTCTATCAGGCAACACTAATCGATTGGTCGCAAGGAGGATACGGTTGATCTTTTTGCTTGTTATCGGATTTTCCGTGTCCGCCTTTCCACAGAATGCAGACATTAACCTGCTGCGGACCCTAAATGCAGATCGCAATACATCGCTTGACCCTGCTTTTAAATTTGTTACGAACAGTGTTTTACCACTGGCGGTGGCAATTCCCACCGGTTTTATTACGTACGCTTTACTAAAAAAGGACAGCGCCAGTAAAAGCAATGCTATTATTGTTTGTTCAAGCCTTGTGATATCCGGAATAATTACCACTTCGTTGAAGTACACGATAAACCGGGAACGACCCTATAATACCTATCCGTTTATTCAACAAGTAACGCCTGGTGGAGGACCTTCTTTTCCGTCCGGGCACACGTCTACCGCCTTTGCATTGGCCACATCTGTGAGTTTGGCGTGTCCCAAATGGTATGTCATTGCACCCTCATTTTTATGGGCGGGCGCGGTAGGCTATTCAAGGATGGATTTGGGCGTTCACTATCCGAGTGATGTTCTCGCTGGAGCGGTCATCGGATCTGGTTCCGCATTTCTTTCCTGCAGATTGAATCGTTGGATCAACAAGAAGCGCGCGGTTAAATAGTTTTAAAAAGAACCCTTAATGAGTGTTGGCAAACGCTGCTGATCAAAACTTTAGTTTTCCTTCAGAATTCGCAGCTAACCTTAAAGCGTATTTTTTCAAAAATATAATTGATAAACAGGGAATAAAATGCGTTGCGGAGTAGTCTAACGATGGTATTTTTGAATGATTTTTTATCAACTTTTCTGACAATTAACGATATTGAAAGTATTTACATTTTTGACCGCAGTGCTATTTCCAGGCATTGGATTCGCACAACAAAACGATTCGACTAAATTACCCTTTGCTATCGCAGATGAAAAAAAATTATCAGATGAAGATCTGACAAACAAGAAGGAAGGTGTCTATATCACCGGTGCTCCCGATTTAAGCTCTGATCCTATCAATGGCTTTGGTTATGGTGCTGAAGGTTCGCTTTTTTTTAATGGCAAGCGGAGCGATCCTTTTTTTGCCTATACCGCTTATCGCGCGAAGCTGGATTTCATTGTATTTAATACTACCAAGGAAACGCGAGAATTTTTCCTGCGTGCTGATATCCCCTACATTTTCAATACCAAATGGCGTTTGAGAATCGAGGGTGGTTATGAGCAAAACCCCAATCTTGTATATTTTGGTGTCAATGAAAAATCACTCGCCGGATTGCGTTACTATCCAAATGGGGACAGTAGTCAGGCACCTGTAACCAATGCAACGTATAGAGATTATGAAACAAACGGGCTTGTGGGCGGGAACGAGTATTATAACTCTTACTTCAAAAAGGAAGGTGTCTTGAACATCAGCATGGAACGTATTTTTATGGAAGGAAAAATGCGTGCTTTGGTTGGGTATGAGGCAGCCTATGTCAACATGGCTCCCTTTGGCGGTAACTCGCTAATATTGTCGGATTCCAAAAAGAATGGATTGCTAGGACTTGCAAAAGCGTGGATTCACATTTTTCAGATAGGTTTGATTTATGATACCCGTGACCTGGAACCCGATCCAAGCAGTGGAGCTTTTGTTGAACTTACCAATGAGATTTCGCTCAAATCGCTTGGATCCGGTTATTCTTTTAATAAGACTTTCTTAAATGCTAAAACTTATCAACGAGTTCTTCCGGATGTTTTCGGGCGACTGATTTTTGCGGGACGATTTGCGATGGGCTATACAGCATTGGATGCTCCTTTTTTTGAATTCCAGGACCAATGGAGTTCGGAAGGAAGTATCGAAGGATTGGGTGGACCCAACACACTCCGTGGTTATAAACAAAGTCGTTTTCTAGGTCGTCTTACGAATTTCACAAATTTTGAATTACGTTGGCGCTTCGCCCAAAGAAGAGTGGCTCACCAACATTTTGCCTTTAGTGCCGTTCCTTTTTATGATGTGGGTGGTGTATGGGACAACGCTGTTAATTTTAATAACCTTCGCTATTCAGAAGGCCTGGGCTTGCGTGTTGCATGGAACGTGAACACAATTCTCAGGTTTGATTATGCCGTTTCGAAAGAAGATAAACAGTTCTTCTTCAACCTCTCACACGCATTCTAATTCTCTGATAATCACACAATTTAACCTAAATAAAAAAAATGAAAACATTAATCGTTTCAATCGCATCCTTCTTTCTTTTTGCAGGATGCATGACCAATGCTATTGCCCAAAAAAGTGAACACTTTCAATTAATTAAGAAGACCGTGATTGGTGGTGAAGGAGGATGGGATTATCTCAAGGTGGACACGGAGAACCGAAGATTGTACGTATCTCATAGCACTCAAGTAGAAGTACTCAACGTGGATACTCACGAAAAAGTGGGCGTCATACCCAATCTGCAGGGCGTGCATGGTATCGCCACTGTCGCCAAGAAGGGTCGCGGCATTACTACAAACGGAAGATCAAATACGGCTACCATTTTTGATCTCAAAACGTTGTCTCCGATCGTTGAGGTGCCCACGGGCAAGAATCCGGATGATTTACTTTATGATAATTTTTCAGACCGAGTTTTCATTTTCAATCACAGCGGGGGAGATGCCACGGTCGTCGATATTACCACCGGTAAAGTTGTCGGAACAATTCCCTTAGGTGGTGAAGCTGTCGAAGCGGGTGTATCGGATGAACATGGAACCATCTTTGTAAATCTGGAGGACATCAACGAAATCGCTTTGATCGATACGAAGACACTTACAGTTAAGAATCGTTGGAAGATTGCACCGGGTGAAGAACCTACCGGTATCGCGATTGACCTGGAAAACCACCGCCTGTTCACAGTTTGTCATAATGAATGGATGATCATTCTCGATTCTGACAATGGTAAAATTGTTGCTCAGGTGCCCATTGGTAAACGAGTCGATGGAGTAGTATTCGATCCATCCACCAAACAGGCAATATGTTCAAACGGTGAAGGATCGATTACCGTTGTTCAAGAGATTTCTGCCAATGAATTCAAAGCAGTCGAGACCGTGAAGACGGAAGTAGGTGCACGAACCATAGCGTTTGATCCCAAAACCCATCATGTATTTGTTTCTACCGCGCAGTATGGCGAAACGCCGGCTGCGACAGCTGAGAATCCGCGACCACGCCCGAAAATTGTTCCGGGTACGTTTATGATCCTTGAATTAGGAAAGAAATAACCGGTTTTTATAGTGATCAGATAGACGGGGAAGTATGACAGGATGTACAGAAGCTTAGCAATTGTATTTGTAGTAATGGTACTGGGATCGTGTGCCCCCAGAAATCCATACACAAGATCGTATGTTTCTGATCGCGTAAAAACGCAATCACAGCATGACATCATTCAGAAAAAGCAGGCAGG
>JANXYC010000108.1 GCA_025350305.1 Cyclobacteriaceae bacterium | reverse complement strand
GTGCTAAAAATGAATTTTACTAAAAGTTTTGTTACGGGCATTTATCCTTACTCGATGATGCTTTCCGTCTTTTCCCCCATCAGCAGAAACCTACAACCACATTCGCTCAAAGTGACCATGAGTTCGCAAGAATGGTGCGGTCAGGTATTTTCTCAAATGAACCTTTATGGTAAGAAATTTGAAATCATGGGTCACTCATATTTTGAGCAAGAGGGGGAATCAAAAACTTCGCTCGCTGCTACATGGCTGGAAGATGAATTGTGGAATGTAATCCGGCTGGACCCTGAAAATCTGCCGGTAGGAAATGTAGAAATTATTCCCGGCCTTTTCTTCACACGATTGAAGCATACCGATCTCAAATTACTGAAAGCAACCATTGATAAAAGTGAAAACGGCCAAGAGGTATATTATTCGATCAATTTGCCTGAACAGCAGCGACGATTGGTGATTCGTTACCACAAGGAATTTCCACACAAAATTCTGGGGTGGGTTGAATCATTTATAGAGCGTGGACAAAACCAACAGACCAGTGCCGTTCTGGACAAAACCATTCGTATTGATTATTGGAAAAAAAACAAAAATGAATTCAGGTACCTACGTGATTCATTAGGACTATCTCCCACTAACTTTTAATTGATGCAAAACCAACGAGCCAAGTTTTCAATTCCAAGGGATGTAACCTATTTGAATTGCGCATATATGTCGCCTCTTATGAAATCCGTAGAGAAAGCAGGCATTGTGGGAATTCAGCGAAAGCGAAATCCGTACACGATCACTTCAGATGATTTTTTTCAGGATGCTGAAATATTACGTAAGGAATTCGCAAAACTCATAAATGTTCAGGAGCCCAGGAGGATCGTAATTATACCGTCTGTTTCGTATGGAATTGCCAACGTTGCCAGGAATGTTCCACTGACCAGCGGTGACAAGATCATTGTGGCATCTGAACAGTTTCCAAGCAACTACTACCCCTGGCACCGTCTTGCCCAGGAGACAAGAGCCACCCTTCATGTAGTCGCTGCACCCGACACCCTTGAGTCGCGTGGTAGAAAATGGAACGAACGAATACTTGATGCGATTGATGCACGGACGAGAATTGTTTCGCTCGGACACGTTCACTGGACAGACGGAACACGTTTTGACCTGGAACAAATCAGAAAGCGAACGCGCGATGTAGGAGCCTTGCTTATCATTGATGGAACGCAGTCTGTAGGAGCGCTGCCATTTGATGCTCAACACATCCAGCCCGACGCATTGGTCTGTGGAGGTTACAAATGGTTGATGGGGCCCTATTCCATTGGACTGGCTTATTACGGGCCCTATTTTGATAATGGAAAACCTGTTGAAGAGAACTGGATTAACCGGCGTAACAGCGAGAATTTTACCCAGCTTGTCAATTATCAGGAAGACTATCAATCCGGATCGCTACGGTATGAAGTGGGGGAACACAGCAATTTTATTTTGGTGCCGATGATGCAGGAGGCCCTGGAGCAAATCAATCGCTGGAAGCCTGCTAACATTCAGCGTTATTGCGAGAAGATCTCACAACCTGCGATTAAGAAATTAAGAGCAGCGGGCTTTTGGATAGAAGAAGAAAATCAGCGGGGTCACCATCTGTTTGGAGTCCGCTTTCCGAAAGGTGTTTCGCTGGATGTAGTTCGGGAAAAGATCCGGAAGAAGAAAATTTCAGTCTCCTTCCGTGGCGATTCAATGCGTGTCGCCTGCAATGTCTTTAATGATGCTAAGGATTTTGAACGATTAATGAATGCGCTTGAAATTAATTAGGCCATCACGCTGCGAGGAATGATTCCTGAACTTTACTCCGTCACCACTACGGCCAGCTTTTTTCCATCCCCGCTCACTGCCAAGCGGGTAACACCTTTGAGTACTTCAGCACCGGATGTAACTTGTACTTCATTCCATCCTGGTCCTTTTGCGGGTTGCATGAAAAATAGTCTGGGTCCGTCGCTCATCAGAATTTTCCCGTCCGACAACCAGGCAAGGTCCTCATGGCCCGTGACAGTAACACCAACATCATACATTTTCATTGTTTGGGTATTGAGTTTTTTGATCCGCCATTCCTTATCAGAAACTTTTTGAATGAAGCTAATAGCGCTTTCACCAGGCACTCTGTTTAATGATCGCCCAATGTTTTGTGCGATGACCGTGTCTTTTTTCATCGGCAGCAGAACGTAGTGCAAGGTATTGGGAGTACCAAGAACAAAAAGTCCAACATGGCTGTTGTCGGCCCACACATGGTAGCCAACTTTTAAATTATCAATGATCACCGTTGGCTCACCTCCATCGATTGGATATTTTCCAAGGTCCTGGGCACCGTTGTCCCGCTCTATGATACAGGATAACGATTGCTTATCGAGCGTGACGACAGGCGAATATTCTTTTTCAGGAGTTTCCGTAATTGATTTGGTAATCTTGGTTTTATAATTGTAGCTACGGATATCCGCTCGGCCGTCGTCATTAAAAGATGAATAATAAATGATCGGTTTATCAGGATGAAAAAAAGGTTGATTGTCATAACCCTTATGATTCGTGATGTTCAAGGGATGGGAAATTGAGACTTTGTCTTTTTTCACCGAAAGGTCAAAAAGATAAATTTCAGAACCAGCCTGTGCAAGGGAAAAGTTTGACACCAGCCCAAGGCATAAGGAGAGATAAACTTTTTTCATACCGAATAAGATTTACCGGAAAGCAAAATTAGCTTTAATATTTGAATCATCGTCGGCCAGCACAGTTGTACAAATTTGAAGAATCCCATGATGGAATAGTTATTGGCCAACCATAAATACAGCATTCGAAAAAACCATTTTCCCGGTTTCCCAGAAGGAGCGAAAGAGCGGATTATCTACGAGATACACGATGTTGCCCTGCCCTTTTTCTTCAACGCCCAGGACCAGACTGTTTGTCAGCTTTTTGTTCACTTTATGACCTGCGAAACCCTGGACAGGCTTGACGCTGCCCTTGATCACGCCAACATTCCATCCGTTTTCCAAAAATCCATAGCGAAGTTCATTGGTCTTCAGTGTGTAGTAGGAATCTTTCAAACCGAACGCCAGCGGATGCGATTTGTCAAGGGTCACTTTATAAATGGCTCCTGAGATAGCCTCTGCTAACTGCTTGCGCTCGGCATCTTCGTAATGCGTGAGGGCGTTCTTCTCTTTTGCTTCCTTATCCTTTTTTTCTGCCTCCGTCTTTTCCGTGTCGGTTGCAAAGGCTTTCAACGCGTAGCCTTTCTTTTCCGCGAAAGATGGCAGTGCATTCGCAATTATAACCAATCTTCCTCCACCTGAAACCCAGAAGGAAAGCTGTTCCAAAAAGCTATCATCAAACAGGCGGTAATTACCTTCTGGCACAATGAGGACATCGTATTTTTTTAAATCAATACTTTTAATGTAATCCGTTCCCAACTGGGTGATGGGGTAATGAAGTTGCTGTTCAAAGAAGTGCCAGATCTCCCCGGCGTTGAGTGATGAAGTTTGTTCACCAAACACACACGCGACCCTTGGGGCTTTGAGAAAATTCACGTGACTCGACCCAAAGTCTTTTCCCTTTTCCACGAAACCCGTCGTGGTTGTATAGATTTTTCGTTCTTTATTTTTAGCAAGCGTGCGTATTACAGTATCAAAGTCGGCAAGGGTTTCATTGTTTCTCCTGGTGATGATCAGGGTTCCCGGTTCAAAGTTCTGGCCGCTGGCTGAAAAGGCTTTGCCGGCAGAACGGACTTTCACATTTTTCGAAAGCAAAGAAGCCAGGAACTCCACGTCCCGCACGCTTTCATACTTGAAAATATAAGCGTACGGATTTGATGTCAATGAAGTGTTATCCGGCGATTTTGACTGATAAGCTTTGGAAACATTGATCCGTTCGTTGATCGCATAGGCTTTCAGGTCGTAATTATACATGAGGTTCCAGGCCGTGATATCATACGTTGCTGAATCCGGAAGCTTGGACTGCGGCTCGAAAAGTGTTGTGATGAATCGTGATTTAGGCTGATGCACATTGACAACAATGTCATCGGTGGAAAGATTAAATGCTGCAATCGTTTGAGTTTGATATTCAAATCCACGTGTTGGTTTTCCAGCAGCAGGGTGACCGTACCTAATTAAATGGGTATCCATCCACTTCGTGAGTTGGTTGAGTTTGTCCGTATTGTTATCAGCCTTGAATACATAGGTTTTGTAGGGCGCTGCAGGGTCATTGAGGTTATCCTTGAAATACTTTTCAAACTCATCCACCACACGGTTTGCATTCTGTGACGTTATTTCCACTGTGGATATGCCTGCCGTATAATGATGGGTGAGCCGGTCTTTTAAGGTAAGCGGGTCGCCTTCACGTGTGGTTATGCTCAATCCCCCGAATCCTCCTCCTCCCTGCTCATAGGTCATGCCAATGGCTCCACTGTACGTTGGGTAGGTGTCACCATAGCTAGGATAGTACAGGTCAAAAACTTCCTTGGTGAAATACAGCCAGCCTTGTTCATCAAAATACTTAGCGTTGTTTTTACCAATCATGGTTTGAAACTCACGCTGCCAGTTGCTGATCACTTCATGGTAGGGTTCCACAGCTGGAGCAAAGTAATACGGATTGTTAAATCCTTGTTCATGAAAATCCACGTGTACGTGGGGCAGCCACTCATTGTACACTTTAATGCGTGACTGGGATTCTGTTTGCGTTTCCCAGGCCCAGTCACGATTCAGGTCAAAGAGGTAATGATTCGCTCGTCCACCCGGCCAGGGCTCGCGATGTTCTTTAGCATCACCGCTGGAATTGGGTGGAAAGTTGCCGTATTCATTATAAAAATTTGCGTAACGGTCGCGGCCATCCGGATTAATGCAAGGGTCGAGAATGACGACCGTGTTTTTCAGCCATTCTTTTGATTTTGTATTTGCGGGGTTGACCAATTCAAAAAGTGTCTTCATTGATGCCTCCATTGAGTTGGCCTCATTCCCATGCACGTTGAAGCTGAGCCATACGATGGCTATTTTATTTCCTGCCGTAGCACCATCGAGAACACCGGCGCGTTTTAGATTGTCCAGGCGAATCTGTTCGAGGTTTTTGAAATTTCCAGGCGAGGTAACAATTGCATAAATCAACGGACGATGTTCATAGGTTTCTCCGTACTGCATCATTTTTACATTATCGGAAGCATCATCGACATGTTTAAAATACTCGACCACTTTATTGTGGCTGGTAAACCGGTCGCCCAACTCATAACCTAAAAATTCAGCAGGTGGTTGGAGTTTAGTTTGTCCCATGACAGAAGAGCTGACTATCAGGAATACAAGGATGAGTTTATTCATGAAGAAAAGTTTTTTCAGTTTTAACAAATTGTCAGTCTATGAGATCATCGCTCTAAAGTAATGATAAATTGTCAACAAGAGTGCGGCCTTGGATTGAATCAGTTAAGGGAGGGGATCAGTTATTTTATTTTTTCTTTTTGTGAAGGTCTCTCCAAATTGATCCTATCTGGATTTGCAAACCGAGACGATAGTAATAACTTTCGAACTGGCTCTCAAAATTCGTAAAAGCACTTTCTGATGTAAATTTTTGGTTGAGTGTCTTACGATAACCCAACGCACTTAAAAAATAAGCCCATCGGTGAATTTTCGTGATAGCCATAACACCAATCTGCCCCGGCCAAAAGTATCCCGCAGAGGGTATGGGGGCTCTGGGCAGGGTAATAAAATCATAACCCGACGGATCTACCAGCTTCTCACTGAAAGTACCATATCCGATCTCAATTGGTACATAGAGGTCAATCAGACGACTGGTGTAAAACATGTACGTAAAATTGATACATCCATAATTCACGGTAAGATTTTGTGAAGAGGGTATATAGGGCTGTCGTGAGGTTAATTTGGTAACTGGAATGGGTCGACCATTTCTATCCGTGTACGGGATTCCGGTAGCCGGACGAAGGCCCAATAGTCGGTTGGAGAAGCGTTGACTGAAGACATAATACCCCGCTCCGATTCTAAATTTCCGATGAATGATAATTCCTATGTTTCCTCCATAGATGTCTATCGGGAAATCGCGGATGAAGGAGTTTCGAAAATCCAGTTGAAAATCCAATCGAGTTGATTTGCCTTTGTCAATAGACGTATCCCGGGAAAAATAGTATTTGAAATTCTTTTTGTGCCTGAACGACTTTTGCTGATTGCTCGAATCCGTGCCCTGCCCGCCCGCAAAAGTTGTTACTAATATTGCAATAAGCAATGCTACAACCCTCACAATAATTTATTGATTTGGGGTGTATGATGAATAATATGTTCGCGGAAGAATATGAGTGCATGCTTTACATTAAGATAACCTGCCCGGGGATGTCGATAGAGCCTTCGGTTTGCATATTGATTGGGGATTTTTTCAAGAAGTGATTTGAATTCACTTCGTACATTCTCCCATTCTTTTGTGATCGATGTGAGGTTGTAATAACCGGTGGTGTTGTCAACCACGCGTTGTGGTGCTTTGAATTTTAACCCGGGCAATCGCTGCGAAATTTTTAATAAATTAATTTTTATCTCTTCCCAAAGTCCTGTGTCCGAAGCTTCCTTCGCGCCTTGCACTTTTTTCTGAATGTAAAGGAGTGACATTCGCTCCGCGGTGATTACATGACTCAGGATTTGCGAAATGGACCATTTCCCGGGGGCGAATGGCTTATTCAATTGCCCTTCTGTGAGATGCCGTACAGAATCAAGCGTCTTCTCGCGTTGGGATTCGATCTCATTGAATAATTTTTGGAAGACAGGATGCATACAAAGCGTTTTTCAAAAATAAGCAATGTTTTAGCCTTGGGCTATTCAAAACCTTTCTCTAACTTGTTTCACAAACCCTAACCTATAAAACTATGAACACTAACTATGCTGGATTCTGGATGCGCTTTGTGGCCATCATCATTGATGGAATCATTATTGGTATTATCCAAACCTTTGTTATCGTACCCATTTTGGCGGCTGTTGGCATTGGATTTGTGAGCACCACCTCAACCATGGATATGAGCGACCCCAACAATATAGCCGGAATGGTGGGAGCGATCATGGCAGTGGCCGGGACCTTTTGGATTCTGTCTATGTGTATTCAGGTGCTCTATTTTTCCTTTATGGAATCTTCCAAATGGCAAGCAACGATTGGAAAGATGGCGCTTGGCCTTACAGTGACAGATATGAACGGCTTAAAGTTAGATTTTGGAAAGGCTTTCGTTCGTAACATCTGTAAAATCATTTCCAATTTTACCCTTCTGATTGGTTATATCATGGCTGGCTTTACAGACAAGAAGCAGGCCCTGCATGATATTATCGCCGGAACCCTTGTTGTGAAAAAGTCAGTCATATCACCGAATGAAGCTGATTTTGCCCATCAGGACAGTAATAGTGGCAGGCAGTAAGCCTACGAGCTCACCTTCAGCTTCGATCGCACATTCTTCTGTAGAACTAAGCTCCACACGAGTGATGGTATTGTAGTGTAAAAGGGGGTCATTGATTTTACTTTTTTTCTTGAGGGTTTGAAGAAGTATTAAAAATTTCCATAGAGGCACAATGTCTGCGATGAAGGAATTGAAGACACCGTCTCCCGGATTGGCATCGGGTGCTATATAAATGGCATTACCAAATGATTTTCCATTGGCAATCGCGATGACACGTGCCTTTCCTTTCCAGGTCCAGGCATTTGCTTTGCAAAGAATTTCCTGGGGTTGATGCGAAATGAATGTGGAGACGATGCTGATAAAATAGGAAAGGTCAGGACCCCATTTCGAGGAACTTTTGTTCAATCGCTTTACTACTTCGGGACCCATACCAAGACTGCACTCGTTGATGAAGTAGCGTGTAATCTTTTCTCCGTTGTAAACGCACTCAATCTTTCCAATGTCGGTGGGCGTAGGTCCTGCTTTTAGTAGCTGAATCAACTGCCTTGCTTCCGGTCGCAGGGAACACGTACGTGCAAAATCGTTCCCGCTTCCCAGTGGTATCAATCCGATTGGGGGAAGATTACCACTTCCATTTTTCATCACTCCATTGATGACATGGTTTAATGTGCCATCGCCACCGGCGGCAAGTATGCAATCGAATTCTTGGTTCAGTGCCGTTGCAGCAAGTTCCTCTGCATGTCCGGCATGTTGGGTTTCCAATACTTCGACGTTAAAGTGATCGGTAAGTATAGGATAGATTTCTTTGTAAAACTTTTTCTTTTTTCGCGAGATACCGTTGAGGATGATGGCTATTTTCATTTAATGATATTCTGCAAGCTATTTGGTTGACGGATTTTCTAACGTAGAGAACCACGGAAGAATGCACACAAAGGGGCACAGAGAAATACATTTGGCGAACTACATTATGGGCGTCTCTAAAAACTCCATGTATCCTTCTCTTCCGGAGAAGGGTGACGGGTTGAGGCCATAAAAGGCAGGGTTTTTAGAGATGCCCTTATGATTATTTACAGTTTTTCTTGATGGCAGCCTTCGCTTCGGTGGCACCTAGTTCATCCGCTCTTTTTAAATCAAGACAGCCGTCGTAGTTGTTATTCATCATAAGCTTTACCAATCCACGCTGGTAATGCGTCTCACCATCATTGGGATACAGATCAATGGAAGCAGAAAAATCTTCAACTGCGCCTGCATAGTCCTCCTTTTCTGTTTTACTAAGGGCGCGATTGTCAAAATAGGTTGGGTTGGAAGTGTCCAATTCAATGGCTTTGCCGTAGTCGGCGATAGCACCATCATAGTTCTGCATCTTGTGCTTCAATACACCGCGCAGGTTATAGGTTTCAGGATCTTCATTGTCGAGTTCGATTGATTTATTATAATCTTCCAGGGCACCTTTAAAATCTTCTTTCGCGCTTTTGGAAAGAGCCCGGTTTTCAAATTTTAGAGGATCTTTAGGATCCAACTTAATTGCCTGATCGTAGTCGACAATGGCTTTGTCGAAGTTACCGGTCTGGTAATAAGCTACGCCGCGATAGTTGTACAGGCTTGGATCATTTTTATCAAGTTCAATGGCCTTTGTGTAATCATCAATAGCGCTTACAAACTCTCCAAGCTCCGCCTTTATGACGCCACGATTAAAATACTTATCAGCATCGGGCGGGCCGAGCTCAAGTGCTTTTGAAAAATCAAAATAAGCACCCTGCAGATCATCCAGGTTGTACTTCGCAAAGCCCCGGTTGGTGAAGGCGTCGACGAATTTTGGATTGAAATGTATGGCTTTGTCCAGGTCAACCAGAGCGCTTTCATCATCACCGAGTTTTGTTTTTGCTTCACCACGATGGTTGAGCGCATCCGCGTATGTTGAATCAATCTCCAGCGACTGGGTGAAATCACTAACGGCACCATAGTAATCTTGTAAACCCGCGCGTGCCTGGCCCCGCACATCAAGGGCTATTTTATTTTTCGGATTCGCATCGAGAATTTTTGAAACATCGGCCTTTGCTCCGGTAAAATCTTTAGCGACAATTTTTTTCCTTGCACTTTCCACCTCGGGTGCCTGGGAAAACAAGCCATTCGCAAGAAATAACAGGAGAAGCAGGAGTGGAATTCTTTTCATCTGTATTTGTAAATGCGCAAGCAATTTAGGAAAGAAAATTAATGAATTCAGGGAGATGTTTGCCAGGATGAATTTTCATGAAGTGAAAGAGCGGAACCACGCGCCCTTTCTTTCAAACTAATAACAGCTTACCACAATATCCCAGCCATAGGTTCGAACGGATTTTATTCCCAAAATGACAATAGAAAGGTTGACCTAAACGTCCGGCCTTCTTATGCCCACAACGTAACCCCCACCCGGGGCATACTGGCTCAATCCTCGTATATAAATGGCATCAAATTCTCACCTCCTCAATTCTCAACACCTCATCACGCCACAAGGACCTGTATTTAATCGACTATCAGAATTCTTTCAGGCCGTTTGAATAAAATCCCCCAACATCATTCGACCGATTTGCGTTTCTTTCCACTATAATCTGCCAGTTATGAGAAAATCATTTGCGTTTCTTTTTCTTCTTTACTCAATTTCAGTCCTCGCCCAGGAGAAACCGCTGGACATGAAGATGGACTTTGAAGAGTATGAGCCACCCTCTTCCCTGGTAGTGGAAGAGCACCATTTAACGAAATCCAAATTTCCCTTTATTGATATTCATAATCATCAGGGGAACATGAACACGTCAGATTTTTTGGATTTGATTTCCAAGATGGACAAGCTGAACATGGCGGTGATGATCAATCTCAGCGGCCGTGGTTTCCGCAGCAGCGGCGATCACCTGGAGAAGTCCATTGAAAACATTAGGAATCGTTACCCCAATCGTTTTGTCCTTTTTACGAATGTGGATTTTGCGGACATTGACAATCCGGAATGGACGGCCCGTACAAATAAACAACTGGAGGATGATGTAAAGCGCGGGGCCAAGGGACTTAAAATATATAAGAGCCTCGGCATGTTCAATAAGGACAAAAGTGGTAAGCGGATTTCCATTGATGATAAGCGGATTGATCCCGTGTGGACTAAATGCGGTGAACTTGGCATTCCTGTATTAATCCACTCAGCTGATCCGAAACAATTCTGGCAACCGATCGATAAAAACAATGAACGCTGGCTCGAACTAAAGCTACATCCAGGACGCAGGCATGATACCGACACGGTGAAGTGGGAAACGATTATGGCAGAGCAACACAACATTTTTCGCAAGCATCCGAAAACAAAATTTATTAATGCTCACTTGGGATGGTACGCAAACGATTTGAAAAAGCTGGGGGGCTTAATGGATCAGTTTCCGAATATGTACACCGAGATTGGTGCGGTAATCGCAGAACTGGGGCGTCAGCCACGAACCGCCAAAGCATTTTTAACTAAATACCAGGATCGGGTTCTGTTTGGAAAAGACAGTTGGGTGCCGGAGGAGTATGAAACGTACTTTCGTGTGCTGGAAACGGAGGATGAATACTTCCCTTATCACAAACGCTATCATGCCTTCTGGAGGATGTACGGCATCGGTTTGCCAGATGATATCCTGAAAAAAATCTACTACAAGAATGCAATGAAGTTGTTGCCAGGGTTGGATGAGAAGTTGTTCAAGTAAAGTTTAATGTGTTTACATGTTTAAGTTTTGGGACAACACAGACACCTCTTCACAACAATTATTCGTGTCTCCAGAATTGTACGACCTTTCATTGATGGCTTAGTGCATTCGATCAACGATCCACCCCGTCAAACTCAACCGATCCCGTGCAGCAGGTAACACCTCGTGTTCAATCTGATCGCTGCGAAAACATACCAATCTGCCTGCCAATGGATAAACGTCGAGAGGACCTTCCGGTAAATGCATCCGAAGCTGCCCACCGTGCTCTTCCCTCCAGGCGTGGTTAAGGTAGCAGATGATGGACAATTTCCTATGATTGTCAGATTTAAACTGATCGAGGTGGCGTTTGTAAAAGGAACCCACCGGGTAAATCGTCATGTGCACCTCGGCATTTTTCAGGCTGAGGTACAAATTTTGATTGACATATTGAATGAGTTGGCGAAGGCGATCGAAGTAGATCCCTATGCATGCCGGAGCAATCGACGGATCAAGCCACTGAATATAATCGCCGCGGATGCTCGCATTTATCTGTTTGTCCTGCTGTTTTCCTATTCCGGCTTTTTTAAAATGTAACTTACCGTTTTTAAATTCGTCTGTTTGTAAAATGAGGTCAACTTCAAGGTCACTGAGAAAAGAATCCACGATGGCGTAACCTCTTTCAGCGAGGCCATCGGCGATGTGTTCAAGCTTAATGTGCAGGTCCGTTTGCATGGTTACGCTGCAAAAGTAGAATATTGTAAGATTGTGATTTGAAATTTATGAAGAGGAGGATTTTTCAACATATACTTTTTCTGGCCGTGGTTATAGGAGCGTGTGTCCCGAAAGAACAGATCGTGTTACGCGCGATCAATATAAAGGAAGTGGATCCTGGGAAAGATGGCAATCCAATATTAAAGGCCGACGCTGTTTTTTTTAATCCCAATTCTTCACGGATGCGTGTAAAACGAATTGATATTGATGTGTTTGTAGACGGAAAGAAGGCCGCGCGCGTGGACCAACGTCTCCATACATTGATAAAGGCAAATTCAGAGTTTACGGTGCCGCTGGAAGTGCAATTGAATCTGAAAGAAGTTGGTCTACTCGACACCATCCTGAGTTTGTTCGGTGGAAAGAAGTACGACATTCAGTTTGTGGGGAGCATGAAAGTCACGGTGAATGGGTTTCCTGTAAAGGTTCCTGTAAATTACAAGGATCTTTTAAAACTCTAAATTATTCCCAGGTTCTACCGATGCCACCCTGGGTTTTTTTAATTGGAAATTTTGACCAAGATAAACCTTTCGAACCATGGGATCATTTGCAAGGTCTTCGGCTGAACCTTGCTTGAATAGTTTTCCTTCCACCATCAGGTAGGCTCGGTCCGTGATTGTTAGCGTTTCGTCCACATTATGGTCGGTGATGAGGATGCCGATGTTTTTCTTCTTCAGTTTTGAGACGATCGATTGAATTTCTTCCACGGCGATGGGATCTACTCCTGCAAAAGGCTCGTCCAGCAAAACGAAATGCGGGTCAACCGCCAAGGCACGCGCAATTTCAGTTCGTCTCCGTTCGCCACCGGAGAGTACCATGCCAAGGCTTTTTCGCACATGTGAAAGGCTAAATTCTTCCAGCAGGCTCTCCACTTTTTCTTTTCGGGCCTGCTTCGTCATATCACGCATCTCGAGTGGAGCAAGAAGATTTTCTTCTACGGTGAGGCTGCGAAAGATAGAGGCTTCCTGGGCGAGGTAGCCAATGCCAAGCTTTGCGCGCTTGTACATTGGTAAGGCCGTTATATTATGATCATCAAGAAAAATCTGACCGCCGTTAGGTTTGATGAGGCCAACGATCATATAAAAACTGGTAGTCTTGCCGGCGCCGTTGGGTCCCAGAAGCCCAACAATTTCCCCTTGTTCCACCCGGACCGACACGTCGTTTACCACTGTGCGTTTTTTGTATTTCTTCAGAAGATTATCAGCTCTCAGGATCATGGTGTCAGATGAATTTTATGTCTTTGATGCGAAGTTGTACGCCGGTGCTTCCATTGTACGTACTTTCTTCAATCGTAAATGCCATGTTAAATGAATCACCCTCCACCAGTCGTTCATGGTGCTTGATCTGGTCAAATCCAACCGTGTTGAAAAAGGAGTCACGGCCTGTCTGACCTGCCAGGAAGCGCAGGTGACGGTCTTTAAACGTGGCGAGCGAGTTAAGGACAAAAACATTTTTCGACTCAAAAACCGGGCGCTGGTTGTCAGGACCGAAAGGTGCCATTTGTTTTAGAACGGCAACAAATTTTGGAGTGATCGCATCGAAATGAATAGGAAGGTCAATTTCTACCACGGGTGTAAGCATTTCATCGGTGATGGTGGCGGCTACTACTTCTTCAAACCGTTGTTGAAAAGCAGGCAGATTGATTCTGTCAAGTGTAAGGCCGGCAGCATATTTATGCCCTCCGAATTTCTCAAGCAGATCGCTGCACTGTTCAATGGCCCGATACAGGTCAAAACCATTTACGCTTCGGGCAGAGCCGGTAATTTTATCATTGCTTTCGGTAAGAATCACAGTGGGGCGGTAGTAGTGCTCAATACACCGAGCAGCAACTATGCCAATTACGCCTTTGTGCCAGGAATTTTTAAACAATACGGTGCTTTTGGCTTTTTTCAAGGATTCATCTGACCCGATCATGGCCAGGGCTTCTTCCGTTATGGTGGCATCAAACTCCCTTCGCAAGTCATTTTTTACGTTGATTTTTTCTGCGAAGGCATTTGCTTCTTCTTCTGTTTTGGAAATAAGAAGCTCAACTGCACCACGGGCGTGTGCTACTCTCCCGGCGGCATTGATGCGTGGGCCAAGCGTAAAAACCACTCCCGAAATGTCCAATTCATTTTTGACGCCGGCGATTTCTTTAAGGGCCTTTAATCCAGGTCGCGGGTTCTCGTTTAGTTTCTTCAGTCCATGGTGCGAGAGTATGCGATTTTCACCATTGATAGGCACAATGTCGGACGCGATGCTTACCACGACTAAATCAAGATAGTCAACGAGTGCATTTTCATCGCGATGCTTCCGGGCGAAAGCCTGAAGAAGTTTGAAGCCGATCCCGCAGCCACTTAGTTCAGCGAAGGGATAATGACAGTCGTCTTGCTTCGGATCAAGCACGGCCACAGCATGAGGAATTTTTTTGTCCGGCAAATGATGATCACAAATGATGAAATCAATACCTTTGTGATTGGCTAACACTACCATATCAGCAGCTTTGATGCCCAGATCAAGCGCGATGATGAGCGAAAAATTATTTTCCTCTGCCCACAGGATACCCGCTTCGGAAACGCCATACCCTTCTGCGTAACGATCCGGTATGTAAAAGTCGACTAGCGGATAAAAACTTTTCAGGTAACTGTATACCAACGACACGGCCGTAGTACCATCCACATCATAATCACCATACACCAGTATCTTTTCTTCAAAGTCGATGGCTTGTTTCAACCGCCCCACAGCAACGTCCATGTCCTTCATCAGAAAAGGATCATGCAGGTCCTCCAGCGTGGGGCGAAAAAATTTCTTGGCTGCATCATAGGAATCGATACCTCTTTGCAGAAGTATAGCAGCGAGGTACGCGTTGATATTAATGCTCTTACTCAGCGTCTCAATCTGCTGCGGTTCCGGAATAGTCTTATATAGCCAACGCCTGTTCATCTTACTTGTCCTGAAAATTTATGGCCCCCGGTTTTCCCGGCACGCCATTTTTGCCCTTCGTGCCTTTGTGACCGCGGCTACCATCCATTTTATTATTTCCCAATGTGCTTAAGCCCGCTAATCCTCCAGCACCTCCCTCCCCGCCAAGACCGAAATCACCGCCGTAGTTCCTTACCATAATTTTTACGCCGAGCATGGTTCTCAGTTCGGGTATGCGTGATGCATTGAACGTTACAGATCCGGCGCTACCTCCGTTACCTCCATTGGAGCCCGCACCTCCTTGTCCTCCATTGCCACCCTTGCACAACCGGATGCCAGGTCCACCACCGCCACCATCCCCTCCTTTGCCACCATCTCCGGCATTGCCACCCGACACATCAATTACAAGCGTTCCGTTTACTGTAATATCTAGAAGGTAGAGCGAAAGATTGGTACCGGCACCGCCGTTCGTCCCCTCCGTTCCGACCATTCCCGGACCGCCATCCGTACACGGAGACACGACTGAAAGCCCGGCACGGCCATTACGTCCTCTTAGGCCAGGGATCCCAACGGCATCAATCACACATCCTTTACCGAAGGTGGCGGATTTCGCATGAATGAAATTGTCCGGTTTGAGTTTGTAAAGAATTATTTTGGACGAATCCATCATGACCAATTCATCAACCACCAAAATGTCAGACCCTTTTATTTCGTAAACCTCCTTTGGTTTTAGTACAAGTTTCGTGAAACGAATTTGGCTCCATGCAATCGTTGGACAGAATATCAGGAAAACATACACGTGCAAACGCATCATAAAAGTAAAAGTATGATAACAAAAAAGCAGTGTCGTTTAGGACACTGCTTTCGAATAAACTTATAACTAAATTATTCTTTAGGTGTTTTTTCAGCTTTATCCGCAGTCACACCATCCACTACATCTTTTATCTCCACGCGCACACCTTCTTTATAGGGTACGATCCACGCATCTTTCACCCCCATATCACGCATGTATTTCTTAAAAGTATCCGCTTCCCAGTAGTCGCGGAAGATTCCGATGGTGATGCGCTGTGTATCGTTTGTATCCTTACCAGCAGCCTCGCCGCCAAAATTTGGGTTATTGTCAAAATACTTTGATAAGTCTTTGTTTTTGAATGCGCCTACCTGGACTTTAAAAACGACGCCTTTCGAAAAATCCATAGCGTTAACAGGGGGATTTTCTTTCAGTTGGGCCAACTCGGTCTTTGCGGTTGTGAGTTCACCGCGCATACGCGATATCTGATCCTCCAGTTCGGCAATCCTGGCATTTTTGTCGCTGACAGTTGACTGCAATTGCTTCATGTCGCCGTTCAACTTGGTGACGGTATTATCTGCCGTTTGCTTAGCCTCTGTAAAATCCTTGAGGTTAGCCGGGTTCTTCGCAAATTCCTTGGCCTTCTTTTTCCATTCCTTTTTCTCCGCTTTGGAGAGCTGGGCGAAAACCTGTGAGCCGGAAAAAATCAATGCCAGGCAGACAAATATTAATCTAGTTTTCATCGTAATGGGGTTAATTACTGTTAAAAATACAAAAAACTTCAAAATTTGATAGTCCCGGACCTACAAGGAGGAAATGCAAGGTTATACAAAGGACCGAAAGGGAAACCGAAAAGTGTGCTTTTCAGCCTTTATTTAGCGGTCTCAGCCAACGCTGAACAGGCGGGTTTGTCAAAATACCTGCGTTTTTAAAAACATAAGGTTTCGGCGGACACGAAGAATTGGCCATCCCTATCAACCTCCATTCCTCCCAAAGTTTTTGTAAAACGCCACGATCGTTTCAATGCCGATCAGAAAGTTTTTGATTCCGAAGTGCTCGTTGGGTGAGTGCAGTGCGTCTGTGTCAAGTCCGAAACCCATGAGCACCGTGTCAAGTCCGAGTTCCTTTTTGAAAAGTGCTACGATAGGGATGCTGCCACCATCACGTGTGGGTATCGGGGTCTTTCCCCAGACTTCTTCAAATGCCTTACTTGCCGCATTAAACGCCTTTGAATCAGTCGGTGTTACTGCAGGCTCACCGCCATGATGGGCGATCACTTTAATTTTGACAGATTTGGGTGCAATTGAAATAAAATGTTTTGTAAATAAGTCAGAAATCTCCTGCGGATTTTGATTAGGCACCAGACGCATGGAAATCTTGGCTTGTCCTTTTGCCGGCAGAACGGTTTTGGCTCCTTCACCTGTGTAACCGCCCCAGATACCATTCACGTCAAGGGTAGGGCGGATCCCCGTTCGCTCAAGGGTGGTGTAACCCTTTTCTCCTTGCGCTTCTTCTATACCGAGTTCCTTTTTGTATTCATTCAGATCGAAGGGTGCATTGTTGAGTGCTTTACGTTCAGCAAGCGAGAGTTCAGCGATTCTATCATAAAAGCCCGGGATGGTTATGCGCCCGTTTTCATCATGCAAGGAAGCGATCATTTTGCAAAGCACGTTTACAGGATTGGCCACCGCGCCGCCATATACACCCGAATGCAGATCGCGGTTTGGTCCGGTTACTTCCACTTCCATGTAACTAAGACCGCGCAAACCTGCTGTGATGGAAGGCTGGTCAAGGGAGATCAATGATGTATCTGAAATTAAGATCACATCTGCTTTGAGCTTCGATTTATTTTCTTTTACAAATTCACCAAGATGTTCAGACCCTACCTCTTCTTCACCCTCGATCATGAATTTTATATTACAACTCAGCAGATTCTGTTTCATCATGATCTCAAACGCCTTGATGTGCATGTACACCTGTCCTTTATCATCGCACGCACCGCGGGCATAAATCTTGCCGTCTTTCACGGTTGGCTCAAAGGGTGGCGAGGTCCACAGATTAAGCGGATCGGGGGGTTGCACATCGTAATGACCATAGACCAGCACCGTTGGTTTTTTGGGATCAGTGATCTTTTCTCCAAAGACAATCGGATGGCCTTTGGTCTCCATCAATTCCACTCTGTCGGCACCGGCCTCCTTTAATTTTTGAGCCACATATTCTGCAGCCTTACGAACATCGCCTTTGTGACGGCTGTCCGCACTCACCGATGGGATGCGCAGCAAATCAAAAAGTTCAGTGAGGAAGCGATCTTTGTTGGCGGTGATGTATTGATTTACCATGGTTTGCGATTTGATCGTGTAATTTAATTGAATTTATTCTTGCGAATGAGAGAAAATTATGAAACTAGTCGCTGTTAATGCTCGATGGCAAATCGTGACTTAATCTTATAATTTACGGCCTCCACTTTTTGAGTTATCTTCAAAAGATTTTCCCTTCCAATATCCTTGCGACCCAACGTCCGGTACCTTCTCTGGTAATGTTTCAGAGAAAACACCTCCAACATCCTGTTGAACTCTTTATCATTATTAAATTGGTGATGACTTGTTAGAAATTCAATACTGCCATTCTCCATCCACAGTAGCCAGCGCGCCAGCTTGGCGTTTGATTCAATTTGTTCCGCAGTTAAGTCGGTAAAATCACCATTCCTGTCGGTTACGTTTTCCACACCCAAAGCAACAGGGTTTCCATCCTGATGACGCCGAATTAACCATTTATGATTGTTTTTATTGTACGAAATCCTGGCACCGTCCAGCGAAACGGGCGGTGTTAAGCAAACAATGTTCCCATTTTTTTCAACTATGAAATGGGCTCCGTTGGGAAGCTTTCCGGCAAGATAAAGAGTTGTCCAGGTTTCAGGCATATGATCGTGCAAAAGGGAAGAAAACTCCAAACTGTTTTGGAGATTTCCCAGATCCATCGAATGAAACACAATCATTCGTGGATGGAGCCAAATCGAATCGATGTGATAGTTAGAAACAACAAAATCCAGCGTTAATTCCTTCATCTTCTGATCAACAGGAATGGCCATTTCCAAAATCGTCATGCTCTCTTTTCTTCCGTCTGGATTCGTCCATTCTACTTCTCGTGTAATAAGTTTTTTTTCCAATTCACTAAACGAAATCTTGGTAATCAGTACCTCATTTCGTTCCTGGCCAGGACAGGCGAGTGACGCTGTCAATAAAAATAGGAAGCAGGCTTTCTTCATGATAGATTTCGTTAAATGCCAATTACCCAATTCAAAAAGGGAGAGAAGCACATACAGGAAAGTCGCCTTCAAATTACTCGATTTGTATAATCTTGTAATAATTTGTCACAGTTCAGTAATAATACCCGAATATTGGTAACCACAAGAGCTCTTTTTCCGTCTTTAAAAGAGCTTTTTGCTATGCCCAAAGCCTTTCCTTTTCTGCCCGCATTGTCACTTAAATCACGCCATTTATGATCCTCAACTATTTCCTGCTGGCCTTTCGAAATATTATCAAACAGCGGGGATTTGCAATCGTAAATATGCTGGGACTGGCGGTCGGTCTCGCTTCTGCCCTGTTCATCTTATTGTATGTGAAAGATGAACTGACGTTTGACACCATGCATCCAAAAGCTGCCAGTACCTACCGCATGGGATATTCGCTTCAATTTCCAAACGGAGAAAAGGAAGCTGCCCCCTATGCGCCTGCGGGGTGGGACAATTACATTCAGGCTAACTACGAAGGCATTGAAGGCATCACCAGCTATACATCCTGGGGAATGCCCGCCAGTATTTACTACGAGCCAAAGGACAGAATCATTCTGACCGAAGATATAATCTGGGCTGAATCCTCTATCACGGACCTGATTCATCTTCCCGTTGTAAAGGGTAATAACGTTAACCCTCTCAAGGAAATCAACAGCATGATTTTGACTGAAACTGCAGCCAAGGAGCTATTCGGTGATGACGACCCAATCAATAAAACAGTGTCCATCTCACATCAGTGGGCCACGCAACAGAAGAAAGTTGAATTGATGATAACGGCAATAATAAAAGATCTCCCCTCCAACTCCCATGTCAATCCTAAGTATATCGTGAATATTCTGGCATTAAAACCTTTTACGCCAGAGCTGGAAAATATGCTGAACACCTCTATGGGTGATGGCAACAACGGGTTCTTTACGCAATCATATTTCGTTTGTACCGATGAGAAAAAAATAGCAGTGATCGAACAGGATTTGCAGAAGCGAGCCAATGAACTGATCGCCAAAAACCACTGGGATTTCAAATTCAAACCCGTCATCCGAAAAATAACAGACATCCATTTTGACAAAGAAATGGATTGGACCATCGACCACAAGACGGCAGACATGCAATACATTTACGTCTTTATCACCATCGCGTTTCTGATTTTGTTGGTCGCCTGCATCAACTACATCAATCTCTCCACCGCCAAGTCTTCAAGCCGGGCGCGCGAAATAGGCTTACGCAAAACATTCGGGGGCGTACGCTCGCAATTGTTTTTTCAATTCATGCTCGAGTCTTTTGTGTTGGTAATGATTTCATCACTTATTGCTATCTTGCTGGTAATCTTCTTTACCCCGCAGTTCAATAACCTTACGGGAAAAACTTTTACACTCAGTCATATTCTGAATGGTCCAATGTTACTCATCATCGCTGGCGTGGCAATGTTGGTGACGCTTCTTGCCGGAAGCTATCCGGCACTTTTTGTTTCGAGTTTTGAACCTGCTGTCGTCTTGAAAGGAAAATTTTCCTTCCGCAAAGGCTCCACCATTTTTCGCCAGTTTCTCACGACCCTTCAATTTGCTGTGGCGGTCACGCTCCTTACAGGAACGGTCATCATCGTGCGACAAATGGACTTATTGAAAAATTCAAAATTGAATGAGGCAGGAAAGCAAATTGTCTCCATTCGCTTCGGCGGATTCACAGGCCCTACCCCGAATGACAAATACCTCCTGTTCAAGAATACAGTACTCAGCGATCCTGAAATTGA
Source organism: Cyclobacteriaceae bacterium (assembly GCA_025350305.1). GTDB lineage: Bacteria > Bacteroidota > Bacteroidia > Cytophagales > Cyclobacteriaceae > ELB16-189. Next base: position 9,101 of record JANXYC010000108.1, on the reverse strand, counting down.
AAACATGACCCTGGCAAACCATCTTCCACGACTTGATTTTTTTGGGCCAATCAACATGCAGATGCAATTTCCAGAGATCAATGAAGATAAACATGAGTGGTTTCAGCTGAATGGCGACTATGATTTTCCCAAGACGTTTGATCTGAAACTAATTGCAGGTCGCGATTTTGATCCGAAAAATGTGTCAGATTCTTCTGCCATCTTGCTGAACATGGCAGCTGTATCGGCTCTTCATCTCACAGCACAGGAGGCTGTCGGTAAAACAGTGGTCCGTCCTGATTATGTGATGGGATATTCACGTCGGGATACCACAAAAGCTCCTGTAACGGGGCTTGTCATTGGAGTCGTAGAAGATTTTCCGTATCGCTCCATGCATAAAAAGATTGATCCGCTTGCGATTGCCCCTAAACCACACACCGTGGACCGGATTATTCATGTGCGCCTGCCGGCAGGGAAGATGTCAGAAAAAATTCAAAACATGGAATTAGCGTGGAAGAAAATTTTTCCAGGATTTGGATTCGATTACTGGTTTATTAACGAAGAATTTGGCCGCATGTATGAGAATGAAACAAAAGTTGCCGGGTTGACTGAAAATTTTTCCTGGCTTGCCATTCTCATAACGTGCGTAGGACTCTATGGACTAGCCTCCTTTATGTCACAGCAGCGGACCAAAGAAATCGGTATTCGCAAAACGATGGGTGCCAGTAGTCTTCAAATTCTGGTTTTGCTACTCAGTGTCTTTGGAAAACTTTTGTTGATCGCCTCAGTGATTGCGCTACCTGTGGCCTACTACGTCTCGAACCAATGGCTGCAGAGCTTTGAATACCGAACCAGCCTGTCGGTGGTTGTTTTTAGCGGTGCGATTGGCTTGATTGTTTTTATCACATTGGTGACCGTAGGTTATGAATCATTGAGAGCATCGCTGTCAAACCCGGTGAAGGCGTTAAGACATGAGTGATGGCCTCACCATTCCGATCCATAATTTTTCAAATCCATCAAATCCTACAATCCTGTAATCCTAAAATCCTGCTCCACAAACGTTTTCGCTACTAACTGTTAGTAAGCCTTTGAACTTTTTTTGAAGATTCCTGCCTTCTTCGTATCAATACCCGCTTTAGCATTGTAAATTTCTTACTTACTCCTTTTGATTTTTTGAAGTGAGCGAGACAGACACGTACGGACTATATCATCCTTCTTTCGAACACGACTCCTGTGGCGTTGGTTTCATCGCCAATATCAAGGCGCGAAAGTCGCATCAACTGGTAATGGACGCTATTACCATGCTCGAACGAATGAGCCACCGCGGTGCATGTGGCTGTGAACCAAATACCGGCGATGGGGCGGGCATCCTCATCCAGATTCCTCACGAATTCTTTACCAATGAATGCAACAAGCTTGGGATTAAACTGCCTTCGTATGGGCACTATGCGGTGGGGCTTGTGTTCTTTCCCCGCGATCCGAAAGCACGCGAGGAATGTCGCACGGTACTGAATCGTCAGATTAAGAAAATGAGGATGTCTTTGTTGGGTTACCGGTTTCTGCCCACCAAAAACGATGAGATCGGTGAAACCGCTCTTCGTGCCGAGCCGGTGATGGAACAAATCTTCATCAAACGCCCGGAGTCAATAGATGACCCGGATAACTTCGAACGCAAACTTTTTATTTTGCGTAAATACACCACCCGCATCGTGACAGAATCGGTGCAGGGAGTCAACAATCAATTCTACTTTTCATCGCTTTCCTATAAGACCATTGCCTACAAAGGCATGCTAACATCGCGGCAACTGAAGCATTACTTTGCTGACCTGGAGCATGAAGAAGTTGTCTCCGCCCTGGCCGTTATTCATTCCCGCTTTTCTACCAACACGTTTCCTTCGTGGCGATTGTCGCAGCCTTTCCGCTTCATTGCACACAATGGCGAGATCAACACGATCCAGGGAAATATCAATTGGCTGAAGTCAAAGGAAGCGTTTTTCTCCTCTTCCCATTTTACCCGGGAAGAACTCGACATGATATTGCCAATCTGCAATCCGGCCCAATCGGACTCTTCCAATCTTGACAATGTCATTGAGTTATTAATGCACTCCGGCCGTTCGTTGCCGCATGTGATGATGATGCTCATACCGGAAGCGTGGGATGACAATGAGCAGATGGGTCAGGAGAAAAGGGATTTTTACGAATATCACGCCAACCTGATGGAGCCATGGGATGGACCCGCATCCATTACATTCACCGATGGAAAAATCGTAGGTGCCACGTTGGACCGGAACGGCCTGCGCCCCTCACGATACGTGGTAACCGATGATGATCGTGTAATCATGGCATCGGAAGTAGGCGTGTTGGACATTGATCCCGCAAGGATAATCACAAAAGGCAGGTTGCAGCCCGGAAAAATGTTTGTCGTGGACCTGGAGCAGGGCCGGATTATCAGCGATGAAGAACTGAAGAAAGATATTTGTACCCGCCAGCCGTACGGCGAATGGGTGCGTGCCAACAAAGTACGCTTGCAAGATTTACCAGAACCGGGAGGAAGCTTTCATAAGTACGATCCGCGTACATTCATCAAACGTCAGATTTCTTTTGGATACACTACAGAAGACGTGCGTGTTGTATTGGCGCAAATGTGTGAGACCGGTAAGGAGGCCCTCGGTTCAATGGGAAGCGATATTCCGTTGGCGGTTTTATCCAACCAGGCACAGCATTTATCAAGTTATTTCAAACAACTATTTGCGCAGGTCACCAATCCACCAATTGACCCGATACGCGAGCGGCTTGTCATGTCGCTGGCCACGCACGTTGGTGGATCTTTGAACTTGTTGGAAGAAACTCCGGAGCATTGTATCACGCTCGAGCTGCCGACACCCATCCTCTCCAACAGTGACCTTGAAAAAATCCGATACATCGATCACCGGCATTTACAAACAAAAACGATCTACACATATTTCAAGTCAGGAGGTGAAAAGGGTTCTTTGGAAAAAGGGTTGAACCGTGTGTGCCAGTATGTGACAGATGCCGTTGAAGATGGGTTCACCATCATCATTCTTTCGGACCGAAGCTTCGACAGCGGTCACGCACAGCTCCCTTCTTTACTCGCCGTTGCGGCAGTTCATCACGACCTCATTCGCAAGGGCCTTCGCGGGAAAGTCGGGCTGCTAGTGGAGGCAGGCGACGTGTGGGAGACTCATCACTATGCCACATTGATCGGCTATGGTGCTTCGGGTGTGAATCCGTATATGGTGTTTCAAACTATCTTCGACATGAAGAAGCGCAACCTCTTGAGCGAAGAGCTCACCGAGGAAAAGGCCGTTTATAATTATAAAAAAGCCATGTGCGGAGAGCTTCTCAAGATCATGAGCAAGATGGGCATCAGTACCTTGCAGTCGTATCATGGAGCCCAGATTTTCGAAGCATTGGGCATCAGCAAAGAAGTCGTTGACCATTATTTTTCCGGCACGGTGTCACGCATTGGCGGCCTTACGCTGGATGACATCGCCAAAGAAGCGCTGGCCAAGCATCGCCTGGCCTTTCCCAAAACTTCAAATGGTGCCGTGCAGTTAGAGGTAGGGGGAATTTATCAATGGAAACAGCGGGGGGAAGCACATTTGTTTAATCCGCAGACCATTCACCTTCTTCAACATGCTACGAAGACCAATGACTATCAACTTTTCAAAAAATATTCTACACTCATCAATGAGCAGAGTGAAAAAGCCATCACGCTTCGAAGCCTGCTGAAATTCCGAAAAGGAAAATCGATTCCACTCAGTGAAGTGGAGCCGGCAACAAGCATTTTCAAACGCTTCGCCACCGGTGCCATGTCGTTTGGATCTATTTCGCACGAAGCACACAGTACGCTGGCCATTGCCATGAACCGCATTGGTGGAAAAAGCAATTGCGGTGAAGGCGGAGAAGATGAAGTACGTTTCCTTCGCAAGCCAAATGGCGACTGGGAGAATTCTGCGATCAAACAAGTTGCATCCGGACGGTTTGGCGTGACCAGCTACTACCTCACCAACGCCAAAGAACTTCAAATCAAAATGGCTCAGGGCGCAAAGCCCGGCGAAGGCGGACAACTGCCCGGCTACAAAGTAGATGAATGGATCGGACGTGTACGGCACTCCACTCCCGGAGTGGGTCTGATTTCTCCTCCTCCACATCATGATATTTATTCGATTGAAGACCTTGCACAGCTCATCTTTGATTTAAAAAATGCAAATCGCGAAGCGCGCATCAGCGTGAAATTAGTTTCGGAAGCAGGAGTTGGCACTGTTGCTTCCGGTGTTGCCAAAGCGCACGCCGATGTTATTCTGATTTCGGGTCATGATGGAGGTACAGGAGCATCACCCTTGAGTTCCATACGACATGCTGGCTTGCCTTGGGAACTCGGTCTTGCCGAAGCGCATCAAACGCTCGTACGAAATAAACTCCGCGGTCGTGTGGTCTTGCAAACCGACGGACAAATTCGCACCGGTCGTGACCTGGCTATTGCCGCTATGCTGGGAGCTGAAGAATGGGGCGTGGCTACCGCGGCGCTTGTAACGACAGGCTGCATCATGATGCGAAAATGCCATCTTAATACGTGTCCCGTTGGTGTGGCCACCCAGAACAAAGAGCTGCGGGCGCTCTTCACCGGCAAACCGGAGTATGTAGTGAACCTGTTTACTTTTTTAGCCGAGGAGTTGCGGGAGATTATGGCTGAACTCGGCTTTCGAACGATGAACGAAATGGTGGGTCAAAGTGACTACCTGGAATTTCTGGACATCGACAAACGCTGGAAGGTGAGTAATCTTGACCTGTCGCCCATTTTGTACAAAGAACCGATCAGTCTTGACACAGCCTTGTTTAAGCAAGAAGACCAGGATCACAGCATTGAGTATGTGTTGGATCGGACACTTATCAAAATTGCTAAACCGTTTCTGGAAGAAGGTGAATCCGTTCACGGTGTCTTCCCCATCACGAACGAAGACCGTGCCGTAGGCGCCATGCTGTCGAACGAGATTTCAAAACGCTATCCACCCTCCAATCCTGGACTTTATAGTTCCACCGATAACCCCTCGGTGCTTCACTTCAAATTTCATGGAACAGCGGGGCAAAGTTTTGGAGCCTTTGCTGCCCGTGGCATCACATTTGAATTGGAGGGTGATACCAATGATTATTTCGGTAAGGGTCTTTCGGGAGCGCGGATCATCGTTTATCCTGACAAGCGTATTAAATACGATCCTTCACAGAACAGTATCGTAGGAAATGTGGCATTGTATGGCGCTACGTCCGGAGAAGTTTTTCTTCGGGGCCGGGCCGGAGAACGATTTGCCGTTAGAAATTCAGGCGCAAGTGCCGTAGTGGAAGGAATAGGTGACCACGGCTGTGAATACATGACTGGGGGAACAGTGGTTGTGCTGGGTGACACGGGAAGAAATTTTGCAGCCGGCATGAGTGGAGGAATAGCGTATGTCTTTGACGCAAAGAAGAACTTTGGACAAAATGTAAACATGGAAATGGTGCTGCTGGATGAGAAGGATGAAGAAGATGAATCGCTCCTTCGTACAATGATCATGGATCACCTTACTCATACAAACAGTGAACTGGCCGCGAGGTTGATTAAGAACTGGGACACGAGTTATCCTCAGTTTGTAAAAGTGATGCCTATTGAGTTCAAAGAAGTATTAAAGAAGCAGAAACGGAGAATAAAAGAGTTGGTTCCACTCTCCGCACCAGATAGGAACCAGCGATAAGCATGGGAAAGCCGACAGGATTTTTAGAAACCTCGCGCGAGCTTCCGCAAAAGCGGGATGTGTCACAGCGTATCCGTGACTACAAAGAAGTGGAAGGTCCTGTTGATGAAACGACCACACGCAAGCAATCAGGGCGCTGCATGGATTGTGGCACACCGTTTTGCCATCAAGGCTGTCCGCTGGGAAATAATATTCCAGAATTCAACGATGCTGCCCACCAGGGCAACTGGAAACTGGCATACGAGATTCTTGTCTCCACCAATAACTTCCCGGAATTCACGGGTCGTATCTGCCCCGCACCCTGTGAAACATCCTGCGTATTGGCCATCAACAAACCAGCCGTCACCATTGAATATATTGAAAAGTCGATTATTGAAAAGGCGTTTGAGAATGGTTATGTCTTGCCAAAAATTCCAGCCACGCGTACTGACAAAAAAATAGCGGTCATCGGCTCAGGTCCCGCCGGACTCGCTGCCGCTGCCCAACTGAATTATGCGGGACATCATGTTACTGTTTTTGAACGTGCCGATGAAGTGGGCGGGCTATTGCGGTACGGCATTCCGGATTTCAAACTTGATAAAGCCGTACTTGACCGGAGAATAAAACTCATGAAAGAAGAAGGCATTGCATTTAAAACAAACGCGGATGTAGGAGTGACTATTCAAGTCCGCCAGCTCCGTGATGATTTCGATGCAATTCTTTTATGCGGTGGTGCAACGATACCTCGTGACTTGCCAATTCCGGGGCGCAACCTGAAGGGCATTCATTTTGCGATGGATTTTCTTACGCAACAGAACAGGCGAGTGAGTGGGATCTCGACGGGCTCGATCTCGACAAGCTCGATCTTGGCCTGCGAAAAAAATGTAATAGTACTTGGTGGCGGTGATACTGGATCGGATTGTGTGGGGACCTCCAATCGGCAGGGCGCATGGTCAGTAACACAAATTGAACTGTTGGGCAAACCGCCGGCTGAACGCAATCACTCTATGCCATGGCCGAACTGGCCGATGATTTTACGGACATCCAGTTCACACGAAGAGGGTTGTGAACGGCAATGGAGCATCGTTACAAAAGAGTTTATCGGAGATGATGCGGGTAATTTAAAAGCCTTGAAGGTCATTGAGGTGGAGTGGAGCAAACCTCCGGATGGAAAACTTCCATTCTTAAACGAAGTCCCCGGTTCGGAAAAAATAATCCCGTGTGAACTGGTTCTGCTGGCGCTTGGTTTTCTCCATCCCCAGCAAGAAGGACTCCTTAAACAGTTGGGCGTCGAATTTGACGAGCGTGGCAACGTGAAATGCAATCGCTACCACACTTCGGTGGAGGGTATGTTTTCGGCTGGTGATATGCGGCGGGGTCAATCGCTGGTTGTGTGGGCGATCAGTGAAGGAAGAGAAGCAGCGAGGGCGGTGGATGAGTTTTTAATGGGGGAGTCTACTCTTGAAGCGAAAGAGAAAGGGATTTTAAATTTGGTTTGACACTAAATGCGTTTCACGCAAAGGGCGCTAAGCAAACCGCAGCAGCAAGACCACGGAGATTTACACGCACGTAACGAGCAAGGCACTGAGGGGCATAAAAGGTCCGCTCGACAGTTTGGAATTTTGCGAACGAATGGTAGCCTTAAGAAATGAACGCAGCAACAAAACGATGCCGATTGACTTTATAGAAAATGGAAGTCTTCCCCGTACATAAATGAGAAGTACGCGCAACACTGTTGCGCTTATTCCATGAATTTGGGTGTATATGCACAACGGAGTTGCGGGATCTCTAATGTTGTGGGCAAGGCGGTAAAATAAATTCAGCTTCGGACAGAGGAACGGCCTGACGACAAAGATTCGTTTCAAATCAAATATCGGCTGACATAATACAAAAGACAATTTTTATTTCAACTCTTACGAAAATGAATTATTCAGAGGCCGACATAAAACTAATGAGCTATAATCAATTGGGTTCAAGATATTATCAAAGGACTTTAGATGCCTTGAATGGACTCGTAAGTATTTTAGGCAAGGATTGGGTTGAAAGAGAAATTGCATACTTTATTTCTGAAGATTATTTAATCAAGCAACTTGGCAAGGACAGAATGTACACCGGAATCGGAGATATAGAGAAAATGGTTTTTCTATGGGAAGATTTAGAATTATTGAAGGAACTAAAAGGATTTGAAGAGTTATTAAATAAATTGAAAAATGGACTACGCTTCGACAACGTTGACTTAGAGATTTCAATTGCATCAGATTTCATAAGATGCAAAGCCAATATTGAATTAGAGCCATTAGTAGGAAACGGAAATAAAAAAGCTGATTGCAAATTCCAAGTTGAAGGTGAAAATGAATGGATTTTTGTAGAAATAACTAGAAAACAGAATTCAACAACGCAGAAATTAATTGAAAAAAGAGGAACAGAACTTTCAGAGCTGGTTTCTTTAGTAAAGCCGGAAAAAAGATGTGTTGTAGTTATAACCAAGGAACTTGATGAAATAGAATACAGTGAAGTATGTGAATGGCTAAAATTAAAACCTCAGGAGGGTCCTTTTAAAAACTTCGCAGTATTCTTTTCAGTGCCGCACAATGTTGATGATACCGAACAAGCTTTTAAGTATGCAAAAACACCAATTTCTGTTAGACAAGGTACTGGAGAAAAATTCGGAACTGCTTTTGGTGTTGTCTATTTACATATTCCAGATTATGGAGCGGAAAAGAAGCTTGCAGACAAACAGTGCCAATTACCAAATGACAAGCAAGGCATTATATTTCTTGACTTGACAATCGTAACTGGCGGACTTAAAGATTGGGAGAATCAAATTGAGTTCACTCAAGAAATTAAACATTTCAGCGCAATAATACTGATTGGCGACAGTGTGTCAATAGGTGGATTTAGTCGAGAATTTAAAATAATTACAAACCCAGACTCAAAAAATCCACTAAATGAAACTACAAGTAAATTGATAGAAGAATATGTTACCATTAGAAAAAACAAAAATCTTATGGAGAATTAAAACAATGAAAATATTTGAAGTGCACGCGGACAATTTATCACAGTAGATAAATTTCTACTCCACAGACAATTGAGTAAGGTAAAAACAAGACAACAAATTAGCTGGACGTTTGTCTCGTCCTGAAATAGGTTTACGAAAAAACGTAAATTTATTTCGCACAAAAAATGAAACATCAACAAAAAAGCAAACCTGGCAGTCGGGCGACCAGGGAAGAAATAATTGCCGAATATCTGACTGGCGTTTACAGCTATCGTGAACTGGGAGCTAAACATGACATCCCCCATCGCAGTATTTGTGACTGGGTCAGGGAGAGTCAGGGCAGAAAGGAGTCTTGGAGAGATAAAACCAAAAGGCTCAATCAACTGGCGAAGGAA
>JANXYC010000104.1 GCA_025350305.1 Cyclobacteriaceae bacterium | reverse complement strand
GACTATGAAGCTTCCCTCAAGGCATCTCAAATCCTTTTTGGAGATTCCGTTACAGCAGATCTCCTCATGCTGGATGAGGAAACTTTGTTGGAAGTTTTTGAAGGAGTTCCACACGCTATGATCCAACGTTCGTCCCTTGATTCAGCCGACACAGTAACTGACCTTCTCTCCGATCTAACAAAGGGTGTAATTTTTCCTTCAAAAGGTGAAGCACGAAGAATGATACAAGGCGGTGGGGTAAGCATCAACAAGATTAAGATTGAAGATCCACAGCAGAAACCAGGGTTTCAACTATTACAAAACCGCTATTTGCTGGCACAAAAAGGGAAAAAGAATTACTACCTGATCATCGTTGAATAGCCAATGACCTGGAAGCAAGCACTACAAACTACCCGGCTACGATGGGTTATCGCCTTTTGCGTGAGCACCTTTTTGATCATCGTCTTTTACATGCCTGTCTTTTACCAGGAGATTTTAAGCCCGAAAAAAGGATATTTTTTTGCCGATCCCTTCCTAAACTTTTTTGTGCCGGTTAATTGGTCCCTTACTGTCTTTGTTATCATTTATTTGGCAGTCATTCATACTGTTTTAACTTCCTTACGAAAACCAAGGGTTGCGCTCCTTGGCCTTACCACCTATTGCGCCGTCAATCTATTACGAATCGTAACGATGTATGTCGTTACCCTGGAACCTCCTGCCGGCATGATTTTATTGGCAGACCCCATATCTTCGATCGCCTATCCGGATCGCGGCTTTGCGAAAGATTTGTTTTTTTCCGGGCACGTTAGTACGATGATGGTGCTTGTATTGATTGAAAAGAATCGCCTTGCTAAAATCCTGAAGATTACCGGAACAGTTATTATGGGGTTTCTTTTGGCCTGGCAGCACGTTCATTATACCATTGACCTTCTGGCGGCCCCTGTCATTACATATGGAATTTTCCTCGTGATTAAGGCCGCGTTGAAGCTTGGCGATGAAGCCCGCCCATCGAACTAAAGTGAAAAAAACGCGTTTACGTGCCCAAATCGCAAGATTTAATGTTTAATATTTCGATAAAATTCGAGTAATTTGCGTGTTACCAAACGATTAAACCAGAAAACGGACCATGTACGAACAGGTAAAGAATAGAAAGGCCTTTAAGGTCAATGGGACCTATCCTTATTTCTTCTTAGAATCAACCTTGACCCAAGAGCAAAAAGAATTCTTTGATACATATGGGTTCCTGCATTTTAAGAATTTTGTTGATAAAGAGTTGGTGCAACAGATGCTGGCAGAGTCCGTCCGAATTCAGGACGAATGGATAAGTGAAGACAGGAAAATGGTGAATGGCGTTCCGATCAAATATGGCACGGACATCAACGGCAAGAAGATCGTTCAGCGGTTTGCCTTTCTTAACCAGTTCAGCAATGTCTTCCAGAATTTTCTAAAGGAGCCCCGGCTGCAGGCACTTTTCGAACTGATCGGGAGTTCCGATTCACGGATCGGCGAAAATGAAAAAGATGGCCTGGTATTTAATCACTACGTTAATTCTTCTGATAGTAATTACAGCCAGTTAGGCTGGCATACCGACGCCTTGCGCGATATCTTTTATGGCAACAAGATCATGCCAATGCTCAATGTTGGACTACACCTTGACTATTCATCAACCGACAATGGTGGCCTCCGGATTCTGCCGGGTACGCATAACAAAGGCATCGCTACACTCCTGTTTAAAAAACTCTATTTCCTCAGTCATAAACCCGACAAGAGTGAACTGGGCCTGAACGTTGAGCCCGGTGATCTTACCGTTCATGACGGTCGCCTCTGGCATCGTGTAGCGCAATCACCTCACGTAGGTGAAAAGAGTCGCCGGCGTGTAATGTATGTGCCAATCGTCACGGGAAAATTTCAACCTCGTACAGAAGAGAGCAAGCCTCTGTTCTATCAGCGACTCATGTCATTGACCAATAAGTAACATGGCGTATGCCCTCGTAACGGGGGCCAGCAGTGGAATCGGCTGGGCCTTGGCAAAAGAACTGGCTGCACGAAAACACGACCTTTTATTACTGGCCCGTTCAGAGGAAAATCTGAAGAAAAACGCCGCAGAGCTACGTCAGCGTTTTGGCGTCCACGCCGATTATCTTGTTATTGACCTATCCATCGTTGATGCTGCATTACAGGTTCGGGACTGGCTCCAGAGCAAATCGTATGACATCGATATCCTAATCAACAACGCAGGGTTCGGATCTTGGGGAGCCCTCAAAGAACTACAGCGAAATGAACTCAACCAGATGATGCAATTGAATATGTTGACGTTGGCCGATTTCTGTAAGGTTTTGCTTCCCAATCTGGAAAAGAATCCACGGGCATACATCCTGAATATTTCCAGCACGGCTTCCTACCAGGCCGTGCCAACATTGACTACCTACGCTGCCACCAAAGCTTTTGTTCTGCTGTTTTCCCGCGGCTTACGATGGGAATTGAAAGATGGTCCGGTTTCAGTGTCATGCCTTAGTCCAGGTACCACCTCTACCGGTTTCATCGATAGGGCAAACATGGGAATACTGAAGGAGAAAGCTCAAAAATTTAGTATGGAACCAGAACAGGTAGCAAAAATTGCCATTAATGGAATGCTGGCAAACAAGGCAGAAATTATTCCGGGATTTGTGAATTGGACGACGGTAAAACTGGTTCAATTGCTTCCAAAGGCCTTGCCTGAATTAATTGCTAAAAATCTATATAAGACTGATAAATAGGCAGTTAATCTATTCTACTTCGTCTTCAAAATAAACACAATTCTTCCTTTCGACCGATCCGGTGCTCGTCCACCTGAAGTACGCACCAAAGAATTTTTCCGGATTTCCTCTTTTAATATCTGCTCAGATTTCGGACTGAGACTTCGCTCCACAGTCGTTATCCCTATGATCTCACCACTTTCGTCGCATTCAATTTCAAAGATTACTTTACCGTTTTCGTTATCCGGTAATTCCGGGACTTTAGGCTGGTCCGCCCAAGCCCAGCCGGACATTGACAGTCCAAATCCATCTCCTCCGCCACCGCCGCCCTGTATACCGTAAAGGGCTTTAGCATCTAGCTTACCTTCAGAACTTCCCTTATCTCCAATTTTTTTTTCATCATCTCCCTGATTACCCGGATCACCCTTTTTTGAACCGTCCGTTGTCGTTGCCTCTTTCTTTTCTTCCTTCTTGAATTCGGCTACCCGCTTCTCTTTTGGATTGGGATCAGATGTTTTTTCTTTTTTCGTCTCCGTCTTTACTTCCTTTTTTTTCTCTTTCATCGTCACTGGACTCTCAAGTTTGGAGACAGTCTCTTCTTTTGCCTTGTCAGAGCTGATTTCCTTTACCTTTTCTTTTAGTTCAGGTTTTACTTCTTCAGGCTGTGCCTCTGAAGGCTGTTGCTTCGCTTCTTCCGATTGCTGATCACTTTTTTCCCCTGCCGGTGTTTCAGGCTGGATGTCACCACTACCCTGGTTATCCAACCCAAAGTTTAGCTCAATACCAAATTCTGGGTTCGGCGGATTCGGAGCTCTCCAGGCAGTGAGGAAGAAAAAAATAAGAAATAGCGTTCCATGAATTCCCAAGGAAGTCAGTATGCCAATCCTTCTGTTTTTATTTTCTTCCGAATGCATGCCTATTTCGGTTTAGTTGCGATGGTAACCTTTGCCTTCAGTGATGTTGCAATTCCGGCGACATACACCAACTCTTCCGTGGGGACGCTCTTATCAATGTGGAGAACGACAACACCGTTGGGCGAAGCCAGGTTGCGCTTAAGTTCTGACTCCACCGTATTGCGGGTCACTTTTTTATCATTGACAAAATATTGAAGGTCCTTCGTAACGGTAACGGAAACCTTTGGAACTTCAATCGTGCTTACGATGCTGGAAGGAAGATTTACGGGTAAACCGGAAGGCGTCACAAACGAAGCTGTGAGCATAAAAAAAATCAATAACAGGAATATGAGGTCCGTCATAGACGCCATGCTAAATGACGCATCAACTTTATTTCTGGTTTGTAGATTCATCGATCGTCCGTTTACCGAGGCTCCTGCAATAGATCAATAAATTCAATCGCTGAGTATTCCATCTTGTGAACCACCTTTGATACGCGGGTTACCAGATAATTATAGGCCAGGTAGGCCATGATGCCCACCACAAGTCCGGCCACCGTGGTGATCATGGCTGTATAAATGCCGGAGGAAAGCAATTTGGGGCTTACAGATCCCTCTTCCTGGGCAATGGCAATAAATGCACTCACCATCCCGATTACCGTTCCTAAGAACCCCATCATTGGAGCAGAGCCCGATACCGTGGCCAGGATGGAAAGATTTTTTTCAAGCTTAAACAACTCTAGTTTTGCCACGTTTTCGATGGATGCTTCAATGGTCTTCAGAGGACTGCCAATTCGCGACACGCCTTTCTCAATCATTCGTGCGATCGGGCTATCAAACTGACTGCAAAGCAATTTCGCACCATTAACATCTCCCCGGAGAACCATTTCTTTGATTCGGCCAATAAAGGCTTCCGGACTTTGGTTTGCTTTATTGATGGTCAGTACGCGTTCAACAAAAATATAGATAGCAACAAAGGAGCAAAGTATGATTGGTATCATCATGAAACCACCTTTGATCGCCAGATCAATCACCGACAACGCTTCGTCAGAAGGCGGAGCCGTGTTTGTAACAATTTGTGCAAACAGCATAGTTTAAAAAATAATCAGGTCGACAAAAAAAATCAAAAATCAGACCAAAAAAAATAAATTCTAGTACTTGATTACCCAGACTCCACTGCCATAGTCCGCTTTTGTTGCGTCTGCATTTGACTGGGCGGAAGCCCATGAATCATGGTCTGCAATCGCGAGACGGTAAAACTTTCCGTCTCCATATGGCGGAATAATTTTAGTGCTTATGCCCTTCGCGCTAAGTTTCTTTGCAAAATCCATTAACAAATCATCGTCGATATCACTGGTCACAACCACATAATAACGTTTTGTGCGACCACTAAGTGTCTCGATGGTACCAATAACCGGTTTAGCCTTTTCGACGGCCTCCAGTCGTTTCCTCTCCTCTTCCTCCTTTTGTCTTCTCAGCCGCTCCTCTTCTGCTTGCTTTTTTTTCAACTGGGCATCTTTTGTTATTTGTTCCTGTCGGGCCTTTTCGGCAGCAGCCTTAGGTTTATAGACGAAATTAAAGATTAGATAGCCGGCAATGGCTACAACCAACACGATTACGATTCCAAGAATGACTGGTGCTTTGGACTTTGGTTCATCCATCGCCATTGGATCATAGGAGGAATCGCCTTCTCTGTTAGACCGGGTTTCAACGGTGGATGAAGAATCTGAATATCCAGATGCCTCCGCGGAAGCCACTTGTTCACGTGCCTTACCGGAATCGTTGGCTGGGTCAAGGGGCTTATACTCGATATCGGGAAGACCAAAGCTGTCCTCCGAATTATCAGGCTTATCCTTTAACGCATCATCATTTGAATCCTTACTGGCCATTTGTTTGGGGGTTAGTGTTTATCAAATGTTAACCAAAATTAACGTAAAATTCATAATAAATAATACTGAGGCCCATCCCTAAAAACTCAAGCTTACACCGCCCAGCACCTGAAAACCCCGGACTGGATAGCTCAGGTATATTGGGTACTTATTTGAAAGCATGTTGTTCATCTGCACAAATGCTGAAAACTGCTTCGACAAAAAGTAACGCGCTTTCATGTTCAAGTCAAATGCGGGGTCGAGGGAAACCGTTAGATTGCTCACAGGATCAAGTGCCTTCATACCACCTTGGGCAATAAACCCAGCCTCCAGGGATATCTTATCGTAAAGATTAAGACGTGAAGTGGCACTGACCCGATAAGTAGGGCGATGCCACGCCTCCGGAAGAACATCTGTGGCATAGCTAAAATAATCTCCCCTCAGAGCAAGGTTAAACATCTCTGCCTGTGCATAGCTGATTTCTGCAAATGGATTCAGGCGTTTTGTGTCGCGGTCATACACAACGTCGAATTTATCAACCGGTGTTCCAACCAGGCTTCCCGCGGGATTAAAATTATCACGCACGTTCAGGTAATAATAATAATTCTTCAATGCCGCCAATGAGAAGCCAGCACCTACCGCAACCTTTCTTCCAATTTTGCCAGTCAATCCTCCACGAAACTCCAGGGCCCGATTGGTGTGATAAATCGGAATGTTGGAATTGATCCAAAGATTTTCTGCCGACAAGGTATGAAGATTTACCTTGTCGAGGTCGCCCGTTACGATACCATACAGTTCCATTGATGGACTCAGCGAGTATTGGGCTTTAACATTCGGATACACATGAATATCCTTTGACCCTGCATATCGATCATTTTGAAGCGCTACGTTCAGACCGGCCGTCACCAAAAGATTTTCAATGGGTGTGAACTGGTATGCGGGTTTGATCATCAGCAAATGACGGGGGGTACCATTGAACAATGAATCTTTTCGGGTAATCAGAAAATAATTTGCGTTCAATAAAAATTTGCCAGTCTGATTTATTTTATAAGTGCTATTGAAAAGCAATGAAACTTCACTTTCGCTCGCATTATAATGATCACGCAAGTAGCTAAAACCTCCCTTCAATGAATAATTTAAATCACTAACCTTCGTATTTTCGATACCAGCATTCAGGCTGTATACGTTGTACAATTGTCGGATTCTATTACGGTCAACCTCCACAACGGGATTATATCCATAGAAATACGCCCCACGGCTTTCAACGTTAGCCTCACCGGACAAGGTGACATCCTTCCCCATGCTTTTA
>JANXYC010000093.1 GCA_025350305.1 Cyclobacteriaceae bacterium | reverse complement strand
GTATGGTCACGAAGAACACAACGAACCACTACGAGTACTACGAAATCAAGGTCCAGCGGATCATTGGCCCTGCTTCGTTGTGCTCGTTGTGTCATCTTCGTGCTCGTTGTGCCCCAAAAAACTAAATATGACAAAGTAGGATTAACTGTTAATACCATTGATTCTAAATATTCATGGAAGGAATATGAAGGGTGGATAGTTGAAATCTTGCGTGAATTGAGTAAGATTTATACTTTTAAGGAAAGTCATAATGTAAGACTGACGCTTCAATATATTGATTTAATAAAGTTTGACTTTGATAAAGAGGATCTTATTAAGTTTTTAGAAGAGAATCTTCATATCAACATCCATCAAAGATTTTATAACACAAAATCAGTTACTAAAAACGCGGCTGTGGCATTAAATTTCGAAAATGAATTAGGCTTTTTGAACATCAGCATCGCACGGGGTAAAAACAACACCGGAGAGGATGGCATTGCAATCCAAACCAATTTAACCAGCAGAACAATTAATCCTGATATTGGGGTGATTAGTGGCTGGCTTACCAAAGCCCACACTCTGACAAGTGGCTTATTTAAAGAAATGACAAAGGGTAAATTGCAAGAAATTTTTGCTTCAAAATAAAGAAATATGAATAGCACATTGGAAGTAAAAGGGTCTCAGACGACTATGAGAAACCAGAATCCGTCCTGGGATGTTTTTCTTTTATCCACGAGTCTATTTATATATGGTTTAGATCAAGGTGACATAAATCGAAAGTTAATGGCAAATCAAAACTTAAAATCAATGAACGCGGTTGACAATGGAATGCGTTCATTCTATGGGAGCCCTCCTTCAGCAGGAACCATATTGTCATTTGATGTTCCAATCTTTAGCATTGCCAGCACAACATTAAACCAGGAAGAGGAATACACCGAAGATTATGATGTGGCTATCAAGCCAATATTCAGGGAGTTTAAAATTCAGGTTACATCTTTCAAATTAGATAAATCCTTGCCAAGGATTTATGCCGACTAATGATCTACCCTTGGTATGAAACTTTGAATCACTCTGACGAAATTCGTCAGGGTGATTTGATTTTAGACTGCCCGATAATCATTCCTCCCACTAATTTCAATTACACCGAGACGCAGGATGCACAAATACCAAACGTTGGAGAGGTTGTTGTGAGGATTATGAACCTGGTACAAGATATGCAAAAAAGCTGTCTGGCGTAATTTCCACGACGTCCGGAAGGCATATCCTGCCGCCGATGTGGTTGGTGACGACCGGATGGTATTTAATATCAAGGGCAACAGGTATCGGTTGGTGGCCCGGTTTAGTTTCCGGTACAAGGCCATCCAGGTAAAATGGATCGGGACCCATGCAAGGTATGATGAAATCGATGTGTTGAAAGTTTAATTAATTTATAACGTGATGAAGTATTGGACAGTGATTGAAAACAAAAAGGAATACGAAACTGCCCTTGGGAGGATTAGTCTATTGATGGATGCTAACCCACGCACTGAAACCGGGACCGGCAAGGAATTGAAACTGCTGCTTTACCTGGTGGAGAAATACGAGGATGAGCATTACCCGATAGGCCTGCCTGACCCTATCGAAGCTATCAAGATACGCATGGACGACCTTGGGCTTGAAGCAAGAGATCTCGTGGCTGCCATTGGAGACAAGGGCACCCTTTCAAAGGTTTTGAACAGGAGAATCCCGTTGTCGCTACGCATGATCCGCAACCTTAGCGAGCTGCTCCAGCTCCCTGCGGATATATTAATACAGGAAGGCAAGCTGGTGGCAGCGTGAAACCCGTTATTTCTTGATACAGAAATAAAAATTTTATTCAGTAGGAATCACTGAGGGTTTCGAGGAAAGCACAAAGAATGGTTTTCGTGATGAACTTCTGTACCTTATAATCGTTGAATGTGTTATGGCAAAGCAAATCGAGACTCCAGATTTAGGCTTTTCGATGCCATTTCAAATCTTTTTACTATGCGAGTTATTGAGCATTTTCAACCGGTCGAAATAATGTGAATCATATAACTCTTTCACCTCGGCTATTAAGAAGGAACGGCCTATCAGGTCCCTTGTATCCCTTTTTTCAATTCTGTACTTATCCAGGATCTTCATTATTCGAACGGACCTTTTTGATATCCAGGAAGTAATTGTAAACCAAATCGCGGCTTCGGTTGGGGGTATTACGGTGCGATTTATCGCAGTGTCGCCAGGGCGTCCAAATTGAAACCGGCGAAAGAACTATCTGCGCAAAATTGTACCTTTGAAGTCATGTACTACCGACGAAAAATAGTCTTGGCTTTATTGCAATTGTTTGAAGGAGAGTTAGAGAAAATTCGTCTTCAAAAACTCCTATTTCTGTTTACGTTAAAGCAACAAAAGGCTGAGTACGATTTCATACCATACAGATATGGCTGTTTTTCCCATTCCGCCAATGCCGACTTGAACACGATGGCGATGAAAGGGATTTTGACTAAGACAGAAAACCACTATAAACGAACTGAGAAGGCCGATTATTTGAAGGCACTAAAAGACCAGGACCGAATCTTGTTGCTTGAGGTAAGAGCTCATTACGGAAAGATGAGCAGCAATGCGTTAATGAAGCACACCTACATTAACCACCCGTATTTTGCCATTAGAAGTGAGGTCGCTGAAAGAATATTGAAACCGGAGGAATTGAAGGAAATAGACAAGGCCAGGCCCAAAGGGTGGAAGACCATATTATTTACCATTGGCTATGAGGGGATTTCGCTTGAAGAGTATTTGAACCGTTTACTCAAAAACGATGTAAGAATTTTAGTTGATGTCCGTAACAATCCCCTAAGTATGAAATATGGATTCAGCAAAAGCCAGTTGAAAAAGTTTTGTGAGGGCTTAGGTATCCAATATTTGCATTTCCCGGAAGTAGGTATCCTGTCCGAACAAAGACAAGAATTGAACACGCAAATAGATTACGATAAATTATTCTCCATTTATCGTAAAAGCAATCTAGTGAAAACCAAGCCCACGCAAACAACAATTTTGAATTTACTGCGGCAACACGAACGAATTGCTTTAACCTGTTTTGAAGCCAATATTTGCCAATGCCACCGAAAACATCTGGCGGAGGCAATTGAAAAGCTTCCGGATTTTAATTATGAAGTAAGACACATCTAAGATGGCGTTGACAAAAGTCTTAATTGCAGTAAAGACCTACCCAACACTCTCAGCCAAGTACGACGAATTAGTTTGCACGGCGGGATTCCGCGAAGACGGAACGTGGATAAGAATTTACCCTGTTCCATTCAGAAAAAAATCATACAATGAGCAATACAAAAAGTATGATTGGATTAAACTAGACCTGGTTAAGAATGAAGGTGATTTCAGGCCTGAGAGCTATCGGCCATATTCACACGAAAGTGAAATTAAGATCGCTGGTCATATTGACACTTCAAGCAATTGGGCGGAACGAAAGAAATTGGTGTTGGGCAAAGTTTACTACAACTTATCCGAACTAATTGCTGAAGCCAAAAACAAGGACATTTGTACTTCATTGGCGGTTTTCAAACCAACCAAGATTACAGATTTTAAGGCAGAGTCAGTTGACCGGGAATGGGATAAAGATAAATTAGCAAGCCTTCAACAGTTAAACCTATTTGAGGCAGCTACTGCGGCCGGGAAATTTGAAGTAGTTAAGAAACTTCCATACAAATTCTCGTACGTTCTCGCCGATAATCAAGGCAAGGAAAGTAAAATGATGATCGAGGATTGGGAAATTGGGCAGCTCTATTGGAATTGTCTTGCACGTCATGAAGGCAATGAGCAAAAAGCCGTCTCAGACGTGAGGGCGAAATATTTCGAGAACTTTGCGAAAACAAAGGATCTGCATTTGTTCTTAGGCACAACACAGGCTCATCATCATGTATCGATAAACCCGTTCATTATTATTGGGGCTTTTCACCCAAAGGTTGAAACTCAGGGAAGTTTATTTGGATAGACATTCTGAGAATTCTATTCCAAGAAATATTTAAAGGAGAATTCATTGCGACATTTTTCACCGTTAAGCCACAAACAGTCCCGATAGCAATCGGGACGGAAGGCTTGTCAAGGGTGTCGATTCCATTAAAATAAAAAGCAGGAAAGCGTTTAATGAGGATCGGCTTGAGAGTAAAATATTTCGCTTTTTTTGATTCTGATCAGAAAACCAGAAAAATTGTTTAGACGTGTCCGTTTCGAAAAGGTTTAATAGACTGATTCATTATCGAATTAATCATGCTCATTTCCTGGTAACCTCCATAGGAAGGTTTTCCATGCGACTCCATTCCTGAAGCGAGCCATCGTACAGTTTCATATCATAGCCCAGGATGCGACCTGCCATGTACACCACGCTGGCCGTCTGCCCGATAAAGCAATACGTCAGAACTTCTTTGCTTTTATCCGGGATTGCCGGAGTGAAGTAAGCTTGCAACTGATCGTCGGGCTTGAACATATTGGCTGCATCCAGCATATCCGGGTACGGAATATTTTTTGCGCCTGTGATGTGTCCATCGCGTGGGTTACCGGTTGGCTCGCCATCATAGAAACGCTGCATCCTTGCATCAACGACCACCCCACTATTCAGGTTCTTCAGAACATAGTCTTTATCTACTAATAATGAGCCGGGTTTCACTTTCATCTTTCCCTTCTTCACCACCGGCATATCTTTTGTCACCGGGTAGCCTGCTTTTTTCCAGGCTTCCAATCCTCCATTAAGAAATAATACCTGTCCCCGAAGACCTAGGTTCTCCAGCGTTAAAAACATACGAGCGGTTACGCTCACTTCACTCCTTACATGGCACAAAACAACACGCGAATTATTTGAGATGCCCAGTTTGCGCAAGATTTCTGTTGCCTGCTTAGGATCGGGTGCATTGAAACTGCCTTTAGGGGAATCAGGTGCGAGCCAACCCGGCCACAAATACCGCGCCCCTGCGATGTGTTCCTTGTCGTATTCGAACTGTAAAAAGTTGGGTTGTAGTACCACGAGGTTCGGATCTTTCAAATGATCATTCAGCCATTGCGGTGTGACTAGAATTTGGTTATCCTGAGCAAACCCACAGACGTCGGCTATCGCAATCAGGCAGAAAAGAAGGAGTATTTTTTTCATTGGGATTTACTTTAAAAACGGTAGTTGATTAATCGAAAAAAGGTAGTTGAAGGTTGTCCATCGTAGATGAAAGGCAAAAAAGAAGCCCAAATCAGTTTAAAATCCTATGCAGGGAAATAAGAAAACCCTTGTCGTCAGATTGCCCATAGCTAACAGCTTTCTAGGAATCCGTGGCAGGCACAATTCCAATAGACTGAGAGTCTCCATAGCGGGAAAGTCTTTGTCCCTGCCAGCGTTCACAAAATGCCATGGAATGCTGTTCACGTCATGAGCAAGGAGATGAGTACAGTTTGATTCAAAGAAATTCTTATCTTGGATTGATATATCGACGTTACATTCCTGAATAATGAATAAACTAAACATCAGCAGCTTCGAGGAATTTGAAAAATACAAAGGCAAAGAATTGGGCATATCCGATTATTTGAAAGTCACCCAGGAACAGATCAATCTGTTTGCCGATGCCACGCTCGACCGTCAATGGATCCATGTTGACCCGAAGCGGGCGGCTGAAACAGAATTCAAGACTACCATTGCTCATGGTTACTTAACATTGTCACTTATCCCCTACCTGTGGGATCAGATAACCGAATTCCACAATATAAAAATGATGATCAACTATGGCATTGAGAAATTAAAATTCAATCAGCCCGTCATGGTCAACAGTGAGGTGCGGCTGCGTGCCCGATTACATTCCATCGCCAACTTGCGGGGCATCACCAAATTTGAAGTGGACGCAACCCTTGAAATCAAAGACAACCCCAAGCCCGCGTTCAAGGGAATATTGGTTTTCCTTTACCATTTCAACTCCCCGGCGCAGCAGTAAAAACATCGTGGTTAAAAGGAATGCTTCAATAGATGACTTTGCCACGCGTCTATCACAGATAGAATTCAATGCCAACCAGGTTGGGTAGCCAGCTAAGCCATGACAGCTTCGCGTAGGCATCTAGTGCGGACAAATCGTTTTAATACGTCCAATATTCTCCCCATAGAAGAAACTACCCGACTTCGGCGTTTGCATCTTATGCCGTGAAAAGTCGTTTCAGCCGCCGATAAAGGCCAAACAGCGTTTGTGCTGCCGTCAGGAATGGTTTTTGAATGAGTACGCTGGTAAATAATGCCGGTATGGAAACGAATCGAGTTGATGTTCAAGGTCTTGATCGCAAGGCAGGAATAGAAAAAATGGGGGAAATGGTGAAGCTGAATTCCGTTTGCTTTTTCATAACGCACCTCATGGAAGTGCCATTACGAACGCGACCCATGTTTGCGCTGCGCGTATGCGACCAGGGAAATTTCTGGTTCCTCAGTCACATCGAAAGTACACTGAACGAAGAGATAGAAATTGATCAGCAAGTCCAGTTGTTGTTCGGCAACACACCAGATTCCCAGTTTTTGACCGTCTATGGAAAGGCATCCATCTCCCGCGACCGGCAAAAAATTGCGGAGATCTGGAATCCAGAAGCGAAAGCATGGTTCCCGGACGGAAATCACAGTCCAGGAATTATCGTGGTCAAAGTCGCGCCGGAAGAGGCGCACTACTGGGATACGAAATCCAATAACATGATTTCCATTATTAAATCAACCAGCACCCAATCACGCAAAGCCACCGAGCGGGACCCCGTCGGGAAGGCTAAAATAAAACGTTTCGAGATCGGGCTAAATTTTATGGTTTGATTGACGTTCAAGGGTAACTTTTCATAGAAGCTTGGTATCTTGCCAAACTATGAAAAGTCTTATTCCTATTTGTCTTATCGCCACGTTTTTCCTGGCGTGTCAATCCTCATCCCCTCCTGACAATCTATTCAATGGGCATGACCTCAGCGGATGGCATGTTGATGTTCCTTCAATGGACACAGTCAAGAAGAAAGAAGAATCCTTTATTGTCCGTGAGGGCCTACTTATCAGTCGCGGCAAGCCCGAAGGCCATCTAATTACTGACTCAACTTTTCAAAATTTCAGGCTGGAAGTCCAGTACCGATTTGCCTCTACCCCGGGCAACTGTGGTGTGCTGGTCCACGTCTCTACTCCGCGCTTCCTGTACGCCATGTTTCCCAAATCAATTGAAGTACAACTGGCCCACCAGCAAGCTGGAGATTTCTGGTGCATCGGTGAAGACATCACCGTGCCAGCGATGGAAAAACGTCGCGGCCCAAAAAACAAATGGGGAGCCACCGAAGGCAAGGAGCGCCGTATCGTGAACCTGACCGATGGATCTGAAAATCCTGCGGGTGAATGGAACACGATGATAGTTGAATGCTACAAAAACACAATCAAGGTGTGGGTCAATGATATTGTTGTTAATGAGGGTACGGATTGCACAGCCGAGAAAGGACAGATCGCTATCCAGGCAGAAGGATCAGAAGTCGAGTTCCGGAAAATTGCGATGTCACGCATTAACTTTTTAACCCAGATTATGCATTAGGAATTTTATATTAGCTGTAATTGACTGAAAACCAGAATATCAAACTCAATATTTCCTAATACTACATTAGGAAATCTAATGTGATAATCAGGCAATTCATTTCTATTACATAATCTGGGTTTAACAGTCCTTATTCGTCATTCGTAATTTAATACGGGGTCTATTCCTTAACCTCTTCTCTAATAATGAGACTGGCGCCTTCCCTTTTAACGTTCAGCACCCTTGAAGAGCCATCCGTGCAACGGATACCCGCCGGGTTGTATTTGCATAGGGTGTTCCTGTAATTTGAAAAAAGAGCGGTTGCCAGAAGCCAGGTTTTCTGAAGTGTTATCACGTTTTGTGGAATAGTGATGGATGTAACACTGCCTGTCTCAAAAATTTTGGATTCATACACCACGCCGTTTTCATAATCCCTGATCGAAGCTTGCGGTGACTTCTTATCGGTTGCGCGAATACGACTGATTTTGTCAAAGTAGGATTTGCCTGCTTCCCGTTCGCCAACCGGTAGCCATCGCAACAAGTACCCGTCGAACATATATCCTTCTGCGATGTCAGATTTTCCTTTTACCCAATGACCCGCAATGTTATCGGTGGATGTGACCACTTGCTGCTGCGTATCCTTCTGAACCAACACCAGACTCCCATAGGAAATCATCCTGATTTTTGTGCCGTTCAAACTGGCCTTATCATTT
Organism: Cyclobacteriaceae bacterium; assembly: GCA_025350305.1. GTDB lineage: Bacteria > Bacteroidota > Bacteroidia > Cytophagales > Cyclobacteriaceae > ELB16-189. The sequence goes on along the minus strand of JANXYC010000093.1, from coordinate 3,745 downwards.
AATGTCAAACCATCTGGTGTGCTGATATACAACGTACCACCGGCCTTATAAAGTTTGGAAAAATCCTCCTTTTGACCGTGGCCATGAAAAGCGTTACCGACCACAATCAAGCTAAAAACGTATTGGGACAGGATTCGCAACATACTTGATTGGGCTACAACCTAAATATGCTGAAATTATCATGCCACTCTTCCTAAAGTCGTAAATTCTCCTTCATCATAAGAAGTCGGCAGTAGGCAGACCTTAGCCGGAAGAAGCTTAAGGTGTATTCAATGCGTAAATCGGCATTCATCGTTCGCAATTTTTAAACCACATTCTACCCTTTTTTTGACTGGCTTGAAATGCTGGCGTAATAACCCTTTGATCTTTCTGACGATTTCAATAGCTTAACTTTTCTTTAAATTCCAACACTTATGAAAAAGTTAATTTTCTTTCTGGCCGTTGGCGCAGCAGGGCTTTTAGCAATTGCAACAACCAACCACACCACCGGTCAATTGGATGGTTTTATGAACGGTTCTCCTGAAATCAAATCCATCAGCACCCTCGCTTTCGGTCCCGACGGCATATTGTTCATCGGCGATTCCAAAAGCGCATCCATTTTTGCCATCGACACGAAGGATGCTACGCGTATCGAAAAATCACCAGCTATCGAAATAAAAAACATTGATCAGAAGATCGCTGCGTTGCTTGGTACACAGCCGCAAAACATTACCATCCTTGACATTGCCGTTAACCCTGCATCAAAAAACGTTTACTGCGCAGTGCACAGCATCGACGGCACGCCTGTCCTTCTCAAAATTTCCGGCGATAAAATTGATGCAGTAAATCTTAAAGACATTGCCTATTCCTCAGTTGCGCTTAACAACGCACCGGCCGAGGATGCAAAAGACCAACGTGGCCGGCCATTGCGTGTATCATCGATCTCCGACCTCAGCTTTTACGATGGTAAAGTAATGGTCAGCGGACTATCCAACCAGGAATTTAGTTCGACCTTCAGGATCATTCCGTTCCCCTTCGGAAACAAACAGGACCAGTCTTCACTTGAAATTTATCATGCGGCCCACGCACAGTACGAGACGGCGGCGCCCATCAGGACGTTTACCATCGGTGAGCTTGGCGGCAAAAAATACCTGATTGCCAGCTACACCTGTACACCCCTTGTTCTATTTCCCCTGGATGAACTCAAGCCCGGCACGCATGTGAAAGGCCGTACGGTGGGTGAGTTCGGCAGCGGAAATTCCCCGCTCGATATGATAACGATGAAAAAAGGAGATGACATGCTTTTGATCATGTCCAATTCCAACCGCCCCGTATTCAAAGTGAAATACAAAAACATCGAGTCGTACCAGGGTGCCCTTACTACCCCGGTCGAAGAAAGCTTTGCCACCGCCGGAGTGAACTTCATACAGCTGCCCTTAACCAACGTGCTCCAACTCGACAAGCTGGATGACAAGCAGATCCTTGTGCTACAACGCAGAATCAACGGCGACCTTGATCTATGGACAGCCGGTGATCGATGGTTGTAGTCAACACGGATAAGATCGGGTTGTGCCGCTCAAACTACCTGATCTTATTCTTTATTTTCCTGGCCTGTTGTACCAATCAAAAACAAACGTCTTCAGCCGAAGTCACCATCCTGTGGAAGGATGGGCATGCAATGGCCATTGCTATTCCACGCTCATACGTTGAGAAGATCAACCAGGATTCCATTGCCCAATTAGTATCAGTACGCTTGGTGAGTCCGGCGGAGACCGCTGCGATTCTGGGCGAGATCACCTTCAATACAAACGGGATCGAGTTTGTACCTGTAATTCCTTTTACGCCCGGCTTGCGCTATGAAGTGGTGGTAAAAAATGATCGTGTTGCGGAAATCGAAATTCCTGAACCAGACCCAGCGGAAGGGCCAGCTCTGCTTGGGGTGTTTCCATCACAAGACACATTACCCCTTAACATGCTGAAGGTCTACCTTCAGTTTTCAAAGCCCATGGCTGAAGGGCAATCTCAAAAGTATATTGTCATGTTGAAAAACAATCGCGATACGGCACGTGCTGTTTTCCTCGATCTGCAGCCGGAGCTCTGGAATTCAGACCAAACAATGCTCACCTTGTGGCTGGATCCGGGTAGAATAAAGAGAGATTTGCAGCCTAACAAATTACTTGGCAATCCGCTGCAAGAGGGTGAAGAATATACTCTCTTGATTTCGGATCAATGGAAAGACCTTTACGGAGCAGCGCTGCAAAGCGGGTACAGCAAACATTTCTTGGTCACTTCCCGCGACAGTCTTTCACCTGTTCCCGGTTCCTGGATGCTCAACACTCCCGTTCGGGGCACTGTGAATGCATTGGAGGTTAATTTCAAAGAACCCCTGGACTACAGCTTGCTGAACGCCGCCTTCCAGGTCCGCCATGCGAAAGGCAGGTCCATCAAAGGAAGCACCAGGACAAGGGATGAAGAAAGAATATGGCAGTTCACTCCAGCAGAACCGTGGATGAAGGGGGGTTACGTGTTACAAATCGAAACACGACTGGAGGACCTTGCCGGGAATAATCTCAACCGACCATTTGATCTTGATTTGAAAAGCCAGAATGCTAATTTGTTTTCAGGAAAGATGGTTGAGATTCCATTCATCGTTAAATAGATTCAGATTCATAATTAGCTGAATCTTTCATGATGAGAAGTCGACGGAAGAGTTGACAGTTGATAAAGTGAGAAGTAGTGAATGTATTTCAAATTCGTAATTCGTAATTATTTAATATTTTACATTCCATATGCTCCGCCTGTCTATACTTCTCCTTAGCTTCCCATATCTTTCCTTCTCCCAGGGAAAAATTGTTCATCCAAATGCCCACGCCCACAACGACTACAAACATGTTCGTCCCCTTAAAGATGCGTTACTGAATGGATTCATTTCTGTCGAAGCGGATGTGCACCTTCAAAACAAGCTGCTCCTGGTCGCGCACAACCGCCCCGGACCAACGACGGAAACATTGGAGAAATTGTATTTGGCTCCGCTTGACAGCCTTTTAAAAACATCGGGCGGTCGCATCTATCCCGGATATGATAAAGCGTTTTATCTAATGATCGATTGCAAAACAGAAGCATCTTCTACATATGAGGCCATCCGGAATGCGGTGACAAAGTACCCTCGTTTACGATGCTCTGAGGAAAATTGCCCAGTCATTATTTTTCTTTCCGGGAATCGTCCGCTGACACAGATCGTGAACGGAAGTTATTCCGGAATAGGTGTTGATGGGCGTCCGGCGGATTTGGGTAAGGGTTACTCAAGCGATCGCATGCCCGTGATCAGCGATCATTATGTGAATTGGTCGAGGTGGGATGGGAAATTCAAACCATTGGCAGAAGACCTTCAACGCATAAAAGACCTTGCACAGCGCACGCATGACGAAGGAAAAAAGTTACGACTCTGGGCTATCCCGGATAATGAATTGACGTGGGAGGCGCTGTTAAATGCTGGTGTTGACTTTATTAATACGGATCACCTGGAAGCTTTAAGCCTTTTCTTAACACGAAAAGGGTTATGAATGAATTTCACCTTTTATAAATTTTAAATCAGGTCTGGATTTTGATTTGAACTCCCCTTTCCTTGATTGACGACCAAGTAAAATTCCTGGTTTAGGATTTTCTAATTTTTTGGCGCAATGTGATTTCCGGAAAGACAAAATTACCGCTAGGCAATTCCCAACCTGCGTATGTGGAAAAGGTGGGAATGAAATGCTTTCAGCAT
>JANXYC010000039.1 GCA_025350305.1 Cyclobacteriaceae bacterium | reverse complement strand
ACACCAATCTTTGAAATTTTATTCGCCATTAAAGCCAAAATGGCCCTAAAAATAGGGAGAATACAAGTATTTCAAGGGATTAACTATTTCAACCGTTTGAAATAGTTAATTAGGCCATTTGTGGAGGAGTCGTGAGATAGGACCTCCCCGGGGGTGCTTAATTCAGGCAAAATTTTCTTGGCCAGTACCTTTCCCAATTCTACTCCCCATTGGTCAAAACTGAAGATGTTCCAGATCACACCTTGAACAAAAATCTTGTGTTCATACATAGCGATAAGACTTCCAAGGGTTCGTGGTGTAAGCATTTTGAAAAGAATTGAATTGCTGGGCCTGTTTCCGGAAAAGACGCGGTAAGGAAGGTGAATGGAAATTTCTTCTTCGTTCAAACCTTGTTTCTTCAATTCAATCATTACCTCTTCCTCGGTTTTTCCCATCATCAGCGCTTCGGTTTGAGCAAAGAAATTTGAAAGTAATATTTGATGATGATTGCTCAGTGGGTTGTGACTGACGGACGGTGCAAGAAAATCGCAGGGAATTACTTTTGTTCCCTGGTGAATCAATTGATAAAATGCATGCTGCCCGTTGGTGCCGGGTTCACCCCAGATTACCGGGCCGGTTTGATAGAGCACTGGCTGGCCATTGCGGTCTATTGATTTTCCGTTGCTCTCCATATTTCCTTGCTGGAAGTATGCTGCGAAGCGATGAAGATATTGGTCGTAGGGAAGAATGGCTTCACTTTGCGCATCAAAGAAATTCCCATACCAGAGACCGATCACGGCAAGGATAACCGGAATATTTTTTTCGAGGGGTTCATTTTTAAAATGATTGTCCATAACATGGGCACCCTCCAGCAATTGAACAAAATCCTCAAATCCAATCGTGCAGGCAATCGAAAGGCCGATGGAAGACCAGAGTGAATAGCGTCCACCCACCCAATCCCAGAAGACAAACATGTTTTCAGGAGCAATGCCGAATTCCCTCACTGACTTTTCGTTGGTTGAGACAGCCACAAAATGTTTTGCCACGTCGCCTTGCTGCGAGGTCTTCTCCAGGAACCAGCGTTTTGCCGATTCTGCATTCGTCATGGTTTCTTGTGTCGTAAACGTTTTAGAGGCAACTATAAAAAGTGTCGTTTCCGCGTTTACTAACTTTAATGTTTCAGCGAGGTGTGTGCCATCAACATTAGATACAAAGTGTGGTCGAATATTTTTGTGGTAGGGTCGCAGTGCTTCTGTTACCATCAAGGGCCCAAGGTCAGATCCACCGATTCCAATATTGACAATGTCCGTAATTGCTTTGCCAGAATGACCTTTCCATGCGCCGGACAGAAGGCGGTCTGAAAATGATTTGATTTGCTCCAGAACCTTATTTACCTGTGGCATAACATCTTCATCGTAGGCGAAGATTTTCCGGTTGCTTCTGTTTCGAAGGGCGACATGGAGTACCGGTCGGCCTTCAGTCTGATTAATTCTTTGTCCGGAGAACATGGCATCGATGGCATCCTGTAGATGACTCTCCTGCGCCAATTCCAGTAAGTAGGTCAGGGTCTCCTCCGAGAGAATATTTTTGGAAAAATCAATAAGGATATCTTCAAATGTAAGGTGGAATTTATCAAAACGTTCTGGATCGGCTTCAAATAACTGGCGCATGTGTACAGCCTGCATTTCAAGATAATGTGCAGTCAGCTTCCGCCATACCTGCGTCTCGATTGGGTTCACGGTTGGTAACATAAAAGGATGTTAAGCGACAAAAGTACATATCATCTGTTCTAAAAGATATTATTTTTCCGTTCATCCAAATATTATTTCGTGATTTGAAGTGCATTGTATTCTTTTGGAACATGCGCTTGGCAGGTAGGTATCTGTTTTTTATAGTCAGCCTCTTTTTATTCGGCGAGGCGTGTGGAGCTCCTCCGCAGGATCGACCTAATTTCTCCATCCAGCGGGCCAGGGATCTCATAAAATTGGATGGAACACTTGATGAGGAGTCCTGGAAAGAAGCCGCTGTTGTGAGTGACTTGATTCAACAGTTTCCTTACGACACCAGCCGCTCGAAGGTCAGGACGGAGTTCAGGGCCACCTACGATGATCATTTCCTTTACTTCAGCGCCGTGGCGTATGACAATGTAAAAGGAGGATATGTAATTTCATCCCTGCGCAGGGATTTCCGTGGACCGGGCCTCGATGGAGTTTCGTTTATACTTGATCCATTTCAGGATGTCACGAATGGTTTCTTCTTCGGTTTGAGTCCGGCAGGTGTTCAGCGGGAAGGACTGATCTCAAACGGCTATCTCCAATCGACGGACCTCGACCTTTCCTGGGATAATAAATGGTACAGCCATGTGAAAGTCTATGATGGATACTATGTGGCAGAGCTGGCGATTCCATTCCATACCATTCGTTTCAAAGCTGGTACAACGCGATGGAATGTGAAACTCTACCGCCAGGACAGTAAAGAAAATGAACGGGCCATTTGGCCGCGGACTCCTCGCTTTTTTGAGCCAGGAAATTTGAACTACACCGGGGAAATGCTATGGGATAATCCATTAAAGCATCCGGGTCCTAATATTTCAATCATACCCTACATTGCCGGCAATTCGTCCAGGGATTTTCTCAAGGAAACGCCCACCAATACAAATGCATCCATTGGTGGTGATGCAAAGATCGCCATTACCTCTTCCCTGAACCTGGACTTAACCGCCAATCCAGATTTTTCACAAGTAGAAGTCGACAGGCAGGTGACAAATCTTGATCGGTTCGAAATTTTTTATCCTGAACGAAGACAGTTCTTTCTTGAGAATGCAGACTTATTTTCTTCGTATGGTCATCCAAATGCGCGTCCTTTTTTCTCCAGAAGGATTGGTGTCGTACGGGATCCAAATACTGGCCTGAATGTCCAAAATAAGATTTTGTTTGGCGCGCGGCTTAGTGGGAATCTGAATAAGTACTACCGTGTAGGCTTTCTCAATATGCAAACCGGGGCGATTAGTGAATCGGGGATTCCGTCGTACAACTACACGGTGGCCACGGGTCAACGTCGACTGGGCACCAACTCGAACCTGCGCGCAATTTTTGTCAACCGCCAGGAGTTCACAACTGATTCCGGCGCATTTAGGGTGGGCGGCTACAATTATAATCGCATCATTGGCCTGGATTACAATTACAGCTTCAACAATAATAAATGGACTGGTAATCTATTTTACCATAAACTCTTTACACCGGAAAACCCAGGACGGCAATTTGCGCACGGTTACAGTTTTCAGTACAATACCCAAAAATTAAACCTCAATTGGTATCACCAGATTATTGGTGCGAACTATATTCCAGCGGCAGGCTACGTTCCAAGAAAGGGATATAAAAGGATATCGCCTTCTGGTCAATACTTATGGTATCCCCGGTCTTCCGTTGTTAATAGTCATGGTCCGGGGTTTGACAGTTATTACATTTGGGATGATACCTATGGACTTACGGATCATCAATACACACCTTCGTATCAGGTCAGTTTCCAGAACCAGGCTCTCCTGAGCCTGTTGGTACAGAACACGTATACGTTTTTGTTTTTCAATTTTGATCCTTCCAATTCGCCCGCAGTAGAAAATGCCGTGAAGCTTCCATCGTTTACGGCGTACACGTACACCAATGCATCCATGAACTTTCAATCGGATCCAAAGAAATACTTCACCTACTCATTGGGTGCCCTCTATGGTCAGTACTACAACGGACTTCGTACCAATATGCAGGTTAGCATTAATTACCGGTTGCAGCCGTACGGCGTATTTTCCCTGGATGCCAATTACAATCGGATCGCTTTGCCGGAACCTTACAAGACGGCGGATATCTACCTCATTGGGCCACGGGTTGATTTTACACTTACACGGTCTGTATTCTTTACCACCCTTGTTCAGTATAATAGCCAATACCAAAACATGAGCATCAACTCACGTTTTCAATGGCGATTCAAGCCCGTATCGGACTTATTCATTGTCTATACCGACAACTATTTCTATTCGTTTGATCAGCCAATGCAGAATTTCACCCCGAAGAACCGGGCGCTGGTAGTAAAATTGACGTACTGGTTTAATTTGTAAATTCAGCCGCCAACAACTTTTTTTAGATTTTCGACCAGGCCATCCCACAGATCCTGGAGTTCTTCCATGTCATCGAAATCAGAATAGTCGTAGACTTTCAGAAAAGTCATTTGTGTGAGTTCGTTCACTTCAAGATTTAACTCAAAGTAGGAGGGGTCTTTCTTGTCTTCATCGGATTCAGGCAGATAGCCAAACCGGACAAAGTGGTTGGTCCGATGAGAGGTTATGACTGCTTTATGCTCCTCATTGTCCCATACAAACGTGAAAACTTTTTCAGGACTGATGCGCACATCATCGGCAAACCATTCCGATAATCCACTGGCAGTCTGAATGTAAGGATACAGCATTTTCACTGAAGCATGAAGCTCAAAGTCGGCAGTGAATAATTGCTTTTTAGTCATTTGTGTTTCCATCTTGCAGTCCAGTTCTCAGATTGGATTGGAAGATATAGAATTTTTCTGGAAGGGCAAACTTAAGCTGTTGGCGCTTGGCCGTTGGCCTTTAGCTTGTTTGCAGCGATGATTTTTTCTTTGTCCGAAGGATAGGATTGACAAAATATCGCGGTTCTGACCCGCTCACCAGCCAAGTTGTGCAAAGCCAACGGCCAAGACCCCAAAGCTAACAGCTACCAAGTAGCGAGGAGGAGATTTGAACTCCCGACCTTCGGGTTATGAATCCGATGCTCTAACCAACTGAGCTACCTCGCCTTTTAGGAAATTGACAGTTGACAAATCGCAATTGACAAAGGTCCGCACCATTGTCAACTGCCAATTGAGCATTGTCAACTGATTTTAAGAGGCGCAAATTTATAAACTTTTGGCATTTGGCGGCATATGAATTGAAAGCGATAAAAATGGCGTTATTTTTGATGTTACAGGGCTGAATGAAGAAAATTGATAAGCTTATCCTTACCTCATTTCTAGGTCCATTCGTCCT
>JANXYC010000300.1 GCA_025350305.1 Cyclobacteriaceae bacterium | reverse complement strand
AAAAATCGTCATAAAAAGAAATAATTCATCCTGATTAACCGTGAGTAACGAACTAATCATCAGCGCTACTCCGGAAGGATGCCGCATCGCCCTGCTGCGAGACAAGCAGTTGGTTGAATTTCATGAAGATATCGGAGGAGGTAAATTCTCAGTAGGTGACATTTACCTGGGCAGCGTAAAGAAAGTTGTTCAGGGTCTCAATGCCGCCTTTATTGACATCGGGTACGAGAAGGACGCTTTCCTTCACTACCTCGACCTTGGTCCGCAGTTTTCTTCCCTTCAGAAGTTCACCAAGCTGGTCCGCGCAAAAAAGATCACTGGTGGCCGACTCGATAAATTCCAGGCTGAACGAGACATCGACAAGCATGGAAAAATCGGCCAACAGCTCTCCAAAAACCAGTTCATCCCCGTTCAGGTTGTAAAAGAGCCGATCTCAACCAAGGGGCCGCGACTTTCTTCGGAGTTGTCCATCGCCGGGCGATACCTGGTCATGGTGCCGTTTGCCCATTCCGTGAATGTGTCCAAGCGGATCAGCAGCAGCGAAGAGCGCAAGCGCCTGCAGCGCCTTATACAATCTATCAAGCCGGAAGGCTTCGGTGTAATTGTACGCACCGTAGCCGAAGGCAAAGAAGTGGCTGAACTGGACAAAGACCTCCGCAACCTGGTGAAGACCTGGGAGGAAGGAGCCGCCCGGCTCGTAACTGCCAACCCGCGCGATAAAATTATTGGCGAGTTAAGCAAAACCTCTTCGATCCTCCGCGATCTCCTCAACGAATCGTTCGACAACATTCATGTTGATGACAAAAAGATTTTTGACGAAGTAAAGACCTACATCCACAATATCGCGCCAGACAAAGAGAAAATTGTTAAGCTCTATACCGGTAAAGCAAAAATATTTGAGCACTACGGCATTGAGAAGCTGATCAAGTCGGCCTTTGGGCAAACGGTCAGTTTGAAAGCCGGTGGATATCTCATCATCGAACACACGGAGGCATTACATGTAATTGATGTAAACAGCGGCAATAAATCCAACCGCGAAGAAAACCAGGAGACCACCGCCTTATCCGTCAATATTGAAGCCGCCAAAGAAGTGGCACGCCAGCTTCGGCTGCGGGATATGGGCGGTATCATTGTCGTGGACTTCATCGACATGCGCAGTGCGGACAACAAGAAGCTCATTTTCAAAACAATGATTGATGAGATGGAACAGGATCGGGCCAAGCATACCGTGCTACCACTTTCCAAGTTCGGTCTCATGCAAATCACGCGTGAGCGTGTGCGCCCGCAGATGAACATTGCCACCAAAGAGGTGTGCCCTACGTGTAACGGCACTGGAAACATTAATGCCAGCATTCTCATTACCGACCAGATTGAGCAGCATATTCAGCATTTGTTTGAAAAACAAAATGAGTCCAACCTGGTATTGGCGTTGCATCCCTTCCTTTTCGCTTATTACACCAAGGGCGTCATCTCCAAGCGCGTCAAATGGTTTTTCAAATACAATCGCTGGATTAACCTTGTGAAAGACACTTCCCTGGGAATTGTCGAGTTTCACTTTCTGAATAAGGATGGGGAAGAGATCATTTTGGAAAAAGCGAATAATGTTGCTCCCCCAATGGAAAACCTGACAACCTGACACGTACTACTTTTCTGGAACATCATTTGAAATCCTCCATTGCGAGGATTTTTATTTAAAAACTCGTACACAATGGCAGAAACAATTGAAAAAGGCTCGATCTCTATCAATACAGAGAATATATTCCCCATCATCAAGAAATTTCTTTACTCCGACCATGAGATTTTCCTCCGGGAATTGGTCAGCAATGCGGTAGATGCAACGCAAAAACTGAAGAAGCTTGCCTCCATGGGCGAATTCACCGGAGAACTGGGTGACCTGACGATCGAGGTAAGTTTCGACAAGAAAAAGAAAACCATTACCGTGAGCGACCGTGGCATCGGTATGACCGGTGAGGAGATTAAAAAGTATATCAACCAGATTGCTTTTTCGGGTGCTACCGAATTCATTGAAAAATTTAAAGACAAGGCCGATGCTAAAGACATCATTGGCAAGTTTGGTCTTGGATTTTATTCGGCGTTCATGGTTTCAGACCGCGTCGTACTGCATTCACGCTCCTATAAAGCCATGGAAACGGAAGGTGCTCGCTGGGAATGTGACGGCTCTACAGAATTCGAGTTAACCTCTGCACCGAAAGATCAACGAGGCACGGATGTTATCCTGCATGTCAATGAAGAAGCAGAAGAATTTTTGGACGAGTTCAGGTTAAAAGGCATTCTGGAAAAATACTGCAAGTTCCTGCCAGTAGAGATTAAGTTTGGAACAAAAGAAGAACGCGTTGAAGATGGCGTGGATAAAGACGGGAAGCCCGCATACAAGAACATCACGAGAGACCGGATCATCAACAATCCTTCTCCCCTTTGGGCAAAATCACCCAAGGACATTACCGATGAAGACTATTTAAAATTTTATAAAGAATTATATCCCTTTGCTGAGGACCCACTTTTCTGGATCCACCTCAACGTGGATTATCCTTTCAATCTCACGGGCGTTCTTTACTTCCCGAAAGTGAAGAATGACTTTGAGATGAATAAAAATAAAATCCAATTGTACAGCCGTCAGGTGTTTATTACGGATGAGGTGAAAGATGTTGTTCCTGATTTCCTGATGTTGCTTCACGGCGTACTCGATTCTCCTGATATTCCGCTAAATGTTTCGCGCAGCTATTTGCAAAGCGACTCGAACGTAAAGAAGATCAGCCAGCACATTACCAAAAAAGTGGCGGACAAACTCCAGGAAATGTTTAAGAAAGACCGCCGGGACTTTGAGAAGAAGTGGGACGACATTAACATTTTCGTGAAGTATGGAATGATCAGCGATGAAAAATTCTATGAGCGTGCAAAAGATTTCGCTTTGTTGAAAAATACCCAGAAGAAATACTATACGTTCGAAGAATACCGCGAATACGTCAAAGACTTGCAAACGGATAAGGAAAAGCATGTCATTTACCTATACGCCAGTGACATTGGCAAGCAGCACGGCTTTATCGAAACCGCCAATCAAAAAGCCTACGATGTTATTGTATTTGACGGTGTGTTGGACAGCCATTTCGTCAACACCCTGGAACAAAAGCTAGACAAAGTTCAGTTCAGACGTGTAGACAGTGACACGATCGACAAGTTGATTGTGAAAGACGAAAAGGTGGAGAGCGTACTAAGCCAGGCGGACCAGGATAAGTTAAAAGGCATCTTTGAAAAGGCCATCAGCAACCAAAGCATGACAGTGACCATTGAGTCACTGGCTCCCGATTACTTGCCCGTAACGGTAACCATGAGCGAGTGGGCACGTAGAATGAAGGATATGGCCCGAACGGGTGGAGGCGGCATGTACAGCTTTATGGGCGCCATGCCAGACCAGTATGCTGTGTCCATCAACAGCAATCATAAAGTGGCGCAAAAAATCCTTCAAGAGGAGAACGAGGAGCAACAGACCCGGTTGGCTAAGCAAGCCTATGATTTGGCCCTTCTATCCCAGGGAATGCTGACGGGCCCGGACCTCACGAATTTTATCAAAAGAAGTGTAGACTTGGTTTCTTAGAAAGTGCATTTCTAAAGTGTCGCGTTGGACTAAGTCCATTATGGAGCGACCTCAAATTGCCATAGCCTTAAGGCCGTGGCAATTTGAGGTACTTTAGCCCAAATGAAGTAGTTTGACCCCCGATAAAATTGAAATGCGTCCTTTCGTAGAAGACGTTGGGCCATGACTCAAAGTCCTGCCGGGCTAAAATAAACTTTCGATAACTTCGTTTTGAGAATTATCATGTTGAAGGTTTTTATCGTTTGTTCACTGCTACTTCTTACGTCCCTTGTGCAAGCACAGGAAAAGAAGGAGGAGGTTTTTGGTAAGGAGGGTCAATTTACCTTCGAGACGGAAAAACCATACAAGCTCCTTGAACTGGATGAAAAGACATCCGAGCCAATTGTTAGCAAAAAGAAAAAACCAAAGCGCAACACATTTTACGGAATTAAAACGCGAAAGAGCTACACCCGCAAGGGGTTTGGCGACAAGACGGTCATTGAACTATTTTATGTTCTTAAAAAGCCGGATAAGCCGACCTCTTTTGTGAGAGATATTTATTGGTACGACTTCACACGAAGAGAAATCAGGAGGACAGGAAACTTTGACCCAAAGAAAGGTGTCCTGCTGCATGGCCCTTATAGAAAATTGCAGGGAACGGTGGTCTTGGAAGAGGGTATTTTTTACAAGGGCGCCAAACACGGCCGCTGGATGAAATATGATCGCCGGGACATTTTGGATGACAAAGAGAAATACTATAAAGGCTGGCCGAAGGAGTCGCTGGTGACCTACTATGACGCTGTCGAACACAAAAAAGTGAAGGAGATGATTCCCATTGAAATT
>JANXYC010000302.1 GCA_025350305.1 Cyclobacteriaceae bacterium | reverse complement strand
CACTTTTGGAAAAGATATATCGAAGTTGAGTTGCTGCGCAAGCTGATAAGTTGATAGCGGATATTAGCTTAGTAAGATTTAAGGGCATCTCTAAAAACTCCTTGTACCCTTCTCTTCCGGAGAAGGGTGACGGGTTGAGGCCATAAACGGCAGGGTTTTTAGAGATGCCCATATTTTATTTTTCGCATTTTTCTTGCTATCGCTTGTGTTGGTAGCTAGTGGAAAAATTATCAGCAAGACTGGCATCAAGCAATATTAGCCGTTAGTACGCAATGGGCCTATTTTCTTATCGGGCGGCCAGACTTAAAACGTCGCGTCAATGTCTTGTTAAAATTATTTATATTTCATGATGTTATTAGTAGCTTCCTTAATTTTAACCTATATGTAGCTGGCCTTTCTAATCACCGGAATCATTTACCTATTGGATCGAGTAAAATTTGAAATAATTTGCATTGATTTGGAATCTTCCCCGACTTTCCAATAAAAATATTGGTAAGCGGCCACTGTATGGCAAATATTCTCAATCAGCTGGAATATAAATATCAAACTGCGCGCCTTTTTTCAACTTGCCGGTTGACGTAATAATACCGTTGTGGTTTTCAATAATTCTTTTGCAAATGAACAAAGCCTTCGAAAATCCCTGACCAGGGACTCCCTCAACCTTCACCGGGAAAATGCATTTGGAGTGATCAGCAACCGCAGGGGCATTGTTGTCCCTATGCAGTACAGTGACATAGTTAATTTGGGCAGCAAGGAAGTTCCGTTGTATTTTACGGAGCGTCACATTGAGGAGGCAGGCATTTCAGTGGTAGTATATTATGACAGCTTCGGCAAAATTATCCGCAAGCAGGCCATGGAGGCGGATGAGTTTGAGAAAATCTATTGTGGCAATTAGTCCTACTTTGACAAGTTTGGATTTTTTGGGTCACAATGGAAACTAACGGTCGCAAAGAGCACCACGAAAAATAGTCATTGACCATGTTGAGTTCAAATTCGTCGTGTTCTTCGTGGTTCTTTGTGAACTTCGTGACCTTTGCTTCTCCTATTTTCAGTCCTGATTCCAAACTTGTGCCGTTCAATTTTGGCCTTCATGGCAAACATGAGAAAGCAGGATTAGCCGCCAAAGATTTAATCCACCGTTCATCGCGGATTCTACTGACATTATTATTGAATCGTTTATATTCGCAGTTAACTAATACTTTATGAAGCACTTACTTTTTACACTCTCATGGATCGTCACTTTTGCGGCACACGCGCAGGATAAACCTAAACTTGTGGTAGGCATCGTCGTGGACCAAATGCGGCAGGAATACCTCTACCGTTTTGAGAAAAAATTTGGTACGGGAGGATTCAGGAGGCTGATATCCGATGGGTTCATGCTAAAAAATGCACACTATAATTATATACCCACGTATACGGGGCCTGGTCATGCTTCTATTTATACAGGCACCACGCCGGCGATCCATGGTATCATCGGAAATGACTGGTATGATAAGGTCGGCAAGAAAGACGTGAACTGCGTAAGAGACGAGCGTCAGAAGCCGGTAGGCAATGATAAGGGCAATGGTGATGTTTCTCCCTGGAGGATGCTATCGTCAACGATCACCGATGAACTCAAACTTGCCACTCAAAAACGTGCAAAAGTAATCGGCCTGTCGATGAAAGATCGTGGTGCGGTGCTTCCTGCAGGTCATCTGGCAGACGGTGCCTATTGGTTTGACGGGCTGAGCGGAAAATTTATCAGCAGCACGTATTATAAACCCGGCCTTCCCGTATGGTTAGACAAGTTCAACGTACTGAACCTCGCCGATCAATATCTCAATAAAGAATGGAAAACCCTTTTGCCAATCGAACAATATACAGAAAGCGGTCCGGATGACAGTCCGTATGAAACAAAGCTGAAGAAGGATGATCGTCCTGTGTTTCCCTATAAACTGAAAGAGCTGAGAACGCAATATCCGAATTTTGATTTGATCACCACCGTTGCCTTTGGCGATGATTTGCTCACCGATGCCGCAAAGGCAGCGGTTGATGGGGAGGAATTAGGAAAGGACGATATCACTGATTTTTTGGCGGTATCGTACTCCACCCCGGATATCATAGGTCACGCCATGGGTCCAAATTCTGTTGAAATTGAAGACACTTATCTGCGCCTTGACAAAAACCTTGAAGACCTGCTGAGTGACCTGGATAAAAAAGTAGGAGTGGGTCAATATGTTGTATTTCTGACAGCGGATCATGCCGTTGCCGACGTTCCGCTTTATTTGAAGGACAATAAACTTCCTGCGGGCATTTTCCACCTGGCAAATGTTGAAGCTGGCTTGAATGATTACCTGAAGAAATACTTTGGTGAAAAAAAAATTATTGAAAAAATCTACAACGACCAGATTTTCCTGAACCAGGAGGCATTTGACGGCGATCTTAAAGCGTCAGGGATTGATATGCTGGTCGCCACCGAACTCATTGGTCAGTACCTGTTACGTGTGGAGGGCGTTGCGGATGTGTATCCAGCCAGTGTGCTGCGTTCAGCCGACTACGGCGAGAAAGGCTTGAAAGGTAATGCGGTGCGAGGTTATAATCGCAAACGGTCGGGTGATATAGCCTATGTGCTGGAACCTAACTGGATCGGGTGGGGCGGTATCGTTGGCACTACCCACGGTTCCGGTTATACCTATGACACCCATGTGCCGGTAATTTTTTACGGCTGGGGAATTAAGAAAGGAAGTTCAGCCCAGTATCACACCATCACCGACATTGCACCCACACTTTCCGTGCTATTGAAAATAAAATTCCCAAGCGGATGTACGGGCCAGCCGGTAGGAGAGATCACGGATTACTGATCACCAATGATCATAATTAGACCTTTTACAAGACTTCGGCCGGAGCCGATCTATTAAATCCTGGAATACCTGGATCATTCAAAAAGGCTGATATTTCTGTGAAACATAAGATTGAAGTCAAAGGCGCAACTCAAGGAGTCACTTATAACCATACTGGGATTTATGTGGATGACCAAACTGGATTTAATTATATCGAGTTGGCAGTTCTCACCAATTTCGGAAAGACTCCGCTTGAGACTTATGCAGAAGCACTCCTTATCCGCAACTGAATCTCAGCCACCAAAAACCCCTAACACATTCAGTACTACCAACCCGATAATAATCGGACAAATAAACCGGATGGCAAATACCCAAATCCGGTCAGGTGCAATTCCCAGGATTTTTGAAGATTTAAACCCCGGTGCACCGAGCGTAATTTCATCTACAATGGTGTTGATTTTCATGAACCATCCTGTGTACAGGCAGGTGGATAAAACGACCAACATCATGAACAGCTTGCCGAACAGGTGATCGAGAATGTCCATGGTACCGGTGATCTGCGTCCCTAAAATATTTACGGTCATGCTGGAAAAAAAATCGGAACTCCCGGTGGAAAGTGCTGACGGAATGCCAAACAGGAAGGCCGCAATGGCCACGGTCCAGGCCGCTTTTTTGCGGCTCCATTTTTTGTTGTCCATAAAATAAGCCGCGGGTGCTTCCAACATGGAGATCGTGGAGGTGATCGCGGCAAAGAACAAGAGCAAAAAGAACAAAGCTCCCGCGATATTACCAAAAGGCATCTTCTGAAAAATATTGGCTAACACATTGAAAACAAGCGTGGGCCCCTGATTTACCTCTCCATTGAAAGCAAACACGGCTGGAAAGACCATCAAACCTGCCAGCAGTGCCACCGAGGTATCCATCGCACCCACCCATAAACTTGAAGTCACCACATTTTGATTTTTTGGAAGGTAGGAACCGTAGGTGATCATCATACCCCATCCAATACCCAATGAAAAAAAAACTTGCGTCAATGCATCGAGGATTACCTTTCCGGTTATTTTGGAAAAATCAGGAACGAGATAATACTCAATTCCTTTTTCTGCTCCCGGCAGTGTTACACTTCGAATGATGATGATAATCAAAATAACAAAGAGGGCAGGCATCATGATCTTGGTTGCCTTTTCAATTCCGCCCGACACGCCACCCAATACGATCCACGCGGTAGCCAGGATGACAAATGCACCCAATGGGATTACGTACATCGGATTAGCAATGAACTCGCTAAACTTGATTTGTATCGAAAAAAGTGAAGTGTAAATATAGCCCACGGTCCAGCCGGCAATGACGCTATAGTAGCTAAGTACAACGAACGTAACGATCAATGGCAGCACCCCTGCAAGCGCTGTCCATATGTTATTAGCTCCAAGGCTGCGAAAAGCTCCCACAGGATTCTTTCCGGTCAATCGACCAATAGCGATTTCATTGACAAGCATAGGAACGCCCACAAAAACAACACAGATCACGTAAACAAACACAAAAGCAGCACCTCCGTTTTCACCAGTCAGGTACGGAAATCTCCATACGTTGCCAAGTCCTACGGCCGATCCGGCTGCCGCCATGATGAAACCAAATTTCGAACCCCATTGTCCCCTGTTCTCGGTCGATGACATAGTCGTTTGTTTAAACGTTAATGCGTGAAGGTTAAAAGAATAGTCGGAAGTAACAAGCCTTTACCGATTACTGATTACCGGTTACTGAATTTTGCGGAGAACTAAATAATTTGCGATTTAATTAACGCAAGCCCCTCTACAAATGAGCGCGGCTTATATCCGAGTTCGCGCTTTGCCTTCTCAATTATAAATCCTGTCCTGGGCGGGCGTGGGGCAGGCTGTCTGAAATGAGTCGAATCGGTGACTTTTATCAACGATTTGTCCAACTGGAAAAATTCAGCGGTCCTGATCGCAATATCATGAGGTGTCATGATCTCGTCACCCGAAACATGGTAGATGCCTTTTGCTTTCTTCCGGGCGGTAAGCAAGCAACCCATCGCCAGGTCTTCGGCCAGGGTGGGTGTTCGCCATTGATCATTGACGACATGAATGGTCTTTCCTTCTTCCAGACTTTTCTTCACCCAGAGTACAATGTTTGACCGGCTCATGTCTTGGGTGATACCATACACCAAAACCGTGCGGAGAATGGACCAGGCCACACTGCCTTTTTGCACGATTTCTTCTCCAGCCAGTTTACTTTTGCCGTAATAACTCAGCGGATTGGGTTTGGCAGTTTCATCCAGCGGACCGTACGTACCGTCAAAAATAAAATCGGTAGAAATATGAATGAGGTGGGAGGTTGTTTTTTCACAAGCCTTTACTACATGCTCAACTGCCGTAACATTGTTGAGCCAGCACCGTTCTTGTTCCGTTTCACATTGATCCACCTGGGTCATGGCGGCCGTGTGGATGACCACATCCGGCTTGTGGGTAGTGATGACGTGATCTACTGCTTCGCGTTGTGTTACATCAAGTTTATCAAAGCTGCCGCTCGACAATGGATAATTCAGGGTGCCCCTGGCAGTAGCGACCACGTCTATTTCAGGATCGTTGTCGAGCAGCACAGTCAGTTTCTGACCAAGTAACCCATTCGAGCCGGTGACAAGGACCCTTATCACTTTTTCATTACGGGGAAAACGTAACCGTATAATTCCGTTATTTTTTTCTTCGGGATTTCCTCCACGGAGATATACATGCGAATATCTTCCAGCGGGCGGTCGGCACCATCTTTTTGGGCCGCGGCAATCTTGTCGACCACATCAAGTCCTTTTATAACTTTTCCAAACACGGTGTATTCGTCATCCAAATGCGGTGCGCCACCTATCGTTGTATAAACTTTTATTCTTTCTTCGGGAATGACCCTCATCACCTTTATTCCCGTTGCTTTTTCCACGCGGGGTACCAGTTCGATCAGTCGTTTCTGGTAGGCCGGCATATCCCCGGAGTAGTAGAGTTTATTGAGTGAATCAAGCAATGGTTTATAGGGAAGCTGTTCAAACATTTTCCGGAGACCAGTCATAAGTTTTATCTTGTCGTATTTCAGGTCCTCAATTTCTGCAGATGAAAGGACGCTTCCATGGACAATATAAAACTGGCTTCCACTGGAGGCTTTCTCCGGATTTTGTTCATCGCCTTGCCGCGCCGCGGATAGCACACCTTTTTCATGAAAAAGTTTTGGATTGAATTCCGCCGGTATGGTGTAGCCAGGGCCACCGTTGCCAAGTCGCTCACCAGGAAGTGCTTTTTTTGAATTGGGGTCACCCCCCTGAATCATAAAATTCTGAATGACCCGGTGGAAAAGCGTGCTGTCAAAATAATGTTCTTTGGCAAGCTTGATAAAATTCTCCTTATGCTTGGGTGTTTCATCGTATAGAATGGCTATCATTTCACCGTACGTGGTTCTAACGGTTACGACAGTTGCTTTTTTTTCCTGGGCGCAGCTGGAGGTTAAAAAAAGGATGGAAAGAAAAATGGTGATGGTCTTTGTCATAATTTAAAAATTGATGGGACAAAAGTAATTCAGGATTATGTAAATGAAAAGTTTCTGGACATGCAGAGGAGCACGGAGGGAAGCTTTATCCATTAATCCCTGGCTAGACATGGATTCCCAGTACCAATAAACCACTTGTTGATGGAATTACCACGGATCGAACTCTTATGCATTCATGACTTTCGAAACATTTAGCGACAAGTCCAGAAAGATCATTTTAGCGCTGCCGTTTCTTTCCAGGTGATAGCTTGCTTCGGTCACTAACTGATTGGTTTTTTCAATCTTAGCCACATTCATTACTTTGCTAAAGTCCTGAACAAATTTTTGCTCTCCATTCCGGCTTCGCAGCATCGTGTCAGCACCGGATAGTGCCAGTAACGTTTCACGCATCATCGTGAGGGTATCGTGCAATAATGCTTGCTGCTGAAGTTTGTCAAATTCATGAAATTCTTCTGCCAGCGTAATCATCTGGGGATAATCCCGTTTGAAACACGTACGCATCCAGACTGTCAACCGTTCATGATGATCTTCTTCGCTCTCGATCAAGGCTAGTGCGAGCCTCAGATTCCCTTCGGCTTCCATAACAATTTTTGTCCGCTTTTTTTCTTCCAGGCCGGGTAACCCGGCGAGATAGTGTTCTAATTCTTCATCGCTCAGCAGCGGCACGATCACTTGCTGTGTCCTTGACAGCATGGTCGGCAATAGTCGTTCGGGGTTATTAGAAACCAACAAAAAGAATGTGTAGGGCGGTGGTTCTTCAACAATTTTCAGAATCCCATTGGCTGCGGAGGGATGCATGTATTCCGGTAGCCAGATGATCATCACTTTATTAGGACTCTCAAACGGTTTTAACGAGAGGGTCTTTATAATCTCACGGCTTTCTTCTTTTGAAATAATCGCCTGTTTGTCTTCTCCGCCATAGGAGCTTGTCCAGTCGCTCAAATTGCCGAATGGCTGTTCCAGTAAAAAACTGCGCCAGCTTTTCCGTATGTCGGCGCGGAACCGGTCTTCGTCCTTATCGCCCTTCACATTGCTCAGGGGGAAAACAAAATGTGTATCGGGATGGATGTACTTCAAGTTTTTCGTACACGCGGGGCATTCACCACAAGCGTCTTGCTCACCGCGCTGAGCGCAATGGAGGTAGGTGGTGTAGGCGATGGCCAGTGGAAGATTGAGTACTCCCTCACGACCCATGAAGAGCTGGGCATGCGCAATTTTCCCTCCTTTTACCGAACGGATAAGACGTTGTTTGATTTCTGTCAGGCCTGGAACATCGGAGAATCTCATGATTTCTTTTCCCACACCCGTTCAGAAACGGTTATATCAAAAATATTCTTCAATATTCGTTTATCGACTTCTGTAAGCGTTTGATTCCTGCGTTCCATTGCCTTTGATGCTGTCTCAGACGCCTTGTCCAATTGAAACGTTGTAAATCCCGCCGTACCGCCCCAGGCAAAAGAGGGCACAAAATTGCGGGGATAACCCGCGCCAAAAATATTGGAAGATACTCCTGTCACCGTTCCCGTATTGAACATGGTGTTGATTCCACATTTGCTGTGATCACCCATCATCAGCCCGCAGAACATTAAGCCAGTGTTTTGAAAGCCAACTTTTGGGTAGTTCCAAAGCTTCACCGAATCGTAATTGTTCTTGAGATTGGATGTGTTCGTGTCGGCGCCCAGGTTGCACCACTCACCGATCACGGAACTTCCCAGGAAGCCATCGTGGGCTTTGTTGCTGAAACCAAAAATTACAGCGTTGCTTATTTCACCGCCGACTTTACAATAAGGACCGATGGTTGTATCACCGCGGACCTTGACTCCCATGTTCATGATCGATTCTTCGCCAAGAGCAAACGGTCCCCGGATCAGCCCGCCTTCATGTATTTGTGCATTTCTACCAATATAAATCGGGCCTGTAGCTGCGTTTAATACAGCCGCGCGGATCACTGCACCATCTTCAATAAATATGTTCTCCGGGCAGTAGGTCCTCGTGTGCGGATCTTTTATCGGATTCGATTTTCTGCCGCGTGTCAGTAATTCGAAATCAGACCGGATCTGTTCACCGTTGTGTTGGAAAATTCTCCAAACCTGATCCATCACTGTAACATCTCCAGAGTACTCATTGGTTTTGACCGGGGCATCAACAAAAGATTGGACGTCTTCTGTTCGCAACGCAACAGTCAATCCGCCTTTTACTAACCTTTCACCCTTTTTAAGTTGTTGAATGGCCTTATGAAGATTTTCATCGGGACAAACCGCTCCGTTGATTAATAAATTTTCTGTGGTCTCAATTAACGGGAATTTTTCCTGCAGATAGTTTTGCGTAAGGTCGGAGATTGGCTGCCCAAAGAATTTTTCCCATTTTTCTTTTATTGTAAGAATGCCCACCCGTATCGATGCGACGGGCCGTGTAAACGTGAACGGCAGCAAGTCCATCCGGATGACGGGATCGTCAAAGACTACAATGTTCATGCTGCTAAAATAGACCTTTGGTCAGGAAAACCTTATTAATAAAATTGAGAAAAAAGGGGTGCACTTAAATTGGCGCAGTCAAACTACTCATTTGGGCTAAAGCCCTGCAATACACAGCAAAATTGCCACGGTCTTAAGGCTGTGGCAATTGAAGTCCTTCTCTGAAATGCACCCGCTGCCGGCAGCCCCGGCAATACATCAGGCTTTCTTGTATTTCTTTTGAAACTTCTCTACGCGACCGGCGGAGTCCAGGAACATCTTCTTACCAGTAAAGAACGGATGAGAAGCGGAGCTAACCTCCACTTTGATCACAGGATATTCTTTGCCATCGGTCCATGTCGTGGTTTCCTTGGTTTTTAAGGTGGAGCGGGTAAGAAACTTGAAATCGCTGGAAGTGTCCCAAAAAACCACCTCTTTATATTCAGGATGAATGCTTTTTTTCATTATCAGTACTCTTTTCGTTAAAGGACTGCAAAGATAAATAGCCGGCATGGATTTGCAAGGAAGGCCTCAGATTGTTATAAAAAGCGTTTTGGTTGTACTTTTGAACGAAAATCAGATAAGGGGCCATAAAAACCATCCCCAAATCCCCGTCCATGAGCTTTTTCAAGCAAAATCAAGGCATATCAGCCAAATTATCGTGAAGCTAAATTGCCAATCAAATTTAGAAATATCGTGAGCGCAACTGCAGCATGTCCTGGACACACGATCATGACGTGTCTGCTCTTTGTTGTAGTCCTGGCAGAAGGTCCCAGGACGTTCGCACAAAGCACAAATGCTCCTCTCAACGAAGACTACTACCACAGGATAGACCGCTACGAAGTGAAGTCCGGCAGAATTGTAGAGGAACTCTTTACCACCGTGAAACCCTACAAGCGTTCGGCCATTGTGGCGATGGTTGATTCCCTTCAGACAAAAGAAAATATTTTTCAATCGCCGGCAGATAAATTCAACCTTGAGTATTTGAGAAACGACAGCTGGGAATGGTCGAGGCCCCAAACGAATGAAAGCAAGAAACCATTGTTGAAAGATCTATATAAAAAGAAGTCGGACTTATTTTACGTAGACAAGCCTGACTTTGACCTGCATGTGAATCCGGTTTTGTATTTGGGAATGGGAAAGGATTCACGGTCGGGTAATTCACTTTTTATTAATACACGTGGAGTTGAAATCCGTGGCATGATTGATCGAAAAATTGGCTTCTATACTTACTTGGGAGAGAATCAGGCCCGCCTGCCGTCGTATGTTTCTGATTACTCGAATATTTACGGATACTATATTGTTCCACACCAGGGCTTCTGGAAAGATTTTAAGAATGGTGGTGTTGATTTTTTTGAAGCGCGCGCGTACATAGACTTTAACATCTCCAAACATATCTGGATGCAATTCGGTCATGACCGAACGAACATTGGGAATGGTTTTCGTTCGTTGATTTTTTCAGATTTCTCTCCACCCAACCTGTTCCTTCGCGCGAATGCCAAGATATGGAAATTGAACTATTTTTTTCAACTAAGCCGGATGTCGGCCCAGGTAAACTCATCCTCCAGTGGCACGACAGGAACTAAACGCATTCCCGATAAATTTATGGCATTTCATCAGGTGAGCATCAATATTGGCAAGAAATTTAATCTTGGATTTTTTGAATCCATAATATTTGCGCCGCAGGATTCTGTCAATGGCGGTGTATTCGAATTGAGCTACTTGAATCCTGTTATTTTTTACCGCGCCGTTGAGCAACAGAATGGTAGCACTGATAATGTTGTCCTTGGTCTTGATTGGAAATGGCTTGCACGTAAGCGCCTATCGTTTTACGGACAAATTGTATTAGACGAATTTGTTCTTAAAAATATACGTGCCGGTAACGGGTGGTGGGCCAATAAGTTTTCCATACAAGCAGGTGTTAAATACATCGACGTAGCGGGCATTAATAATCTTGATTTGCAACTCGAAGGAAATGTTGTGAGGCCGTACGCATATACACATGCCAATCAGTTTACCAGTTATACAAACTTTATGCAGCCGATTGCCCATCCGTTGGGGGCAAATTTTTACGAAGTTGCAGCGATCATTCGGTACCAGCCGATGCCAAAACTGAATCTTACCATCAAATCCTTCTTCGCTCAAACCGGTCGGGATGAGGGTGCCGCAAGCATTGCAGCTGGTGCTCCATTTCTGAATTGGGGCGGCGATATCAACAAAAGTTATTTAACCCGCCAACAAGATTTCAATAATAAAATAGGGCAGGGATACGACAATACAATTATCTACAGTGATTTACTGGCGTCGTACATGCTGCGCCATAATTTCTTTATTGATCTGAAGCAAACTTTTCGCAGCAGCAAAAGCCCCAACCCCTATTTCAACAATAATACAACCTTAACTTCTGTAGCTTTGCGGTGGAATATCGCAGCACGTTCATACGACTTCTAAATTCTTCACTTCAGGAATGAATATTTTTCTTCGGATTCTTTCTTACGCCCGGAACATTGGTCAGAAGCTAACGTTATTTTTTGTTTTTTCTATCCTTGGAATAATCTTTGGTGCTTTCAATATCGTGCTGGTCATCCCGATGTTGAAAATTCTTTTCAAGCAGGGTGAGAAAACTCCAATAGTTCCTGATGTACCTTCCTTTAAATTTTCAACAGCGTACGTGATCAATGTTTTTGATCATTATTTCCTTGGCATCATTCGCGACCACGGACGCCTGGATGCGCTCTTGTTCGTATGTGTGTTGATCATGGCGTGTGTGATCCTTGCGAATGTGTTCCGTTACCTGGAGCGTGTCATGGCCACCAAGATCCGGGTTGATTTAGTCAGGAATATCCGGTTGGATATTTTTAAGAGTGTCACTAACCTGCACATTGGATATTTTAACAATGAGCGCAAAGGTGATCTGATTTCCCGGTTTACAAACGACGTCATGGAGGTTGAGAATGCTGTGATGAATAGTTTGAAAGCAGTTCTGAAAGAACCCATTACCATCATCGTTTATTTTCTGATTCTGTTCACCATGTCCGTAAAGCTTACATTGTTCACACTGATCGTGCTGCCCATAACCGGAGGTGTTTTAGCAGAGATTATTAAACAACTCAAAAAACAGGCCACCCAAAGTCAGGAATCCCTGGGCCGGATCGTGAATATTCTGGACGAAACCTTTGGCGGGATGCGCGTTGTAAAAGCATTCAATGCCCGGAATTTCATTATTCAGAAGATGGAAGAGGAGAGCTCGTTTTATAGAAAAGTAAGCAAGTCGATGTCATACAAAAATGAAATGGCATCTCCCGTGTCTGAAATTTTGGGAGTGATGATCATTGCCGGCATCATATTCTTTGGTGGTAATATGGTATTAAGTGAAAATTCATCCCTCCAGCCCGAAGTATTTCTCGGCTTTTTGGCGATGTTCTCCATGATCATTCAGCCCGCAAAAAATTTTTCCAATGGTATCACAGCGTTACAAAAAGGTAATGTTTCTGCCCGCAGGATTTTCCATGTTATTGACACCCGGCCGCTGATTGAAAATAAACCAAATGCCGTACCGCTTCAGAGCTTTGAAAAAAACATAGAATTCAAAAATGTAAGTTTTGCGTACGACACCGAGTTTGTGTTGCGGAACATTAATCTGGTGGTTGAAAAGGGAAAGACCATCGCACTCATCGGCCCATCGGGCGGGGGTAAATCGACGCTGGCGGATTTGGTACCACGGTTTTATGACCCCACGGAAGGCGACGTGCTTGTTGACGGCGTTTTGCTGCGTGATTATGACATTGAATCCCTGCGAAAGCACATGGGGATAGTCACCCAGGAATCCATCCTGTTCAACGATACCATCTTTAACAACATTGCATTTGGCATGTCTGATATCAGTGCGGAAGCCGTTACGCAGGCAGCAAAAATTGCCAACGCCCACGACTTCATCCTGCAAACCGAGCTTGGCTACCAAACGCTGATTGGCGAGCGAGGCTCGAAACTCTCCGGTGGACAACGACAGCGGATCAGCATTGCCCGGGCCGTACTGAAAAACCCGCCCATCCTCATTTTGGATGAAGCAACTTCTGCACTTGATTCAGAATCTGAAAAGCTGGTTCAAGAAGCATTATTCAACCTTATGAAGAACCGGACTTCCCTTGTCATAGCACACCGCCTGAGTACGATCCAGCACGCTGATGAGATTATTGTAATACAGGATGGCAAAATTTCCGAACGAGGCAGCCACGATCAACTCCTCCGGCAAAGGGGACTTTATTGGAAGTTGAGTACCATTCAAAAAAATTGACATAGATAACCCGTTCATCATCGTCTCGTTCCATGGTCTGTGTCCGGTCTCATTCCGTGGTTTGCGTCCCCACTGACCACTGTTTAAACCGTAATCTGTGTCCCCACAAACTGATGACAATTAAAAAAAAACTGACATGCGTACTTAGATGTGCATTTCTTAATCTTCTTTATAATCCTGATTTAAAGGAATTAGACTAATTTTGAAACCAATTTTACCGAATGAATCAAAAACGCCTGCTGC
This sequence comes from Cyclobacteriaceae bacterium, assembly GCA_025350305.1. Classification (GTDB taxonomy): domain Bacteria; phylum Bacteroidota; class Bacteroidia; order Cytophagales; family Cyclobacteriaceae; genus ELB16-189. Next base: position 9,782 of record JANXYC010000302.1, on the reverse strand, counting down.
TTTATCTGATTTTCGCAGTTTACCAATTCAGTGCATTTATTTTCACCGTCATGGTTGACGGGCATCTGGATTTATTAGGCCTGTTAAAATTCATTCCGTGGTTTAAATTCATTTCTTTTCTTGGGGTAACCCTCTTTATGATCGATTTTGTATGGTTCTGGATCGACCGCCGTACCGCCCGGAAGCGCGAGCAAGAGCTCACCCAGGAGAACAACGTGTTGAAAGCAAAGATTTACGATTTACAGGAGTCAAAAGGCACCGGCCCCTCCAAGGAAATATGAATCAAGGGAACGCAATACAGTCCCATAGGGACCAAATATTGGATAGAAATTTCGAGCCAATCAATATCAAAGTCCCGTAGGGACGAAATATTATTTCCGCGATAAAAGAATGAAAATAGGGCGTCTCTAAAAACCCCTTGTACCCTTCTCTTCCGGAGAAGGGTGACGGGTTGAGGCCATAAAAGGCAAGGTTTTTAGAGATGCCCAATAGTCAATCATATTGTTTTCAGATAACATTTCAACACCGGATTATTTTTAGGCATACGTGATGAACTACCAATCTCTTATCGCAGAGGAATTACAACAAGCGTCGGATGTTTTGTCCGCTTTTTTGAAGAACCCCGCTTCCCTTGCAAAAATTGAAGAAGCGGCCGCGCTGATATCGACTTCACTTCGTTCCGGGGGCAAGATTATTTCCTGTGGCAATGGTGGCTCGCATTGTGATGCCATGCACTTCGCTGAGGAACTCACGGGCAAATACCGCGAAGCTCGGAAAGCCCTACCCGCCATTTGTATTTCCGACGCAAGTCATATTTCCTGTGTTGGAAATGATTATGGATATGAATTTATTTTTTCCCGTTACCTCGAGGCGTTGGGAAACAAAGGTGACGTGCTTCTGGCGATCAGCACCAGTGGCAACTCCCTAAACGTACTTCAAGCCGTAAAGGCAGCCAAAGAAAAAGGAATGAAGGTGGTGGCCCTGACCGGAAATGAAGGCGGCAAGCTAGGACCGCTGGCGGATGTCGAAATTCGTGTTTCGCATAAAGGTTATGCAGATCGAATTCAGGAAATCCATATTAAGGTTATTCATATTTTGATTCTGCTGATTGAGAAACAGATAGGCGCTGGAATTGGCGCTGGTCAGGATTTTGGCGCTGGTCAGGATTTGCAATCCTGACCTTTTCGAAGGATAAATCTCAATACGAAGACGGATTTGCAATCCTGTCCTTTCTTTTAATTGTGAGTATTCGCATGAATTATCTGCCATGTAATTTGACGTATTTCCCACAAAGCCGGCGCCCATCCATCAGGAAATCCATACTAAAATCACTCACACCTCGATTTTAATTGTAGAAAAGGAGGTAGTACAATTTGCCGATTGCATTTCCTCCAATCCTTTTTCATCTTAGTAATCCTAAAAATCCTGGTTTTGGTAGCTAAAACTTTCGGCAGCGCTGTATATGGAGTGGACGCCCGCACCATTACGGCAGAGGTGAACGTCACGCAGGGACAAGGTTTGTATATCAGTGGTATGCCCGACATAGCCGTAAAAGAGAGTGCACATCGGGTTGAATCAGCCATCAAGACAGCACACTTTTTTATGCCGCGTAATAAAGTGATCGTGAATCTGGCACCGGCCGATATTCGAAAGGAAGGCTCGGCCTACGATCTTCCAATTGCGTTGAGCATTCTGCAAGCCTCCGGTCAGATAGAAGCCGTCGATCTTGAAAAGTATGTGATCATGGGTGAGCTTGCACTGGATGGCGTGCTTCGTCCAATCAAAGGAGCTCTACCCATCGCCATTCAATCACGAAAGGAAAATTTTAAAGGGTTCGTGCTTCCCAAATCAAACGAGCGTGAAGCCGCCATCGTCAATAACCTCGACATCATCGGTGTAGAAACGCTGCAGGAGGCTATCGATTTCTTTGAAGGCAAAAAAAAAATCGAACCCCTGGTCATCGACACACGCGATATTTTTCAGAGCAAGATCAATAGTTACGATTCCGATTTCAGGGATGTCCAGGGGCAGGAGAATATCAAACGCGCATTGGAGATTGCCGCGGCGGGCGGTCACAATGTAATAATGATCGGTCCGCCGGGAGCAGGAAAGACGATGCTGGCCAAAAGGCTTCCCACGATTCTTCCTCCGCTTACGCTCAATGAGGCCCTGGAGACAACCAAGATTCATTCCATAGCGGGCAAGATTGGAAAAGATGCATCCTTGATCACCACACGTCCTTTCAGGTCGCCACATCATACAATCTCCGATGTGGCATTGGTTGGAGGAGGTGGCAATCCACAGCCCGGGGAAATTTCGCTTTCTCATAACGGTGTTTTGTTTCTCGACGAGCTGCCGGAATTCAAACGCACGGTGCTGGAAGTAATGCGTCAGCCAATGGAGGAACGAAGGGTCACGATCTCGCGCGCTAAAATCTCCATCGATTACCCTGCCAATTTTATGTTGGTGGCAAGCATGAATCCGTGCCCCTGTGGTTATTACAATCATCCTGAAAAAGCGTGCGTGTGCGGTCCGGGCGTAGTGCAACGCTATTTAAGTAGAGTCAGCGGCCCATTACTTGATCGCATTGACTTGCATGTCGAAGTCGTGCCGGTAAGTTTTGATGAGATGACCGCCCGGCGTAAATCAGATACAAGCGATGAAATCCGTGAGCGGGTGGTGAAAGCAAGGGAAAATCAATCCGAACGGTTCAAAGGTCAGACGAATATTTACTGCAATGCCATGATGCCTTCTAACATGGTGAAAGATGTTTGTGTGATTAGCGAAGCCGGCATCAAACTTTTGAAAACCGCCATGGAGCGCCTCGGACTTTCAGCACGCGCCTACGACCGTATCCTGAAAGTTTCGCGCACGATTGCTGACCTTGCCGGCACAGAGGATATTAAAGTTGAACATCTGGCGGAGGCGATCCAGTACCGGAGTCTGGACCGGGAAGGATGGGCAGGCTAGTGTAGTAACAAATTAATTGTGCAACATTATCAGTCCTACTTTGTCATATTTAGATTTTTTGGGTCACAACGAGCACAACGAAACAGAGCCAATGATCCGCTGGACCTTGATTTCGCAGTGCTCGTAGTGGTTCGTGGTGTTCTTCGTGACCTTACTTCTGATTCGCTCTTCGGGCTGCCACCTTATGCTATTCAATAGATTATCTGACTTGACAAAGTAGGATTAGAAAACAAAGGTATTGGGTATAATAGTTTAGAAAGTAGGCAGCATGCAAGGGGCAGCGGGGGAAGGAAATGCGGCTTATTCCGTAATCTAAAGACGGATTGAATGTTGAATAATGAATTGCTGAATTTAGAATTAAGAAGTTGATTTCCAATTCATCATTCAATATTGATTTCATGTTTTTCATCAACTTTAGAATGATTTTCAACCGAATTGCGGAATTCATACTTTCGGGTGAAGGATTTTGGGGAGTGTCAGGTTATATTTGGGCCTTAATCACACAAATAAAAATCTTATGAAAAAAATCGTCCTCACTTTTGGTTTGATTGCGGGCGCCATCTTTGCGGCAACCATGTTCGGCGCCACGCCGCTTTGGAAAAACGGAACCATGACCTTTGAGAATGGGGAATTGGTGGGTTACACTTCGATGGTCATTGCACTATCGATGGTTTTCTTTGGAGTAAAGTCGTATCGCGACAATCACCTTAATGGCGCTATTACCTTCGGCCAGGCGTTGAAAGTCGGATCATTGATTTCATTGGTCGCAGCCTTGGGGTATGCCATTAGCTGGGAATTTTATTTTAATCTCGTTGCCCCGGATTTTATGGAGAAGTATGCCGCCTTTTGCATAAACAAGGCAAAAGACAGCGGTGCCACGGAGGCAGCAGTACAAAAGATCATAGCGCAGATGGACCAAACAAAGCAACTGTATAAAAACCCTCTTCTTCGGTTTGGGATGACTCTTGCAGAAATATTACCCGTGGGAATTCTGATAAGTCTGCTCAGCGCAGCACTGCTTCGCAAGAAATCATTCATGGCCTCACAACAGCCTTCATGACATGAAACTTAGTGTGTACTTGAATTGCCGCGGCCTTAAGACCGTGGCAATTCTCAACTTCTCTGAGAAAGATCGTAACTTCGCTCGTGCTCAAAATCCTAAGTACTCAACAAATTAGAGAGTTGGATGCCTACACCCTCCAGCACACGCCGATTGCCTCCATTGATCTCATGGAACGTGCATGCCTGGCGTTTGTACAATGGTTTGTTCAACGATTTGATCCTTCAAAAAAAGTTGGAATTATTTGCGGGACGGGTAACAATGGCGGCGATGGCCTTGGGATTGCGAGGATTCTGAACGATTGGGGCTATTGGGTGAGTGTGTGGATTGTGCGGGGACCCGGCAAGGAGTCAGCGGATTTCAAAATCAACTTAGATCGCCTCGACAAAAGAATAAAAGTCTCTGATTTTGTTTTTTCTGCAAGCGCTGAAGTGTTTACCGGTCGCGACATATTGATTGACGCTGTGTTTGGTTCCGGCCTCTCGCGTCCTGCAGAAGGAATTTATGCACAAGCAATTCAGGCCATCAATTCAAGCAAGGCCGTTCGTGTTGCTGTCGACATTCCATCCGGTCTTTCCGCCGACGGGCATTCAACCGGAGCGATTGTAAATGCCGATTGCACAGTATCCTTTCAACTCCCGAAACTTGCTTTCGTGTTTCCAGAAAATCATTTGCATGTAGGAGAATGGCATGTGGTGGATATCGGATTGCTTAAATCGTATATCAAGGAAGCCAAAACATCCTATTACTATGTCACGAGGAAAGGTGTGAAGAAAATCTTAAAGCAACGATCAACATTTGCCCACAAGGGCGATTATGGTAAGGCGTTGCTGATTGCCGGCAGCTATGGAAAGATAGGCGCTTGTATTTTGGCCTCCCGTGCCTCCCTTCGTGCCGGTGTGGGTTTGCTGACGGTTCATGTTCCGAAAGTTGGATATGCAATTCTTCAATCCAGCGTTCCGGAAGCAATGGTTTCAGTTGACATAAATGCTGAAATTTTTTCTGCAATCTTATCCCTGGATTCTTTTGACGTGATCGGAATTGGTCCGGGTCTTGGATTGGCAAAAGAAACCATCCAGGGTTTCAAAAAAGTTCTGGAGTCCGGCAAGCCCCTGGTGATCGATGCAGATGCCTTGAATATGATGGGTTCTCAAAGGGAGCTTTTGCACACAATTCCCGAAGGGAGCATCCTCACTCCTCATCCAAGAGAATTTGAACGATTGGTTGGAACATGGAAGGATGATTTTGAACGTTTGGAAAAGCAAATCAAGCTAGCGAAGGAAACTAAAGCTGTAATAATCTTAAAAGGAGCGCACACATCCATTGCGACTCCGAAAGGAGAAGTTTATTTCAACAGCACGGGCAACCCCGGGATGGCAACTGGCGGAAGCGGCGATGTCCTGACGGGAATTCTCACGGGATTACTGGCTCAAAAATATTCAGCGGAAGAAACGGCCATTCTCGGAGTTTATCTTCACGGCTTAACGGGTGACCTTGCGGCCATTGAAAAAGGGACAAATTCATTGATTGCTTCTGACCTGGTTGATTTTCTTCCGCATGCCTATAAAGATTTATCAAGGGATTAAATTACGTAAGGCAGGATGTACCTGCACCATCAGTCTGTTAAACGACAATCTTGTTTTTCTTCCTCACATCGCCTAACTCAATTGCTGAATACTAACCTGTCCGGGTGTATTTGTATCGAAAAGCCAACCATTAGAGGTAATTGTACGTGATGGTGATATACAGAAACAAATTTTCTACTTTTTTAAACTTCTGGCTTACAATTTGTATCTAAATGGTGACTAACGCCCTGAAATAGAAAGAAATAGGAAAATAATGAGACCCCTCAAAACCCTATTATTCACTGTATTACTAGCTTTTATAACCCAATTTGCGTTGGGGCAGGGCCAGGATGCGTTTTCTCCTGAACGGGGAGACGGGACAAAATTGGTGAAAATTTTCCCCAACCCGGCCACAGATTACCTGAGTATCAAATTTGAGGCTCCTCTGGCGAAGACTATCAAACTTACCCTGCATAACATCATTGGTAATTCCCTGGAGGTGGAAAGTGAAATCGTCGATGAGCACGAAATACGACTAAAAGTGAAAGACCTTCCGGCGGGTGTTTACCTGCTGGCGCTGAAAGAAGACGGTCGTTCGCAGAGCTGCTTCAAGTTTTTAAAGCGCTAATCTTCATTTTATTAGTCAATTGGTTTCTTTATTTTTCAGGGCTCTAATCCTGAAACTTGAAATACATCCTGTCTGTAGACATCGGCACCACCAGCGCGAAAGCCTTGGTTATCAGTCAATGTGGAGATGTGCTGGCCAGCACCCGCGAATTTTATCCTACTCACCATCCGCAGCCGGATTTTAGCGAGCAAGACCCGCAAGAGATTCATAATGCGGTAGAAAAGATCATCCGGCATGTTGCTGATAAAGTCAACGGAAATGTGCAAGCGGTCTGTTTCAGTAGTGCTATGCATAGCCTGATGGCAGTGGATGAGGGCGGGGAGGCTCTTACACCGCTGATCATCTGGGCCGATTTACGAAGTAAGAATGAGGCACGCGAAATGGCATCTACCATCGGGCAAAAAATTTACGAGGAGACCGGAACGCCCATTCATTCGATGTCACCCTTGTGCAAACTTCTTTGGTTAAAGAAAAATCAAGGGGAACTTTTCAAGAAGACAACCAGATTTATCGGCATTAAGGAATATATCTGGTTTAAGCTATTTCATGAGTTTGCCGTCGATCACTCTATTGCGTCGGCCACGGGATTATTGAACACCATTACAAAATCCTGGTCAACAATAGCCATCGAGACGGCCGGTGTCTCAGCTCAGCAACTTTCAATTCCTTGTTCGGTTTACAAGATTTTTAATAATCTCCATGAACAGCGTTCGAAGGATTTAGGCCTCTCTCCCAATGTTCAGTGGATCATTGGAGCAAGTGACGGCTGTCTTGCGAATCTGGGAAGTGACGCGATGGATGAGCAGACGCTGTCCCTCACCATTGGCACCAGTGGTGCGGTGAGAAAGAAAGTGGCGAAAAATTACCCGGATGCACACGGCAGAACCTTTCATTACCTTCTCGATGAGGAGACTATTATCTCCGGAGGTGCCACGAATAATGGCGCGATCCTGGTGCAATGGTTTTCAGAAAAATTCCTAAAGGAAAAAGTCGACGTAAAATTATTTGGTGAACGGGCAGCAATGATTCCTGCGGGTTCAGATGGCCTGATTTTTCTACCGTACCTTCTTGGTGAACGAGCTCCTGTATTTGACCCGGAATCGACCGGTGTATTTTTTGGTGTTCGTCAAAAACATTCCATCGAACATTTCATGCGGGCAATTTTAGAAGGTATAGGATATGCACTTTTCTCCATAGCCGAAATTGTGGAGGTGAACTCCGGGGCATATCAAAAAGTAGTGGCGAGCGGAGGCTTTATCAAGTCCCCGCAGTGGGTACAGATTGCGGCGGATATTTTTGGAAAGGAAGTCATCGTACGGGGAACAGAAGACGCATCTTCACTCGGGGCAGCGCTGATGGGTTTCAAGGCACTGGGTGTTGAAACCAATTTTAAATTTCCTACGGAGAAAATATATTATCCCGACAAAACCGCGCATGAAGCATACGGCCATTATTTCGCGGTGTTCGAAAATCTGTATCCGCACTTGTCCGATGATTTTCATCTGTTGAATAAAATTTCAAAAGTTTAGGTGCCATGACGTTGATCATCGTCATCGGGTGCATTCTCTTACTGCTGGCACTGATATTACTTAAATTAAATCCACTCCTGGCACTGCTGACGGTTTCCATCGTGGCAGGTCTTTCTCTTGGCATCGCGCCAGACATGGTAATAAAATCTATTCAAACCGGTGTGGGTGATACGCTTGGAAGCCTCGCCTTGGTGCTGGGGCTTGGTGCCATGTTTGGAAAAATGATTGAAATCAGCGGCGCTGCCCGTCAGATCAGTGAAACACTTGTTTCAAAATTTGGCAAAGAGAGGTTGCCGTGGGCCATGATGCTCACGGGGCTGGTGGTTGGAATTCCTCTTTTTTATAATGCGGGCTTTGTAATCCTTGTTCCGTTGGTTTTTTCAATCGCACAAACATCGCAGGTGCCGTTGCTATGGGTTGCAATTCCGATGGCAGCATCGTTATCAGTAACCCATGGATTTCTCCCACCTCATCCAGGTCCCACAGCCATTGCTTCTATTTTCAAGGCAGATATTGGAAAGACGCTGATGTATGGTTTCGTGCTGGCCTTGCCAATTGCGGTGATTGCCGGTCCATTCTTTGCCAGGTTTATGAAATATATAAAGACTGGTGAGATTAAGTCAGTTCCCGTAGCCGCAATGATTGAGGAGCTTCCATCCGTAGGACTTAGTTTTGGACTGGCTGTATTCCCGGTCTTATTAATATCGTTCGCTACCGTTGGTACTAGTTTTCCAGGGTTGAATAGCCCGGTCATTCATATTCTTGGTGAACCTGTCCTCGCTCTTTTATTGGCGTTGCTTCTTGCTTGCTATTTTTTGGGTTGGAGAAGGGGGATGTCTGTGAAGCAAATGATGACATTCTTGCAAGACTCTGTTTCAGCCATCGCGATGATCATGATGGTGATTGCCGCCGGTGGTGGATTCAAACAAGTTTTGATAGACAGCGGTGTAGCCAATGAAGTAGCCATCCAGGCAACACGATTGTCATTGTCTCCACTGGTTTTGGCGTGGTTGATAGCGGCGGTGGTTCGCTTATCAATAGGGTCGGCAACGGTGGCGGGTCTGACAGCTGCAGGTATCGTGTCATCAATGGCTCAAGGACCGGGTGTGAACCCCGAATTGATGGTGCTGAGTGTAGGCGCCGGAAGCCTTTTATGCTCACATGTGAATGACACGGGTTTCTGGATGTTTAAAGAATACTTTAATTTGTCGCTCAAGCAAACCTTTTTATCGTGGAGTGCAATGGAAACGATAATTTCCATCCTCGGACTTATTGGCGTAGTGATTTTGAGTAAGGTTATCGGGGTGAGATGATGATGAATCCTCTCACAACCCTCTATTTCACAGTAACTTATAAGAACACTTTTTAGCAGTTCACCTAACAGTTCACCTGATTTTACCGGCAGTTTGAATCAATCGTTTGTGAAGAACTCGTTCATAAAGATAAGATTTGTTGAGATTTGAAGGAAATAAAATGATTCAAAAGACTTCAAAATCTATTGAACCATTTCCTAAAAGAGGAGCTTAAATCAGCCCCTCATCAGCAAAGGAAAAATAACCTTCCATTGTAACAATAATGTGATCAAGTAACTGAATCTCCAAAATCTTTCCTCCTTCCTTCAGCTTTCGTGTGAGATCAATGTCTGACTGACTCTCAAATTCCCGGAGGGATGGTTATGAGCCACTATTATTCCGGAAGAATTCGCCTTGATGGCTGCTGCGAAGATTATCTTCGGATCAGCTACAGTTTCGGATACTCCGCCGGTTGAGACCTCGAAGATTCCCTGAACTTTTGAGCCGGAGATTTTAGGACGTAACGAGGGCTTCACGCCTGACTTGTAGGTGAGCTGAATCTCGGTCACCTGGTACCGTCTTTTTTCATTTGTGTTTTCCATAATCGTTTGAATTAATTATGGTGCCTCAGCAGGCTTAGGATGGAAATTTGCGCAGGGAGGAACGGAATAAATGGGGGTTCCTGAAAGGAGGTACGACTGAAAGGGGGAAACCGTTTATGCCGGAAATTCCTTGCAA